>NZ_JASERH010000067.1:0-74569 GCF_030766975.1 Streptomyces sp. KL116D | reverse complement strand
CGGGCTTGCCGTCGACGTCACTCATCGGCGTACGCATCACGACCGGCGGGATCGGACGCGAGCCGGGGATGTTGATCCGGATCCGCGTCGTCAGCGTCGTCTCGGTCTTGGGGGCGTCCGGGGCGCCCTGGTCGCCCGGGGGCACCTGGCCCACGGGGTCGGCGTCACCGGACGTGGCGCCCTGCGCGGACGTTCCGTACGGAGGCGTCCCCGACGGGTAGGCGGCAGCGCCGCGCCCCTGGGGCCCGGAGGACGAACTGTCAGTTTCACGACTCAAAGCAGGTTCTCCCGGTTGGCTCCGCCGCCCGTCTCGACCTCGCGCGGGCTGCTCGGCGGCGCGCACCACCATACTGGCCGCCGCGGGAAGTCACTGTGTGACGGATGGTGAATCCCTCGCGGGGATCACGGCAGTGCCCGTCAAAGTGTCACGTCACTTCCCAAGTCGGGCAGCGGACGCGGGTGGTTGCCGTGTCAGGCCGAGGGTGGCGCAGATCACAGCCACGGCCATCCCTCCGAGGAGGAACAGGTAGGAGCCGAGTCCCGCACCGAACAGGAAGTCACCTTCGGGACGGCTCGCGGTGAGCAGGATGACCGCGACGAGCCAGCCCGCCGCGGGTGCCACCGCCCCGGATCTGCCGCCGGTCAGCCGGGCGCCGCCGTGGAACAGCCCGGCCGCGCCGAGCAGTGCGAGCAGCAACCCGCCCGGGAACCAGCCCCCTTGGGCCAGTGCGCCCGCCGCGCCGACCAGCGCGCCGAGCACGAAGAGGACGAGCAGCGCGGCGATCCGGCCCGCGGTGGGCGCGCCGAAGCTGAACGGCAGGTCGACCTGCTGGGGCGCCGCGCCCTTGCCGGCGGACGCCGCGGCCCGCCCGTTCTTCCCGCCGCTCATCGGACCGTCACTCCCTGGTCGTCGTTGGCCCCGTCGCCGCCGTCGCCACCCTCGACGCCGTCGAACAGGTCCTTCTCGTACGCCGATCCGGGCTCGCCGCGCACCAACTCGTAGTACTCGACGTCGAACAGCGGCTGGGCGAGCCCGTTCGACAGCGCGAAGACCGCGAGGTCGCCGGGTCCGGCCGGGACGTCGACCTGGGTGGCGTGTGCGCGCATCGCGGCCGCCTTCCGCTCGGCGTACGGCCGGCCGTCGATCTCGGCGGTGATCCGCTCGTCGGCCACGACGCCCGGGACGTCGGACACGACGGCGGTGACGTCGAAGGGCGTGGCGTCGAGCTTCTCCGCGAGCTGCCGGAACCGTTCTTCGACGATGGTGCGGGGCACCCGGTTCCAGTAGATCTTGGCGATCGTGTGCGGATCGCCGAGATCGCGCCGGAAGGCCGGTTCGGCGGCCAGGTCGGCGGCGCGCATGGCGACGCGGTGGGCCTGGATGTGGTCGGGGTGGCCGTAGCCGCCGTCCGGGTCGTACGTGACGAGGACCTGCGGGCGGATCTCGCGGATCACGGCGACGAGGTGGGCGGCGGCGTCGTCCAGGTCGGCCGACCAGAAGGCGCCGGGCCTGTCGTTCTGCTCGACGCCCATCATCCCGGAGTCGCGGTAGCGGCCGGGGCCGCCGAGGAAGCGGTGGTCGTCGACGCCGAGTTCCTTCATGGCGGCGGCCAACTCACCGATACGGTGCGGCCCGAGAAGGTTCTCCCGGTCCGGGGCGAGATGGGCGAGTTCGTCCGGAATGACCTCGCCCTCTTCGCCGAGGGTGCAGGTCACGAGCGTGACGTGGGCGCCGTCGGCGGCGTACTTCGCCATGGTGGCGCCGTTGTTGATCGACTCGTCGTCGGGGTGCGCGTGCACGAGGAGCAGACGCCGACCGGGCAGTTCCGTCATGGGCCCAGACTAGGGCCTGTCGTCGAACTCCCGTCGTCGCCCGCGGGGCGGCCCCGCGGGGCAGACGGGAGTTCGACGACAGGCCCTGCGCCGGGCGCGCGGGGTCAGAACTTGATGCCGCCGACCATGTCCGCGAGGTTCGTCGTCAGGTCGGAGATGGTGGGGGCGATGGAGGAACTCGCCAGGTAGAAGCCGAGCAGCACACAGACGACGGCGTGCCCCGCCTTCAGCCCCGACTTCTTGATCAGGATGAAGACGATGATCGCGAACAGCACCACGGCCGAGATCGAGAGTGCCACAGCGGTCCCTCCTCCAAAGTGATCCGGTCGCCGACGGATTCCTACCCACACAGCGCTACGAATCATAACTATCCGCAGCGGTGCATGACGCGCCGCGAGGGAGCACCGGGGGCGGCGAGGAGCGCGCGGGGGCGCATGGCGCCCCCGCCGTGCGGCCAGGGGCGCCCGTGCCTCAGCCCCGCCGCCCGGCCCCGGTCAGCGCCCCGACGAGAGCGGCCGCCGCGGCCGGCCACGCGGGGTCCACCCCGGCGCACGCGAGCAGAACCACGGTGATCGTCACGGTGATCACGACCACCTGCCACTCCCGCGCGCCGTGTGCCCACGGCCCGGAGGGGGAATCCACACACCGGGTTACGGTCATCACGCATCACCTTCCAGTTCTTCTGGTGGGTCGGTCCTCGGCGCGGTGATGGTCGGGAAGCCCTCCGCGCCGGGGACCGTTCTGTCGGCCGCCTGCTGCCGGTCCGTCGCCGGGGTCGTACCCGGTGGGCGCTACGGACCATAACTATCCGTTGCCGCACATGAGTCGGCGCCCGGGAGCACGAGGGGCGCAGGGCGACCTAGGCTTCGGGGATGACCACCGAGAGCGGAACAGACACCGGGCCCGACGGCGTGACCGAGTCGTACTCCTTTCCTCGTCAGCACGCGCGAACGCAGCGCTTCACGCTGGGCGCGCCGCGGGCGTTCACGATCGCGCCGGACGGTGAGCGCGTCGCCTTCCTGCGGTCGTCGTCCGGCACCGACCGGGCGAACGCGCTGTGGGTGCTCGACGTGACGAGCGGTCAGGAGCGGCTCGCCGCCGACCCCGCCGCGCTGCTCGGCGGCGCGTCGGAGGACCTGTCGGCGCAGGAGCGGGCCCGGCGCGAGCGCAGCCGGGAGGGCGGCGCGGGCGTCGTGGGCTATGCGACGGACGCCGCCGTGGAGCTGGCCGCGTTCGCGCTGTCGGGGCGGCTGTTCACGGCGGAGCTGCGGGCCGGTACGGCGCGTGAACTCCCGGCCGCCGGGCCGGTCCTCGACCCGCGCCCCTCGCCCGACGGCCGGCACGTCGCCTACGTCGCGCAGGGTGCGCTGCGGGTGGTCGGCGCGGAGGGCGAGGACGACCGGGCGCTGGCCGAGCCGGAGTCGGCGACGGTGACGTACGGCCTCGCGGAGTTCATCGCGGCCGAGGAGATGTCCCGCTACCGCGGCTTCTGGTGGTCGCCCGACTCCGACCGGCTGCTCGTGGCCCGCGCCGACGACGCCGACGTACGGCGCTGGTGGATCGCCGACCCGGCGCACCCGGACCGCGAGCCGGCCCGCAACGCCTACCCGGCGGCCGGTACGCCCAACGCCGAGGTGCGGCTGTTCGCGTACGGCCTGGACGGCTCGCGCACCGAGATCAACTGGAACCGGACCGCCTACCCCTACCTGGCCCGCGTGCACTGGTCAGCGGACGGCGCCCCGCTGATCCTCGTGCAGGCCCGCGACCAGCTCAGCGAGCTGTACCTGGCGGTGGACCCGGAGGACGGCTCGACCCGGATGGTGCACGCCGACGAGGACGACCAGTGGCTGGAGCTGTTCCCCGGGGCGCCGTCCTGGTCGCCGAGCGGACAGCTGGTGCGGATCGCCGACGAGGGCGGGGCGCGGGTCCTCGCGGTCGGTGAACGGCCGCTGACCGGACGCAAGTTGCACGTCCGCGCGGTCCTCGACGTGGGCGAGGGCGACGTGCTGATCTCGGCGTCCGCGGGCGCCGACGCCGAGGACCCGGAGACCGGCGAGGTGCACGTCTACCGCGTCAACGAACTGGGCGTGCAGCGCGTCTCCACCGAGCCCGGCGTGCACTCCGCGGTCCGCTCGGGCGACGTCACCGTCCTCGTCTCGGCGACCCTGGACTCCCCCGGCTCCCGGGTCCGCGTGGAGCGAGACGGCAAGCACGTCGCCGAGGTCGCCTCGCACGCCGAACGGCCGCTGATCGCGCCGCGGGTCACGCTGACGGAGGCGGCGGGCATCCCGTGCGCCGTCCTGCTGCCGTCCTCGTACGCGGAGGGGGACGGCCCGCTGCCGGTGCTCCTCGACCCGTACGGCGGGCCGCACGGGCAGCGCGTGATGGCCGCCCACAACCCGTACCTGACCTCGCAGTGGTTCGCCGACCAGGGCTTCGCCGTGATCGTCGCGGACGGCCGGGGCACGCCGGGCATCTCGCCGGGCCGCGAGAAGTCGATCCGCGGCGACTTCACGCTGACGCTCGACGACCAGGTCACCGCCCTGCACGCGCTCGCCGACCGGTTCCCGCTCGACCTCGCCAAGGTCGCGATGCGCGGCTGGAGCTACGGCGGCTACCTCTCGGCGCTCGCCGTACTGCGCCGGCCCGACGTCTTCCACGCCGGGATCGCGGGGGCGCCGGTCACCGACTGGCGGCTCTACGACACCCACTACACGGAGCGGTACCTGGGCGATCCGGGCACCTCCCCGGAGACGTACGCGAAGAGTTCACTGGTGACGGACGACGGCCTCGCCCAGGCCGCCGACACCCACCGGCCGATGCTGATCGTCCACGGTCTCGCCGACGACAACGTGGTCGTCGCGCACGCCCTCAGGCTGTCGTCGGCGCTCCTCGCCGACGGCCGCCCGCACGAGGTGCTGCCGCTGTCGGGAGTCACGCACATGACGCCCCAGGAGCAGGTCGCGGAGAACCTGCTGCTGCTCCAAGTGGACTTCCTGAAGCGGTCGTTGGGGCTGTAGGCCCGTCCGGGAAAACGACCGGGGCCGGAGCGACATGGCGCGCTCCGACCCCGGTCCACGGCACCCGCACGGCCGTACGCTGTTCACTGTGGCCCGTTCGTATATCGGTGCCGGGTCGTGTGAGTTGCCTGCGTGTAAAGGCACGCGCGGACCCTATTCCGATGGCACGACCTGCTTCTCCTCGGCGAAGTGGCAGGCGGACGGGTGCTGGGTCGGGCCCTCGCCGATCCGGAAGACCGCGGGGACGGCCAGCTCCGGCACCTCCTCCTCGCACCGCTTCTGCGCCTTCCAGCAGCGGGTGCGGAAGCGGCAGCCGGACGGCGGGTTCGCGGGCGAGGGGACGTCACCGGCGAGGATGATCCGCTCCCGGTGCTCGCGCGCGTCCGGGTCCGGCACCGGGACGGCGGACAGCAGCGCCTGCGTGTAGGGGTGCGTCGGGTGGTCGTAGATCTCGGTGTCGGAGCCGATCTCGACGATGCGTCCCAGGTACATGACGCCGACCCGGTCGGAGATGTGCCGCACGATCGACAGGTCGTGGGCGATGAACACGTAGGACAGGTCGAACTCGTCCTGGAGGCGCTCCAGCAGGTTCACCACCTGCGCCTGCACCGACACGTCGAGCGCGGAGACCGGCTCGTCGGCGACGATGATCTCGGGGCGCAGCGCGAGGCCGCGGGCGATGCCGATGCGCTGGCGCTGGCCGCCGGAGAACTGGTGCGGATAGCGGTTGATGTACTCGGGGTTGAGGCCGACCACGTCCAGCAGGTCCTGGACCTTCTTGCGGCGGTCGCCCTTCGGCGCGACCTCGGGGTGGATCTCGTACGGCTCCCCGATGATGTCGCCCACCGTCATCCGGGGGTTGAGGGACGTGTACGGGTCCTGGAACACCATCTGGATGTTGCGGCGCACGGCCTTGAGGGCGCGGCCGGACAGCTGGGTGATGTCCTCGCCCTTGTACTTGATCTGGCCCGCCGTGGGGCGCTCCAGGTTCACCAGCATCTTGGCGACGGTCGACTTGCCGCAGCCGGACTCCCCCACGATGCCGAGCGTCTCGCCCTGCCCGAGGTCGAAGTCCACGCCGTCGACGGCCTTGACCGCGCCGACCTGCTTCCTGATGAGGATGCCCTGGGTGAGGGGGTAGTGCTTGACCAGCCCCCGCACCTCCAGGAGCGGTTCGTGGCCGGAGGCGGAGCCGTTCTTCGCGTACGACGACTCGGCCTGCGCCTTGTGCAGGAGGTGCTCGGCGATCTCGCCCTCGCGCTTCAGATCGTCCTTGCTGACGTGCTCACCGTGTGGAGGCATCGAGCGTCTCCTTCCAGAAGTGGCAAGCGCTGCGACGCGTCGGTGAGACCTCGGCGAGCGGCGGGACGTCGGTCCGGCAGACGTCCTGGGCCATCGGGCAGCGCGGGTTGAAGGCGCAGCCGGGCGGGATGTTCAGGAGGTTGGGCGGCAGGCCCTTGATGGCGAAGAGCTCCTGGCCCTTCTGGTCGAGGCGCGGGATCGATTCGAGCAGGCCCTTGGTGTACGGGTGGGCGGGCGCCTTGTAGATCTCGTGCACGGGGGCCTGCTCGACGATGCGGCCCGCGTACATCACGGCGATCTTGTCGGCGACGTCCGCGACGACCCCCAGGTCGTGGGTGATGAGGATCAGGCCCATGTTGAGCTCGCGCTGGAGCTCCGCGAGCAGGTCCATGACCTGGGCCTGGACCGTGACGTCGAGGGCGGTGGTCGGCTCGTCCGCGATGATGAGGTCGGGTTCGAGGGCGAGCGCCATCGCGATCATGATGCGCTGGCGCATGCCGCCGGAGAACTGGTGCGGGTACTGGCCGACGCGCTCCTTCGCGGCCGGGATCCTGACCCGGTCCATCAGCTCGACGGCCTTCGCCTTGCCGTCCTTGCGCGACATGCCCTTGTGGACGACGAAGAGCTCACCGATCTGCTCGCCGACCGAGAGCACGGGGTTGAGGGAGGACAGCGCGTCCTGGAAGATCATCGCCATCTCGGCGCCGCGGACCTTCCTGCGCTCCTCCTCCTTCAGCTTGAGCAGGTCCCTGCCCTTGAAGAGGATCTCGCCGCCGGCAATCTTCCCGGGCGGGACGTCGAGGATGCCCATGATGGCCTGGGCGGTGACCGACTTGCCGGAGCCGGACTCACCGAGCACGGCGAGCGTCTCCCCCTCGTCGACGGTGTAGTTCACCCCGTTCACGGCCTTGGCGACGCCTTCCCGGGTGCGGAACTCGACGTGCAGATCGCGTACTTCGAGCAACGGCATGGGCGCTACCTCAGCTTCGGGTCGAGGGCGTCGCGCACCGCGTCGCCGAGCATGATGAACGCGAGCACGGTGAGGGCGAGCGCGCCGGCCGGCCAGAGCAGCATGTGCGGGGCGTTGCGGATGTACGCGGACGCCGCCGAGATGTCGATGCCCCAGCTGACGGCCGGCGGCTTCAGACCGACACCGAGGTACGAGAGCGTCGCCTCCAGGGCGATGTACGTACCGAGGGCGATGGTCGCCACGACGATGACCGGCGCGATCGCGTTCGGCGTGATGTGGCGCAGCAGCATCCGGGAGTTGGAGGCGCCGAGCGCGCGGGCCGCCTGCACGTAGTCGTTCTGTTTGGCGGTGATGACCGAGCCGCGGGCGATCCGGGAGATCTGCGGCCAGCCGAGCAGCACCATGAAGCCGATGACCGGCCAGACGGTGTTGCTGGTGACGACCGACAGGAGCACCAGGCCGCCGAGGACGACGGGGATCGCGAAGAAGATGTCGGTGATCCGGGAGAGGACCGCGTCCCAGGCGCCGCCGAAGAACCCGGCGAGCCCGCCGAGCACGGAGCCGAGGATGGCCACGCCCACGGTGGCGCAGACGCCGACGGTGATGGAGTTGCGGGCGCCGTACACGGTGCGGGTGTAGACGTCGCAGCCCTGGCCGTCGAAGCCGAAGGGGTGGCCGGGCTGGGAGCCCTGCTGGGCCTTGGACAGGTCGCAGGAGAGCGGGTTGCCGGAGGCGATCAGCTGCGGCCAGATCGAGATGACCGCCAGGAACAGGATGATCAGGCCCGAGATGATGAAGATCGGGTTGCGGCGCAGATCGCGCCAGGCGTCCGACCACAGGCTGCGCGGCTTGCCGGCGGGGCCACCCGCGGAGCCGCCGGGCGCACCGGCCACGGTCGAGCCCTCGCTCGTGGCGAGGTCCATGGCGCCGCCCATGCCGGTCGCCGCGATGGCCCCGTCCTCCGGTGCCCGCCCGCCGCCGGACCAGGACGAGGGCTCTGGCGCTTGGGGTTCAGGCATAGCGGATCCTCGGGTCGAGTACGGCGTACAGGAGGTCGACGATCAGGTTCACCGCGAGGAACACCAGCACGAGGATCGTCACGAAGCCGACCACGGTCTGGGTGTTCTGGCGGAGGATGCCCTGGTAGAGCTGGTAGCCGACGCCGTGGATGTTGAAGATGCGCTCGGTCACGATCGCGCCGCCCATCAGGGCGCCGACGTCGGCGCCGATGAAGGTGACCACCGGGATGAGCGAGTTGCGCAGCAGGTGCCGGGTGATGACCCGGCGCCGCGGCAGGCCCTTGGCGATGGCGGTGCGGACGTAGTCGGCGCGCCGGTTCTCCGCGATCGAGGTGCGGGTCAGCCGGGTCACGTACGCGAGGGAGACCGAGGCGAGGACGAGGCCCGGCACGATCAGTTCGCTGAACGGGGCCTCGGTGGACACCGCCGGGTTGATCCAGCCCCACTCGACGCCGAGCAGCAGCTGCAGCACGAGACCGGTGACGAACGTCGGGATGGAGATCACGACCAGGGTCAGCAGCAGCACCGTCGTGTCGATGGGCCGCCCGCGGCGCAGACCGGTGATGACGCCGAGCGAGATGCCGACGACGATCTCGAAGAGGATCGCCACGATGGTGAGGCGGATGGTGACCGGGAACGCGGTCGACATCAGCTCGGTGACCTTCTGACCGTTGAACGCGGTGCCGAAGTCCCCGGTGAAGACGTTCCCCATGTACGTCAGGTATTGCTGCCACACCGGCTTGTCGAGGCCGAACTCGCTCTTGAGCTGGGCCTCCGTGGCAGGGTCGCAGGCCCTGTCGCCGCAGAGGCCGGCGATGGGATCGCCCATCACGTTGACCATGAGGAAGATCAGCAGCGTCGCGCCGATGAAGACCGGGATCATCTGCAGCAGGCGCCGGATCACATAACGTCCCATGAGGACTCCGGTTCCGGTTCAGCGAGCGGTGAGAGCGGCAGCCGGGCCGGTCGGGCGCGCGGACTGCCGCTCTCCTGACGTCAGTTGACCTTGATCTCGTTGTAGACCGGGACGCTGAACGGGTTCAGCGCGACGTTCGAGACCTTGTCGGAGTAGCCGGCGCTGCCGTTCTGGTACCAGAGCGGGATGGCCGCCATGTTGTCCCGGACGACCTCCTGGGCCTGCTGGAAGGTCTTCACGGCGGTGGCCGTGTCGGCCTCGGCGTTGGCCTTGTCGACCAGGGAGTCGAACTCCTTGTTGGACCAGTGGCCGTCGTTGGACGAGGCGTTGGTGTAGTACAGCGGCTGCAGGAAGTTCTGGATGAGCGGGTAGTCCATCTGCCAGCCGGCGCGGAACGGGCCCGTCATCTTCTTGTCGGTGATCTTGTTGCGGAAGTCCGCGAAGGTGCCGGTGGGGCTGCCGACGCAGGCCTTGTCGTTGCCGAGCGCGTTGTTGATGGAGTTGCAGACGGCGTCGACCCACTCCTTGTGGCTTCCGGTGTCGGCGTTGTAGCCGATCGTCACCTGGCCGCCGGGCAGCCCGCCGCCCTCCTGGACCAGCTTCTTGGCCTCGGTCGGGTTGTAGTCGCAGAACTCGCCGCACAGGCCCGACTTGTAGCCGCCCTCCTCGCCGAGGACCGGGGAGGTCCAGTCGGTGGCGGGGGTACGGGTCTTGGCGAAGATCGTCTCGGTGATCTGCTTGCGGTTGATCGCCATGGACAGGCCCTTGCGGACCTTGTCGCTGTCCGCCTTGTTCCAGTCGGAGTCGTAGAACGGGAAGGCGAGGGTCTGGATGATGCCGGCCGGGGTGTTGATGTACCGGCCGTCGAGGTCGTTCTGGACGTTCTTGAGCTGGGCGGCGGGCACGTCGTCGACGAGGTCGAGGTTGCCCGCGGTCAGGTCGGTGTAGGCGGTGTTGTTGTCGGTGTAGACCTTGAGGTCGACGCCGCCGTTCTCCGCCTTGTCGTCGCCCGGGTAGTCGTCCCACTTGCGCAGGGACATCTGGGAGCCCTTTTGGTACGAGTCCACGGTGTACGGGCCGTTGCCGACCGGCTTGCTCACCCAGGCGTCGTGGTCGTCGAAGAACGCCTTGGGCAGCGGGGCGAAGGCCGCGTAGCCGAGGGTGTCGGGCCAGGTGGAGAACTTCTGGTTGAGCTTGACCGTGAAGGTGTTGTCCCCGGTGACCTTGAGGCCCGAGAGGGTGTCGGCGCTCTGGCTGCCGGAGTCCGGGTGCACCTTGTCGTAGCCGTCGATGTACCCGAAGAAGTAGGCGTTCTTCTGGTTGTTCTTCAGGCTCGCGCCGTAGTTCCAGGCGTCCACGAAGGACTTCGCGGTGACCTTCTCGCCGTTGGAGAACGTCCAGCCGTCCTTGACCGTGATCGTGTAGTTCATCTGGTCGGAGGTCTCGATCTTCTCCGCCAGCATGTCCTTGGCGGCGCCCGTCTTGGGGTCGTACCGCTTCAGGCCGCGGAAGATCATGTCGAGGACCTTGCCGCCCTGCACCTCGTTGGTGTTGGCCGGCTCGAGGGGGTTCTGCGGGTCGCCCCACGAGGAGCGCACCACTCCGGAACCGTCACCACCACCGCCACCACCGCTGTCGCTGCCGCCTCCACAGGCCGTCGCCGTCAGGGCTACGGCTGCCGCGGCCGCGGCCCATTTGACGTGCGTGGCTCCACGCATGGAGTGCCTCCTCATACCGACTCGTACCGCTCACGTGACACGTACGCCTTAATATCGGCCCAAGCCGGGCATATCGCACTCCGGGATCGGCCTTACGGGAAACGCCTCGCGGCGGGGGCGGGCCGTGCGGGACGATCGGCCGATGGTCGACCACGCCTTCACCGACGCCCGACTCGCCCGCCTCTACGACGCGCTCAATCCATGGGCCGCCTGCGACGACTTCTATCTGGACCTGGTGCGGGGCGCCGGGTCCGTGCTCGACGTGGGGTGCGGGACGGGGGCGCTGCTCGCCCGGGCCCGGGAGGAGGGGCACGGCGGGCGGCTGGTGGGGCTCGATCCGGCGGCGGGGATGCTGGCGGTGGCCCGGGAGCGGGGGGACGTGGAGTGGGTGCGCGGGACGCTGCGCTCCGCGCGGGTGGCGGGCGGGTTCGACCTGGTCGTGATGACCGGGCACGCGTTCCAGGTGTGGGTGGACGACGACGAGATCCGGGCGTCGCTGGCCGCGGTGCGGGACGTGCTCGGTGCCGGGGGGCGGTTCGCGTTCGAGACGCGGAATCCTCTGGCGCGGGCGTGGGAGCGGTGGGGCTCCGCCCGGGTGGGGGACGTCCGGGTGACGCATGACGTCGTGGGCGGCTTCGACGGGCGGACCGTCACGTTCACGACGACGTACGACGTGGTGGGGTGGGGCGGGGCGGAGGTCAGCCGCAGTACGTTGCGGTTCCTCTCCGAGGGGGAGCTGGACGGATTCCTCACGGAGGCCGGATTCACGGTCACCGCGCGCTACGGCGACTGGACGGGGTCACCGTTCGCCCCCGACTCCCCGGAGATCATCACCGTGTGCGAGGCGCTGCCGCGTTGACGGGTGCGGGCCGGTGGGGGTTGTTCGCGCAGTTCCCCGCGCCCCTGAAAACCCGATCCCGGCTGCGGGCCGGTGGGGCTTCTCGCGCAGTTCCCCGCGCCCCCGAAGAACCCGACTTTGGCTGCCGGCCGGTGGGGGCTTCTCGCGCAGTTCCCCGCGCCCCTGGAAGGCATGCGCTGCGCGCAGCCTTCCCCCGGCCCCCGGGGAGATGCCGCACGAAGTGCGCATCTCCAGGGGCGCGGGGAACTGCGCGAGGAGCCCCACCGGCCGTTAGTCGGCTACGAAAGCCCGGCCCGGCAGACGCAGTCGGTATGTCAGGGGCGCGGGGAACGGCGCGAACAACCCCCACCGGCCCGCGGGCGGAAATGGCGCGGCCCGGTCCCGGTGGAAGTCACCGGGGCCGGGCCGGGCCGTGTCGTGCGTAGGGGCTACTTGTCGTCCTGGTCGCCCTCCAGGGCAACCAGCGCCGGGTCGAGGACGATGTCCTCGGCACGGGCCTCCACCGACGGCTCCTCCGGGAAGTGGCACGCCGTGAGGTGACCGGGCTTGGAGCCGGAGATCTGGACGAGCGGCGGCTCCTCCGACGCACACTTGTCCTGCGCCTTCCAGCACCGCGTACGGAACCGGCAGCCGGACGGCGGCGCGATGGGCGAGGGCACGTCACCCTCCAGCCGGATGCGCTCCTTCTTCTCCGCGTCGATGTCGGCGTCCGGGACGGCCGACATCAGCGCGTGGGTGTAGGGGTGGCGCGGCCGGTTGTAGAGCGAGTCGCGGTCGGCGATCTCGACGATCTTGCCGAGGTACATGACCGCGACGCGCTGCGAGAAGTGCCGCACGATCGCCAGGTCGTGGGCGATGAAGACGAACGCGATGCCCATCTCCCGCTGGACCTTCTGGAGAAGGTTCACCACCTGGGCCTGGATGGAGACGTCGAGCGCCGAGACCGGCTCGTCCGCCACGATCAGCTTCGGCTCCAGGGCCACCGCACGGGCGACGCCGATGCGCTGGCGCTGACCGCCGGAGAACTCGTGCGGGAAGCGGTTGTAGTGCTCGGGGTTGAGGCCCACGATCTCCAGGAGTTCGCGGACCCGCGCCTCACGGCCCCCGGGCGGGTTGATGCCGTTGATCTCCATCGGGCCGGAGATGATCGAGCCGACCGTCTGGCGCGGGTTCAGCGACGCGTACGGGTCCTGGAAGATCATCTGGATCTCGGACCTGATGGGCGCCAGCTGCCGCCGGTTGGCCGTGCTGATGTCCTGGCCGTTGTACGTGATCGTGCCCTGCGTGGGCTCGTACAGGCGGGTCAGCAGACGGCCCGTCGTCGACTTGCCGCAGCCGGACTCGCCGACCAGGCCCAGGCTCTCGCCGGGGAAGACGTCGAAGTCGACGCCGTCGACGGCCTTGACCGCGCCGACGGTGCGCCGGATCGGGAAGCCGCCCTTGATCGGGAAGTGCTTCTGCAGGCCGCGGACCGAGAGCAGCGGAGCCGCCTCGCCGTCCCGCTGCTCGGGGATCGCGTCGGCGACCGCCGTGGTGGTGTTGCTCTTGTTGTCGCTCATGGTCATGCCCCAGTCGCCGGTTTCAGCTCAGCCCAGCCGGGGCTGAATCGTCTCGATGAACACCTGCTGCTTCTGGTCCGCCGTCAGGTGGCAGGCGGCGCCGCGGCCGGCCGGAAGCACCGGACGCTCGCCCGAGCAGCGGCCGTCGGTCACCTTGTCGGTGAAGGCGCAGCGCGGGTGGAACGGGCAGCCCGAGGGCGGGTTGAGCAGCGAGGGCGGCGAGCCGGGGATCGGCAGGAGCGGCTCGTCGACGTCCGAGTTGAGGCGCGGCATCGAGCTCAACAGACCCCAGGTGTAGGGGTGTTCGGGCGTCTTGAGCACCTGGCGGGTGGACCCGCGCTCGACGGCGCGGCCGGCGTACATCACGAGGATGTCGTCGGCCATGTTCGCGACCACACCCAGGTCGTGGGTGATCATGATGATCGCCGAACCGAACTCCTGCTGCAGGTCCTTGAGCAGGTCGAGGATCTGCGCCTGCACCGTCACGTCGAGCGCGGTGGTCGGCTCGTCCGCGATGAGCAGCTCCGGGTTGCACACCAGCGACATGGCGATCATGGCGCGCTGGCGCATGCCGCCGGAGAACTGGTGCGGGTAGTCGTCGACCCGCTGCTTCGGGTGCGGGATGCCGACCTTGCCGAGCATTTCGATGGCCCGGTCCCGGGCCTCCTTCTTGCTGGCCCCGGTGTGCTTGCGGAACGGCTCGGAGATCTGCCGGCCCACGGTGTAGTACGGCGAGAGCGCGGTGAGCGAGTCCTGGAAGATCATCGCCATCTTGTTGCCGCGGAGCTTCTCCATCTCGCTCTCCGAGGCGGTGAGCAGCTCCTGGCCGTCGAGGACGATCTCGCCGTCGATGGTGGCGGTCATCGGGTTGTGCAGGCCGAGCACGGTCAGGTTGGTGACCGACTTGCCGGAGCCCGACTCGCCGACGATGCCGAGCGTCTTGCCGCGCTCCAGGTCGAAGGAGAGCCCGTCCACCGCCTTGACGGCGCCGTCCTCGGTGGAGAACTGCACCCGCAGGTCGCGCACCGAAAGGAACGCGTCGGAACCGGTCGGGGCCGGAGCGTCCTCGGTCTTGGTGAGTGTGGTCACGGGGTTCTCCTAGGACAGACGCACGCGCGGGTCGACCACGGCGTACATGGCGTCCACAACGATGTTGCAGATGATGATGAAGGCGGCGCTGATGATCATGACGCCCATGAGCACCGGCAGGTCCTTCAGGACGACCGAGTCACGGGCCAGACGGCCGAACCCGGCGAGACCGAAGGTGAGTTCGGTGACCATGCCACCACTGAGCAGGGCGCCGATGTCCATGCCGAGGATGGTGATGATCGGGATGACCGAGCCGCGCCACGCGTAGCGGTAGAAGACGTAGCGGCTGCTCATGCCCTTGGCCTTGGCGGCCCGGACGTGTTCCTCCTGCAGCTGCTCGATCATCGACGAGCGCGACATACGCGTGTAGTTGGCCGTGAAGATCGTCGCCATCACGATCCAGGGGATCAGCAGGCCCATGAACCAGCCGGCGGGATCCTCCGTGATGGGTACGTACTTGGGCTTGTCCAGCCATCCGGTGCTGTAGACGAAGATGCCGAGCACGATCGGGCCGAGGAAGTAGATCTGGAACGAGCTGAGCACCAGCGAGCCGCCGCTGAAGATCTTGTCGAGCCAGGTGCCGCGGTAGCGGGCGGCCATGAGGCCGGCGCCGAGACCGACGAACAGGAAGACGACGAGGCCGCCGAAGGTGAGCGAGAGCGTCAGCGGAAGGCGGTCCATGATGGTGTCCCACACCATCTGGTTGTTCCGGAACGAGACGCCGAAGCACGGCGCGTCGCAGTGCCCCACACCGAAGTCCCGTCCGACGAAGATGCCGGAGAGGTAATGCCAGTACTGCACCGGCACCGGGTCGTCGAGGCCGAGGTTCTTGTGGATGATCGCCAGCGCGTCCGGGGTGCAGTTCTTGCCGCACGCGAGTGTCGCCGGGTCCTGTGGGATGGCGAAGTACATGAAGAACGTGAAGGCGCTGATCAGCAGAAGGATGAGTGCTGCGCCAGACACCCGGCGTATGAGAAATCGAAGCATGGCAGAAAGCTGCTCTCAGGACGGCGGCGGTGGGAGGCCAGGAGGGGGTCCGGCGGCCCGGGGGTGAGGGCTCCGCCGCGCCCTCACCCCTGGGAACTGCCTTTAGCTGCTTACTTCTTCAGGTAGATCGTGGTCGGGTCGGTGTAGCTGACCACCTGGCCGTAGCGCAGGCCACCCACGTTCGAACCGGCGATCTGGAACACCTTGGTGTAGTAGATCGGCGCAGCCGGGTTGATCTTCTCGGAGATGTACTTCGAGAGCTTGGCGTACTCCGCAGCGCGCTGGTCGGCGTCCGCGATCTTCTGGATGCGGCCGAGCTCCGAGTTCACGTGCTCGTCGTTGGTGTGCGAGTAGTTCGACGCACCGTCCTGGATCTGCGCACCGTCGAAGGAGGGCGGGAAGACGGTGTTGCCGTCGGCCCAGTCCTGGCCCCAACCGGTCATGTAGAGGTCAAAGCCGTTCTTGACCTTGCCCATCTGCTCGTACCACGTGGCCTGGTCGACTTCCTTCTTCTGGATGTCGAGGCCGATCTTCTCCAGGTTGTTGATGATCAGGTTCGCCTGGGTGGTACGGACCGGGGTGTTGGCGTACGCGTAGACGAGCTTCTTGCCCTCGGCGCCCGCCTCCTTGATGAGCTTCTTCGCCGCTTCGATGTCGCCGTTCGGCTTCTTCGCACGGTTGAAGGGGTCGTACTTGGCGTCGTAGCCCGGGGTGGTGGGCGACATCAGCGACGTGGCCGCGTCACCGCCGTAGGCACCGCCGTCGGCGCGGGCGACCGAGGTGGCCGGCATCGCCAGGGAGATGGCGTCACGGATCTTCTTGTCCTTGACGCGGTCCATGTTGAAGTTCAGCTGCCACACGTACGGGGCGTAGCCCTGGATCGTGCGCTTCATCACGGCCTTGTCGGACGTGATCTTCTGCAGCTGCGTGGCGTCGACCTGACCGGTGAACATGATCGCGTTCTTCGCGTCACCGCGGTCGGCCAGGATCGTCTTCGTCTGGTCGGCCTTGTCGTGGTTGAACTCGATGTTCCAGCCGTCGACGTAGGCGTGACGCAGCGGGTCGGTCTTCTCGTCCCAGTTGTCGTTGCGGACCAGGGAGAGCGACTTGCCCGACTTGTAGGACGCGACCTTGTACGGACCGGTGGCGACGGGCGCCTGGTCGTACTTCTGCTTCGTGTCCGTCTTCTCGGGCACGACGGAGTAGGCGGCCATGGCGAGCGCCTGCGGCACGTCGGTGTGCGCCTCGAGGAAGTGGAACGTGATGGTCTTGTCGTCCGGCGTGTCCAGGACCGTCTTGGGCAGGTGCTTGCCCTTGTACGGGCCCTTGTAGGCCTCGCGGTACTTGGTGCCCGCGCCCGACAGCCACTGCTGGATGTAGGTCGGACCGTCCGTCAGGAACGGGTCGTAGAGCCGCTCGATGGAGTGACGGATGTCGGCCGAGGTGATGACGTGGCCGTTCTGGTCCTTGATCCCGTCCTTCAGCGTGAAGGTCCAGGTCTTGCCGCCGTCCGAGGACTTGCCCGGGTCGGTCGCGAGGTCACCGACGACCGTCTGGTCGCCCTTCTCGTTCTCCGTGTACGTGGTCAGGCCACGGTAGAGGAGCTTGGAGAGCATGCCGGCGTCCGAGACGTAGATCTGCCCCGGGTCCAGGTGCGAGAAGTCCGCCTCCTGGTAGACCTGGACGGTGCCGCCCTTCTTGGCACCGGCGACCGGCTTGGCCGGACCCACCGAGTCCTGGGCGGTACCCATGGCGACCGGCTTGGCCTGGGCCTTGGCCTCTTCCTGGGACTTGCCCGCGGGCTTGTTGCTGTCCTTGCTGCCACTGCTGCAGCCGGTCAGAGCGAGGGCGCCGACGGCTGCCGCGGCGACCGTTGCCTGCGCCGTGCGCGATCGAAGGATGCTCATGGAGTTGAGTCCACCTGCCTGTGAGTAGTGATCCTTTGGTGCTGCCTGGCGCATCCGGTTGGTCGTCCCGGCGCCCGGGTGGCAGCTTCCCCCTGCGGTGACGCTGGATCAGCGTCCGGTCTTGGGATCGAAGGCGTCCCGGACCGAGTCACCGAGGAGGTTGAACGCCACGACGAAGACGACCATGGCGACACCCGGGAAGAACATGTAGGTCGGGTCCTGCTCGTAGATGTTCGCGGCGGTGGCGAACATCAGGCCCCAGTCGGGGGTGGGGTCTTGGTAACCCACGCCGACGAAGGAGAGGAAGGCGACCGAGAGGATGGTGCTGGGGAGCAGATACGTGCCCTGGACGATGATCGGGGTGACCAGGTTGGGCAGCAGCTCCTTGCGGATGATCCGCCAGGGCGAGGCGCCCGCGACCTTCGCGGCCTCCACGAACTCCCGCTCGCGCAGGGAGAGGGTGACGGCGCGGATCAGTCGCGCGAGGCTCATCCAGGTGAGCAGCCACATGACGCCGGTGATGGCGAGGAAGCGGACGATCGTCGGCGTCTCCTCGTCGGGCGCCACGAACACGGTGACGATGACGGGCATGGCCGCCACCATGAAGAGCTGGTTGGGCAGGGCGAGCATGAAGTCGATGAGCCGGCCGAGCCAGTAGTCGATCTTGCCGCCGAAGTAACCGGCCGTCAGGCCGATGACGATGCCGATGAACACCATGCCGATGGTGGCCAGCAGCGCGGTGCCCAGCGACGTCCGCATGCCGTACAGGAGGTACGCGAGGACGTCACGCCCGTAGTTCGGGTCGATGCCGAACCAGTGCTCGGGCGACATGCCGCCGTTGGGCCCGGCGGGCAGGTTGAACTCGTTGAGGAGCGTCGGGTCGTCCTGGCCGTAGAACGTGTACGGGTCCTTGCCGTACAGCTTCGTGATGACCGGCGCGAGCGCGGCTATCAGGAAGAAGAACAGCACGACGAAGGCGGAGATGATGCCCGTCTTGTCCCGCTTGAAGCGGCGCCACATCAGCTGGCCGGGGCTGCGCCCCTCCAGCTTCTTGGGCTCCTTGGCGTCACCCTGCGGCGCGCTCTCTTTGTCCAAGGCGGAAGAGGTAACGGCGCCCTCAATCTCGATTGGACTCGTCATGATTCGTCCATTTCACAGGTGTTGGCGGTCGTCGGAGGTACGGAGAAGAGTCCGACGGCCATCGCACGGCGTACGTCATTCGAAGCGCGCGAGGGGAACAACGACTGGGGTGAACCCACCCCTGGGGAACCCTGGCTTGCCGCCGGCCTCGGCCGGACAACAGGCCGAGCCGTCAAGGGCGTTCGCGACGCTGGATCGTTACCTCGCCCGCGGGACTGAGCGCACCCGCGGGACTTACAACACCTGTCATCGGGGACGACGCGACCCATATGGCGCTTGTGGCACCTCGCATGGGTTCCTCCTCATGAGTCCACTTTGTTCACTACAAGTGGAGGCACAGGACATCCGGCCGACACCCCTGACGGCGAAGATGTAAGTGCCCCAGTGTGCTCGCGAGTCGGCGCTCCCCACAGCGCGTGACCCATTGACCCGAGCTCTACGCCGTCAACTATTAGCCACCCGGGCTGTCGCGACCACACTCTTTTGGTCTCGGTTCGATCACACCTGATGCGTACATCTCCCAAAATCCGGACAAACGGATCTGAGATAGAGGGACACGAAACGGACGTGTTACATATCTATCGACCACTCGCGCCCGGATACCGGACACCGAGGTGGACTTAATCACTTGCGCGGGGACGGCTTTTGACCCTTTGTTGGGCGACGCATGACCCGTCCCGTTCACCCCGCGTAGACAACGGCAGGTTAGCGGCAACGCAAAGGGCCCGGCACCCCTTTCGGGGTACCGGGCCCAACTGCCTGTGGGTCAGTTGTGCTTGGCGCGCGAGGCCGAGCGGCCGCGCTCCTTCTGGTCCAGGACGACCTTGCGGATGCGCACGGCCTCCGGGGTCACCTCGACGCACTCGTCGTCGCGGCAGAACTCCAGGGACTGCTCCAGGGAGAGCTTGCGCGGCGGGACGATCGCCTCGAAGGAGTCGGCGGAGGCGGAGCGCATGTTGGTGAGCTTCTTCTCCTTGGTGATGTTCACGTCCATGTCGTCGGCGCGCGAGTTCTCGCCGACGATCATGCCCTCGTACACCTCGGTGCCGGGCTCGGTGAACAGCACGCCGCGCTCCTGGAGGTTCGTCATCGCGAACCCGGTGACGGCGCCGGCGCGGTCGGCGACCAGCGAGCCGTTGTTACGGGTCGTCAGCGTGCCGAACCACGGCTCGTGGCCCTCGTGGATGGAGTGGGCGATGCCCGTACCACGGGTGTTCGTCAGGAACTCCGTACGGAAGCCGATGAGGCCGCGGGACGGGACGACGAACTCCATGCGGACCCAGCCGGAGCCGTGGTTCGACATGTTGTCCATCCGGCCCTTGCGGACGCCCATGAGCTGCGTGACCGCGCCCATGTGCTCCTCGGGGACGTCGACCGTGAGGCGCTCGACCGGCTCGTGCGTCTTGCCGTCGATCTCCTGCGTGACCACCTGCGGCTTGCCGATGGTCAGCTCGAAGCCCTCGCGGCGCATCTGCTCGGCACCAGGATGTGGCGAGCGCGAGCGTCACCACGGCCCTGGACCTCCCAGGCGTCGGGACGCTCGGTGTCGAGGACGCGGAGCGGAGCGTTACCGATCAGACTCGCGGTCCAGGCGGTCCTTGACCTGGCGGGCGGTGACCTTGCGGTCCTTGACGGCCGACTTGGCGGCCGCGCCCTCGCCCGTGCCACCGGCCGAGCGAGCGGCGAGGTGTTGGCAGCGATCTGGTCATGGAGATGGCCGGCTGGTCCACCGTGATGAGCGGCAGCGCGACCGGAGTTCTCCGTGTCGGCCAGGGTCTCGCCGATCATGATGTCCGGGATGCCGGCACGCGGCGCAGATGTCACCGCCCGCGACCTCGGCGGGCTTGCGGGTGAGCGCCTCGGTCATCATCAGCTCGGTGATGCGGACGTTCTGGATCGTCCCGTCGCGCTTGATCCACGCGACGGTCTGGCCCTTGCGCAGCTCGCCCTGCTCGACGCGAGCAGCGCGATGCGGCCGAGGAAGTTGTCGGCGTCCAGGTTCGTGACGTGCGCCTGAGGGGGGCCTCTCGTCGTACGTCGGAGCCGGGACGTGCTCCAGGATCGTGGAGAAGAACGGCTCCAGGTTGGTGGAGTCGCCAGGGACGTGCCGTCGAGCCGGCTTGGTCAGCGACGCGATGCCGTCACGGCGCACGCGTAGACGATCGGGAACTCGATCTGCTCCTCGTCCGCGTCCAGGTCGAGGAGAAGAGGTCGTACGTCTCGTTGACTGACCTCGTCGATCCGCGAGTCCGGGCGGTCCGTCTTGTTGACTGCAGAGGATCAGCGGGAGGCTGCTGCTGGAGCGCCTTGCGGAGCACGAAGCGGTCTGCGGGAGCGGACCTCGGAGGCGATCACGAGCAGGACCACCGCGTCGACCATCGACAGACCGCGCTCGACGCTCGCCACCGAAGTCGGCGTGGCCCGGGGTGTCGATGATGTTGATCGTGATGACGTCGCGCGCCATCCTTCGGGTGGTACTTGACCGCCGTGTTCTTGGCCAGGATCGTGATGCCCTTCTCACGCTCCAGGTCATTCGAGTCCATCATGCGATCGTCGAGCGACTCGGCGGCGTGCTGCGCGGCGAAGGAGCCGGCCTGCTTGAGCATGGCGTCGAGCGATGGTCGTCTTGCCGTGGTCGACGTGAGCAGCGACGATGGCGACGCGTTTCGGATGTAACGTGGCGCGTGGCCATATTGCGGCGTACTCCCGGAGTGAGTGGACGGCTGCGCGTACCGTCAGTGATACGCGCGCCCTGCCGGAGCTGGACACGCCACGGCCTTACCCCATGGTACGTGGCTTGACGGGTGGGGGCCTGCCGAGGCTCCTCAGGGAGGTGGGGTGAGCCGCACAGCAGGGAAAAACCGCAGGTCAACGGGTATAACGAACCTTGCCCGCCGGGTGGAGCCGGCGGGCAAGGGAGACCGAGCTCGATCTGCAGCTAAAGATCTGTCAGGCGGCCGCATGCGGGCTCCTCCGCGCGGAAGCTACGAGCCGGTCGACGGGGACCCTGACGGCGGACGGCTTCGCGGCTTCAGGTAGCCGATGTCCTCGGCCTCCGGCTCCTGGAACCCGAAGGCCCCGGCGTTGGCCAGATCCGGCCGGGCGGCGACCAGCTCGGCCGCTGGTAGAGCGGGATGGAGCCGGCCGCGGCCACAGATCCGGGCGTCGGCGTGCTTCACCAGACCGCTCCTCTCGTCAGGCGTCGAGAAGGCGCCGCCGATGGCCTGGTCGAAGAGCTGGTCGGTGTGGTGCGGTGCCGACGCGGGTGTAGTTCTGCTCGGCGGTGAGCGAACCAGTCGGCGAGCCGGGATCGGCTTGGCGTAGATGGGGCGGGCGTCGGTGGCCGGGTAGGCCGAGGCGGAGCCACGAGTGAGAGCGCCAGGTCGTACCGGCCGGGACGCGATGTGGTCCTTGAAGTAGCTCTCGTCGTCGACCTTCATGACGCGTCCGTGCGGATGCCGATCTTCTCCAGCATGCGCGTGATCCGGTCGGCGACCGTGCGCAGCTGCTCAGGCGCCCGGTCCCGACGGACTGCAGCGAAGCGCAGCGTCGGCGGCTGCCGTCCTTGGCGAGCGGCCCAGCCGCGGCGCCGGCCGGAGCGGCCGTGCCCGCTCGGGCGTACGCGCCGGGGCGCCGCCCTGCTTCGCGTACCGCTTGGCGTCGCTCTTGAGCCCCTCGGCCGCGTGCTCCTTCTTCTCGGCGCGCTTCTCGGCGCGCTTCTTGGAGTGCGACTTCTCCTTGTCGGCGGCGCGCGAGCATCAGCGCGTCGGCCTGGTGCAGGAGCGCCGCGTACTGGGCGGCTGCGACGGGTTCGAGGGCCGACGCGGCGGCGGCGCGTGGTCGGCGGGCTTCTGGTCGTCCTCGCCCACGACGTAGTCGCCGCCGGAGTCGTCGGAGTCCTCCGCGGACGCCGCGTCGCGGTCGGCCTCGCTGCCCGCCGTCTTCGGCTTCTCCTTCTTCTTCTCCGTGATCGGGCCGCCCGGCGTCCAGCCCGCCTCGGCGAGCGCAGCGCCTGGGCCTCCGCCGTGTCCTGGTCGCCGAGCGCGTCGCTGTTGTCGGTGTAACCGTCCTGCCCGGCGAGAGGGCGAGGTGGTTGTCGGCGGTGTGCACCGGCAGGCCGAGCGGCTTGAGGACGGACTCGGCGAGCTGGGTCGCGGTCAGGGCGCGGGCGACGGCGCGGCGCACGCGCTCGTCGGCGAGGGGGCCCTCGGAGCCGTTCAGGGCGAGCTGGGTGTAGGCGGTTCGAGGGACTTGCGGACCTGGAAGCCGTGCAGGTTCGCCTGTTCCGCGGCGTACTTCTGTGATCGCCTTGCGGTCTTCTCGCGCGCGGCGATCTCCCCGTCGGCGGCCTCCTCGTCGTCGCCGTGCACGATCGCCCAGGAGCGCAGCGCCTGCTCCGAGGGTGAGGTTCGCGCCGGGCCGTGGGCGAGCGGGCCCGAGGCGCCTCTTGTCGCAGGGCCGCGTACGCGATGCGGTCGGCGCCGCCCGCGTCGAGGTCGGCCAGGTCGAGCTTGTCGGCGGCGAGCGCGGCGGCCCGCTGGGCGCGCGGGACGGCGCTCAGGACGAGCTTGTCGAGACTTGGCGGGGCAGGCCCCACCAGCGCGGGTTGCGCTCCAGGGTGCACCTGCTGGTCGCCGCGGTCGACCTACTGTCGATGGCGAACGGGCCCTGCGTGACCTTGAGCTTGCGGCGCGCGCCCTCGTTGAAGTTGTCCGGCGTCCCCATGACGTCGCTTGGGGTACAGCGGCGAGAACAGGGCGCGCCAGTCCGCGTACGGCTTGGAGAACGTGACCCGGCTACTTCGAGGTCGTCGGCGCCGCGCTCGATCTTCTCGATGCGGTCGTAGCCCGCGTTGCTGGGCCGTCCAGTACGCGGAGTCCTTGCCGGACAGGGCACGCCACTGGGCGGCGAAGTCGGCGCGCCGATCTCCCGGCCGTCGCTCCGCACCGCCTGCTGGTTCAGCTTGTACAGCACGACCTGCTTGGGCTCGGTCTCGATGACCTCGGCCTTCTCCAGGTAGTCGGCGTCGCGCTGGGGCCGGCCCTGGGCGTCGAGCCGGAACATCGCCGGGAGGACCGCGCCGGTGATCCGGCCGGTGCCCGCGTCGGCGTCGGCCTGGAGGCGTTGAGCGTCTGCGGCACGGCGTCGATCGCCCACCGCAGGAGTGCCGCCGTCGCTTGAGCTGGGCGCGGGCGGCGGGAGCGATGTCCTGGCCGGCGGAGGGGTGCTGGACTCGTCGTCGGCGCCGCACCCGCGAGGCGGTCACGGCGAGGGCACCGCTCACGAGAAACGCGGCCGAGCGGGCGGCTGCGCCTGGGCGCCTGGGGGTTGGGTGCATCTCGGCGTCTACCTCCGGTGCTGGCCGGTTGATCACGTTTGGCGGTATATGTCGTTGATCACATCCATCGGCCAACTGAAGGATCGCTCCCACGATCCCGCGACGCATCCCGGCGTGCCTCCCACAACACTCGTGCGAGGAAGCCCAATGTAAGGAAGCTGTCCGGCGCGGCTCTAAGACTCCGTCTGCGGGCCGACGGGACTCCTCGCGCAGTTCCCCGCGCCCCTCAAAGACCGACGGCGTCTGCCGGACTGGTGATTCGTCGCGGGCTGCGGGTCGGTGGGGCTTCGCGCGCCGTTCCCCGCGCCCCTGGGCGTCTGCCGGACTGGTGATTCGTCGCGGGCCGCGGGTCGGTGGGAGCTTCTCGCGCCGTTCCCCGCGCCCCTCAAAGACCGACCGCGTCTGCCGGGCGGGGCTTTCGTCGCGGGCTGCGGTCGGTGGGGCTTCTCGCGCCGTTCCCCGCGCCCCTGAGGCATGCGGCTTCGCCGCAGCCCCATCGGCGACCCTGGGACGGCGCACGGAGTGCGCCTGTTTCAGGGGCGCGGGAACTGCGCGAGCAACCACGACGAGACCCGCAGACGAAGAACCGGCCGCCACACGGCAGGCGATCAGGGCGCGCGGGAGCTGCGCGAGCAGCAGCGGCGGGGCCCGCGGACGAAGAACCGGCCGCCCGGAGGCGCGGAGCGGGGGCGTGCACTTCCCGCTTCAGCAATCCGCGGATCCCTTCACAAACGGCAATGTGACGCGCGACACTCGCAGGCGCGCCTGAGACATCTCCGCCGCACCAGCGGAAGTGAGGGCAAGCCATGTCCATGAACGACGACCTGACGGCCATTCAGCGCTGCGTGGACGACCTCGCACGAGCCGTGGGCCGCATCCAGCCCCAGCTCGACGGCGGACTGCGCCGCGTCCGCGCCGACACCGACCACCTGCGCGAGAGCGTGGCCCTGCTGCGCGCGACCGCCGCCGCCGAGACAGCACCCCCGCCGCACCGAGAACCTCGTGACGATCGACACCCCGTACGACAGCTCCCTGGCTGGACGGACTCGGACGACGAGGGCTCGGCGCGCGGACCGGCACGCCTGACGCACACCCACGCGAGTCGCTTCGAGCGGAGGCTTCCTTGGCCACCGGCACGGAACCCACCAGTACCGAACCCCATACCGAGAGCGGCACCGGCGTCCGAAGCCGGACCCGTGCCGCGATCGCCGCGCCATCTGCGCACGGACCGCTGGTGGCTGGCCCCGGCCACGACCGCCGCGGGCCTGTTCGCCTTCGTCGTGTACTCGACGTGGCGGGCCTTCGCGAACGCGGACTACTACGCGGCCCCGTGCGTGTCCCCGTTCTACTCGCCGTGTCTCGCGGAGAACTGCGAGCCCATGCGGCACGGCCCCAACTGGGAGATCTTCGGCAGCTGGTGGGGCCTGTCGCGCTGCTCATCCTGATCTTCCCGCTCGGCTTCCGGCTGACCTGCTACTACTACCGCAAGGGCCTACTACCGCGGCTTCTGGGCGTCGCCGCCGGCCTGCGCGGTGGCCGAGCCGCACAAGAAGTACAGCGGTGAGACAGAAGTTCCCGCTGATCCTGCAGAACGTCCACGAGTACTTTGCTTCTACGCCGCCGTACTCGTGGCCTGCATCCTCACGTACGACACCGTGCTCGCCTTCACGCGACAGAGCACTACGAGTGGGAGCCACATGGGCCTCGGCACGCTCGTGTTCCTGGTCAACATCACGCTGATCAGGCGTACACGATCTCCTGCCACTCGATGCGGCACATCATCGGCGGCCGGCTCAAGCACTTCTCGAAACACCCGTGCGCTATCGCCTCTGGGGCTGGGTCGGCAAAGCTGAACGCCCGTCACATGCTGCTCGCCTGGGCCTCGTTGGTGAGCGTGGCGGTCGCCGGCTCTACGTGTACCTGAGTCGCGTCCGGCGCCTTCGACGATCGAGGTTGTTCTGATGACTGTGGTGGAGCGGCAGCAGTGGGATGTTGTCGTGGTGAGGAGGCCGGTGGCGCCGGACTGCGGGCGGCGATCGAGGCGCGCGAGCAGGTGCTCGTACCGCCGTGATCTGCAAGTCCCTGTTCGGCAAGGCCCATACGGTGATGGCGGAGGGCGGCATCGCGGCCGCCATGGGCAACGTGAACTCCGGGGACAACTGGCAGGTCCACTTCCGCGACACGATGCGCGGCGGCAAGTTCCTCAACCAGTGGCGGATGGCCGAGCTGCACGCGACCGAGGCACCGACCGCGTCTGGGAGCTGGAGACCTGGGGCGCCCTCTTCGACCGGACGAAGGACGGGCGGATCTCGCAGCGCAACTTCGGCGGACACGGTACCCGCGCCTCGCGCACGTCGGCGACCGCACCGGCCTCGAACTCATCCGCACGCTCCAGCAGAAGATCGTGGCGCTGCAGCAGGAGGACAAGAAGGAGTTCGGGACTACGAGGCGCGCCTGAAGGTCTTTCAGGAGTGCACCGTCACACGGAGTGTTGAAGGACGACGAGGGCCAGGTCTCCGGCGCCTTCTGCTACGAGCGGGAGAGCGGACGGTTCTTCTGTCCTGGAGGCGCCGAGCGTCGTCCTCGCCACCGGCGGCATCGGCAGAAGTCCTTCAAGGTGACGTCGAACTCCTGGGAGTACACCGGCGACGGGCACGCGCTCGCGCTGCTCGCCGGGGCTCGCTGCTGAACATGGAGTTCGTGCGGTTCCATCCGACCGGCATGGTCTGGCCGCCGTCGGTGAAGGGCATCCTCGTCACCGAGTCCGTGCGCGGCGACGGCGGAGTGCTCAAGAACTCCGAGGGCAAGCGGTTCATGTTCGACTACATCCCCGACGTCTTCAAGGAGAAGTACGCGGAGTCGGAGGCCGAGGGCGACCGCTGGTACGACGACCCGGACCACAACCGGCGGCCCCCGAACTGCTGCCCCGCGACGAGGTCGCCCGGGCCATCAACGCCGAGGTGAAGGCCGGGCGCGGATCGCCGCACGGCGGGTGTTCCTCGACGTGTCGACGCAGGATGCCGGCCGAGGTGATCCGGCGCCGGCTGCCGTCCATGTACCACCAGTTCAGGAGCTGGCGGACGTCGACATCACGGCCGAGGCCATGGAGGTCGGCCGACCTGCCGCTACGTGATGGGCGGCATCGCGGTCGACTCGGACACCGCCGCCGCCCGCGGCGTCCCGAGGCTCTTCGCGGCCGGCGAGGTGGCCGGCGGGATGCACGGCTCCAACCGGCTCGGCGGCAACTCCCTCTCGGACCTGCTGGTGTTCGGCCGGCGGGCCGGGCTGCACGCGGCGACGCACGCCGCCGCGGCGAGCCGACCGGCCGGCCGTGTCCGGCTGCAGATCGACACCGCGGCGGCCGAGGCGCTGCGCCCCTTCTCGGCCGAGGGCCCGGGAGGAGGGCACCGTCCCCGAAAGCCCGTACACGCTGCACCAGGAACTCCAGCAGACCATGAACGACCTGGTCGGCATCATCCGCCGCGAGGCCGAGATGGAGGAGGCGCTGCGCAAGCTCGCGGACCTGCGGGTGCGGGCGCGGCGGGCCGGGGTCGAGGGCACCGGCAGATTCAACCCGGCTGGCACCTCGCGCTCGACCTGCGCAACATGCCGCTGGTCAGCGAGTGCGTCGCGCGCGCCGCCCTGGAGCGCACGGAGTCCCGCGGCGGCCACACCCGGGAGGACCACGGGGCGATGGACCGGGACTGGCGCCGGATCAATCTGCTGTGCCAACTCCGGGACCCCACGGGCGGGTTGGCGGCCACGGATCCGGTGCGCGGTCAGATCAGCCTGCGCCGGGAGACCACCGAGCCCATCCGCCCCGACCTGCTCGCCCTCTTCGAGAAGGAGGAGCTGGTGAAGTACCTGGCCGAAGAGGAGCTTTTCGAGTGACCGCGACCGCGAGCGCGTACGAGGCGCACTTCAGGGTGTGGCGGGGTGACGTCGGCGGCGGCGGCCTCGAGGACTTCGAGGTCGAGGTGAACGAGGGCGAGGTCGTCCTCGACATCATCCACAGGCTGCAGGCGACGCAGGCCCCCGACCTGGCGGTCCGCTGGAACTGCAAGGCGGGCAGAGTGCGGTTCGTGCTCGGCCGAGATCAACGGCGGCCGCGCCTGATGTGCACTGACCCGGATGTCGGTGTTCGGCCGGGAGGACGTCATCACGGTGACGCCGCTGCGCGCGTTCCCCGTCGTCCGGGACCTCGTCACCGACGTCGGGTTCAACTACACGAAGGCCCGCGAGGTGCCGCCTTCGTGCCGCCGCAGGGGGTCGGGCCGGGCGAGTACCGGATGATGCAGGAGGACGTCGACCGGTCGCAGGAGTTCCGCAAGTGCATCGAGTGCTTCCTGTGCCAGGACACCTGCCACGTGGTGCGTGACCACGAGGAGAACAAGCCGCGTTCGCCGGTCCGCGGTTCCTGATGCGGGTCGCGGAGCTCGACATGCATCCGCTGGACGCCGCGGCCGACTCCGGCCTCGACCGCAAGACCACGGCGCAGGACGAGCACGGCCTCGGCTACTGCAACATCACCAAGTGCTGCACGGAGGTCTGCCCGGAGGGCATCAAGATCACGGACAACGCGCTGATCCCCCTCAGGAGCGGGCCGCCGACCGGAAGGCACGACCCGGTGGTCTGGCTGGGCAACAAGATCAGGCGCCGCAAGCGAGTAGGACCGTCCCCGGCCCCCTTGTCATGCCCGCGTGCCAGACTGCCGCGCATGCGGATGGTGACCCTGAGGTACGTGGTGCCGGTGCTCGTCGGAGTGCTGGGCACGGAGAGCGTGTGTCGTGCGGCGCCGGGGACGACTCGGAGAACGGCGGCGGGCGGGGGCTGACGGCGGCGCTGTCCGCGGTGCCCCCGTCGGCGGCCGGGCAGGTCGTCACATACACGGACGTCACGGCAGCGCGCCGGCTCGTCGGCACGGGCAGGAAGGTGTACCGGTCGCTGGACGGCTACGGGATCATCGAGCTGACCGGCCGTCCCTACACCGCCGATGCGCGTGCGGCCCTCCTACGGCTTCGACGGAAGGACGTGGCGACCTCGCTCCTGCTGAGCAATGGCCACGGCCAGCGGCTCACCGGCGACTTCGACGTGGCCGCGGTGCGCGCCGCGATGACGAAGCGCGGCTACCGGGCGACGGACGACGACGGCGCCGTCCGGCTGCGCAAGAAGGGGCAGGCCGACGTCGACGTGTCCGGCTCGGCACGCACCACGAAGCTGACCGACGACGCGGTCCCGCTCCCGCTCGACCCGCCGGACCGCGCCGTGACGGACGACGCCGCGTATCGGAAGGCCGTCGACTGCCTGGGCGACGACGTGTGCGGGCGTCCCTGTACGGAAGCGCGCCGCGTACCGCAAGCAGGGCGTCACCCTGCTCGGCATCGGCAGCCGCGCGAAGACCGCCGCCGCCCCGACGGAGACGCCCTGCGTCGTGACCCCGTCCGCGGCGGCCGCGGAGAAGGTGGCCGGCAAGCTCCGCGGGAGAGACGGCGGCGGGCGAGCGGTTCGCCGGTTCGAAGGTGACGGTCGGCGACGGCGGCACGGTCGTCTCCATGACGTGGAAGAACAGCACGGAGTCGGGCATGCGCCCCGGCGACCAGGACGCACCGGCGAGCTGGCCAGACTGCTGCTGTGGCCCTGACCCGGTGGGACCTGAGCCGGTGGGGCCTGAGCCGAGTGAGCCTGAGCCGGTGGGGCCTGAGCCGGTGGGGCCTGACCTTGCTCACGTCGAGGGTACCGACCTAGAGTGAATGCGCTTTCATTCACTGACATCCACGTGCGTTCCTTCGCCTGCGCCCATGCGCCGGCGTCCGCTCGCATCCGCTGACCGCAGACTCGGGGTACCACCCAGTGAGCACAGCCCCACGGTGTACGACGTCGCCGAACGATCCGCGGCGTCTCCATCGCCACCGTCTCCGGGTCTACCGCAACCCCGACTCGGTCCGCGCCCAGACCCGCGAACGGGTCCTGGCCGCCGCCCGCGAGCTCGGCGCTACGTGCGCGCAGCGGCAACGCCCGCGGCCTCGCCAGCCGCTCCACCGGCGTGCTCGGCGCAGCGCTTCGACTACTCCGACCCGGACGCCAGGGTCCGAGCGGAGGCCGGGAGCGACCGGGGCGACGGGCGGACGACGACGCCGCGATGCTCTACTCCGACCAGATCATCCGCGGCATGGAGCGCGCCGCGCGCCGCCGCGGTACGCGCTGCTCATCGCGGCGTCCCTGAAGGGCGGGCCGGAGAGCCTGGTGGCGAAGGTGGCCGGGCGGGTCGACGGGTTCGCGGTGCTCGCCCGGACCGTCCCCACGGAGGAGCTGGAGGTCATCTCGCGGCGGCAGCCGGTGGTGATGCTGGCGGGGCCGCGGGAGAGCGACCACCTCGATCACCTCGACCACATCGAGGTCGCGAACGCCGACGGCCAGCGCGAGCTGACCCGGCACCTCATCGAGGACCACGGGCTGCGGCGGCTCGCGTACGTCGGCTCCGCGGAGGAGTCAGCCGGACGTCGAGGCGCGCTTCCGGGGTACGTGGAGGCGTGCCGGGCCGCGGGCATCGAGGTGGCCCCGAGCCGGACCTGCGGGTCGGGATGATGACCCAGGCGGAGGGCGCGGGCGGCCGACGCCCTGCTCGACCGGGCCGGGGAGCGCCCGGAGCGCTGCTCTTCGCCAATGACAGATGGCGGTCGGAGCGCTGCACACCCTGGAACGGCGGGCGTACACGCGTCCCGGAGGACGTCGCCGTCACCGGTTTCGACGGCATCGCCCTCAGTCGTCTGGTGCGGCCGGCGCTCACCACTGTGCGGCAGCCGATGCGGCGGATGGGCGAGGAGGCGGTGGAACTCCTGGTCCGCCGCCTCACCGGGCTCACGGGGGCGACCCGGTGTCGATGATGCTTCGGTGTCCGTGGTGCGGCGGGGTAGTTGTGGGTGTGGGGTGGCGGTTTAGTTTCGGTTGCTGCGAGTGGGGGTCGGGCGCTGCCCCCGGCGGGCCCTGCTCCTCAATCGCCGGAGGGAGGGCTTGATACGGGGGCGCGGCTGATTGGCTGCGGCGCTGGTCGCCGGGTGCGGGCAGTGGGGTTCTCGCGCGAGGAGTGGAGGTGGCCGTCGCGGGGCTGCGTGGCGGCTGATCGCCGGTCCCGACAGGTGCGTGGTCGGGTCCGGGCCGCCCGGGCATGTCCGATGCTCGCCATCTCACGCGAACCGTCGACCGATGACCGCACCAGTCACCCGGGGCCAGGCTGCTGCGCGCGCACATACCCGGACCGTCCCCTCTCCGTCTCGTACGCGTCTGCCCCCGGAGAACCGACTGCTCGATCCGATCAAGCCCCTCGGGCGATTGAGAGCGGGCCCGGGGCAGCGCCCCGGAGCTCAGCCACGTGAGCTCAGCCCCGGGGCCGCCCAACAGAAACGTCCAACCAACCACACCCCCGATCAGAGAAGCCCCTCCGGCGATTGAGGAGCGGGGTCGGGGCAGCGCCCGGGAGCTCGGCCACGGTCCCGGCCAACCAGGACGGCCGGCCTAGCAGCACCCGCCCAAGAACTTCCGCACAGCCGCGTCCAGCCGATTACGCTCCGCGTCAGCCCGCCCCACTCGAAGTGCCCCGCCTCGGAACGTGAAGCTCACGCCCGTCCCCAGCCCGTTGAACACCGCGAACTGCCCGGGCGGCGGCACGGACGGTCGAACAGGGCCGCCGCCACCAGCGTGGGCACCCGCACCCGCGTCGCCGCCGTCGCCGCGTCGAAGTACCGGAGCACGTCGACGACTTCGGGATGCGTGGCGTGATGACGCCGCACGCCGCCCCGCTCCCGGTCATCTCAGCGTCAGCCGCAGCGGATGGTTGCCGAACGTCGGAACCGTCAACTGCCCCGCCGCGAACCGCTCGTCCCACGGCAGCGCGAGCGCCCCGAGCCCACTCCCGAAGCTCTCGCCGAGGTAGCCGAGGCGGGGCCCGCCGTCCGCCGACTCCCCCAGTTCGGGGACGAGTTCGAGCAGCGCCGTCGCCGCCGTCCACAGATCGGCGACGCACCCCGATGACGTACGACTCCCGCGACTCGATCCCGTGCAGCACGTGCTCGCCCGACACGGACGGCACGCCGGGAAGCAGGGTCCGCTCCCCCATGCCCCGTACGCAGGGCAGGATCGCCGCGGACCGCGGCGTCGGCAGCTGGCACCTCGGGCCCGACCGCGTCCCGTCCCCCGTACCCGTGGCCTATGACGGCCGTGCTCGGCCGGCCCCTCCGCGGGCGGCACCAGCCAGCCGCCCACCCGGACGCCGCCCACGGACGCGTGCGACACCTCGAAGACCCGCACGTCGCGCTCCTCGACGAGCCGTCCGACCTGCGGCTCGGGCGCCACCTCGAGCGCCGCCCGGTACTGCGCGCGCCAGAAGTCGTCGAAGTCCTCGGGCGCACCGGGGGCCCGGGATGCTGGAGCAGATCGTCGAGGGTCCGCCCGTAGGACGGTCGAACGGGAAGTCGTGCACGAGCGTCGATGTCATGCGCGTGACCTTAGACATACCCGGTGGATCATGTCGCGCGCGTCTGACCTGGCACGCACCGGCGGACCACTTCCCGAAGTGGACCGCACCGAGTCAGGGCAGAATCAGATACTTTCGGTTCGCAAACGTCTTGGCGATTCGCCCGGGCACGTTGCGACCTGGGATGGCACCCCGCGTTACGGGAGTGTGACCAAGACCCCTCTTGCCACATCGGGGACCTGCGCAGAGTGATGTATGCGCTTACGGCAGCGCATGCATCAGGAAGTGCTCAAGGAGGAGCCGTCCATGCACCGCAACGCCAGAATCGCTTCGGTCGCCATCGCAGCCGCGGCGGCGCTCACTCTCACCGCGTGCGGCGGCTCCGGCGGCAGTGGCGTGGCCGCCGACAAGACGCAGACCCTCACCGTGTGGGCGATGGGGACCGAGGGCGAGAAGCTCGGGACGTCGCCAAGGTCTACGAGAAGGCCAACGAACATCACGGTCAAGGTCACCCCCATCGGCTGGGACGTCGCCACCAGAAGCTGGTGTCCGCCGCCGCGGCGGGCAAGCTCCCGACGTCATGCAGATGGGCGGGAGCTACATGGGCGAGTTCGCCGACATGGGCGCCCTGGAGCCGGTCGACACCAAGGTCTTCTCGACGAGAAGGACTACTTCCCGGCGGGCTGGGACCAGGGCACGGTCGACGGCAAGACCTACGGCGTGCCGTGGTACGTCGACACCCGCGTCCTCTTCTACCGCACCGACCTCGCCAAGAAGGCCGGCATCGAGAAGGCCCCGGCCACGATGGCCGAGCTGCAGCAGGCCGCCACCGCGTACCAGAAGAAGGCCGGCACCGAGTGGGGCCTGTCCATCCAGCCGAAGAACCTGGACACGGTGCAGAGCTTCTACCAGTTCCTGTACTCGGCCGGCGGCGAGATCGTCAGCAGGACGGCAAGGCCGTCGTCAACAGACCCGACCGCCGTCAAGGCCCTGGAGAACTACGGCAGTTACTTCAAGAAGGGTCTGAGCGAGAGTCCGTCGCCCCCGGCTACGGCGTGACGAAGGACTTCAACTCGGGCTCCGTCCCGATGTTCTTCGGCGGCCCCTGGATGATGGGCCTGATCGACGACAACTACCCGGACCTCAAGGGCAAGTGGGGCGTCGCGAACGTCCCCACCGACGAGATCCTCCGCCTCCATGGCCGGCGGCTCCGCCTGGCCATCTCCGCGGACAGCGAGCACAAGGCCGCCGCAGAAGGAGCTCGTCAAGAACCTCACTGGGCACCGAGGGCCAGGCCGACTGGTTCAAGCGGACCAAGGACCTCCCGGCCAACGTCAGCGCCTGGAAGTCCGGCGAGCTCGCCACCGACCCGAACATGAGGTCTGGAAGGCCCAGATGGAGTCGCGGAGGTCTCCCGGTCCAGCAAGTGGACGGAGATCACCTCGAAGGTCGACTCGGCCATCGAGTCGGTCACCCAGGGCAAGTCCTCCGCGCGAGGCGGCGCTCGACAAGGCCCAGGGCTGAGATCGAAAGCCTCGTGAAGTAACCACCCGCGATCGCCCGCGCCGAGCAGCACCGTCGCGCGAGCAACCGGTCCGAAGGGGCGAGACCATGTCGTCCACCACGACACCCGGTGCCGCAGCAGAGCGGCCCACCCCCGTGCGGTCCGGGCCGTCAGGCCCCGGCCCCCGGGCCCGAGCAGAGAGGCGCGGGAAGAAGCGCTCGATGGGGAAGCAGAACCTGGCCGGCTGGCTGTTCTCCACCCCCTTCCTGGTGCTGTTCGGCGTCTTCATGCTCTTCCCGATCGTCGCGACGCTCCTGATGAGCTTCACCGACTTCGGGACGCGCAACGTCACCCGGCCGCTGGAGGCCAAGTTCGTCGGCTTCGACAGCTACGTCCAGCTGTTCGGCGACGACAAGTTCCTCAAGGCCCTGTTCAGCACCGCCTACTTCGTCGTCGTCGGGGTGCCGCTGACCATCGTGCTCGGCCTGCTCAGTGGCGATCCTGCTGAACAACGGCATCGACCGGGCGCGCACCTTCTTCCGCGTCGGCTTCTACGCCCCCGTGGTCACGACCATCGTCGCCGTGGCGATCGTCTGGCGGTTCGTGTCTCGACCCGTCGGACGGTCTGATCGCCGGACTGGGCGCGGAACTCGGCTTCTCCACACCGGACTTCCTCGGCTCGGAGACCTGGGCCATGCCGTCCCTCATCGCGATGGCGGTGTGGCGCAAGCATGGGCACCGTCATGGTCCTGATGATCGCCGGTCTGCAGGCCATCCCGACCGAGGTCCGGGAGGCCGCCCGGCTGGACGGCGCCAGCGCCTGGCAGGAGCTGCGGCGCATCACCGATGCCGCTGCTGCGGCCGACGCTGCTGCCGCGCCACGGTCATCACCACGATCGGCTATCTGAACGTCTTCGAGGAGCCGTTCGTGATGACGCAGGGCGGGCCGTCGGACTCCACGCTGACGGTGTCGCTCGACATGTACCGCGAGGGCTTCAACTTCTTCCACATGGGCTACGCGAGTGCCATGGCGTACGTCCTGTTCGTGGTGATCATGGGCATCACGGTGCTGCAGCTGCGACTGATGAAGGACAACACGAGTGAGCACTCAGCAGGCCACCGCCCCCGCCCGCTCCCTCATCTGTCCCGGACGGCCCGCGCCCCGCGAGGGCCGCGTCCGCAAGCCGCTGCTGCACGTGGTCGCCTCGCTCGGGCTGCTGGTCATGTCCGCGCCCTTCCTGTGGATGGCGCTCAGCGCCTTCAAGACCAAGAAGGACCTGACCGCGAGCCCGCCGGTGTGGATCCCGTCGACCTGGACCCTGCAGAACTTCACCGATCTGCTCGACCAGCTCGACATGCCGCGCTACTACTTCCTGAACTCGCTGATCGTCGCGGTGCTCGTGACCGTGATGCAATCTGCTGTTCTGCTCGATGCTCGGCTATGCGCTGGCGAAGCTGAACTTCAGCGGCCGCTCGAAGGTCTTCGGCGTGGTGCTCGCCGCCCTGATGGTGCCGCAGCCTCATGATCCTTCCGCTGTACGTGCTGATGAACAAGCTGAACCTGCTGGACAGCTACGCCGGACTCGTCCTGCCCTTCGCGGCCGGGGCCTTCGGGTCTTCCTGATGCGGCAGTTCATGGTGACCATCCCCGACGAGCTGCTGGAAGCGGCCCGATGGACGGCGCCGGCGAGTGGTACATCTTCTGGCGGATCGTGCTTCCGCTGGTCAAGCCCGCCCTCGCGACGCTGACGATCTTCACCTTCCTCGGGTCGTGGAACAACTTCATCTGGCCGCTCATCGCGACCAACGACCCCGACAAGTACACGCTCCCGGTGGCGCTCGCGACCTTCGCGAACGACCCGGACCGCACGGTGGGCGGCGGCAACGGCATGCTGATGGCGGGCTCGCTGCTCGTCGTCCTGCCCGTGCTGCTCGTCTTCGCGGTCCTGCAGCGGCACTTCACCCAGGGCATCGCGACCGCCGGCATGAAGTAGGCGGCGCACCCGGCGCACCGGCCGCCGGACGGCCCTCCCCACTTGCTCCCACACGCTTCACAGAAGGACTGAGCTGACGATGACGCACGCCTGGACCCCCTTCCCGGACGGCTTCCTCTGGGGCGCCTCCACCGCCGCGCACCAGATCGAGGCAACAACGTCAACAGCGACTGGTGGCGCAGGAGCACGACCCGGCGGCCGGGATCCAGGAGCCGAGCCTGGACGCCTGCGACAGCTACCACCGCTGGGAGCAGGACATGGACCTGCTGGCCGAACTCGGCTTCACCGACTACCGGTTCAGCGTCGAGTGGGCCCGCATCGAGCCCGTCCGTGGCTACTCTCGCGTGGCCGAGATCGCGCACTACCGGCGGATGGTGGAGGGCGCCGTCGCCCGCGGGCTGCGGCCGATGGTGACGCTGCACCACTTCACCGTCCCCCAGTGGTCTCGAGGACTTCGGCGGGTGGACCGCCGACGGGGCCGTGGAGCTCTTCGCGCGGTACGTCGAGGAGTGCGCGCCGATCTTCGCCGACGGGGTGCGCCACGTGTGCACCATCAACGAGCGCGAACATGATCGCCGTGATGGCGGGGCTGGCCAAGCGCGGCGACCAGGGCTTCCGCCCGCCGGTCTGCCCTTCCCCGACGAGGAGACGGCGCATGCCGTCATCGCCGCGCACCACGCCGCGGTGAAGGCGGTCCGCTCCATCGACGCCGGGATCCAGGTCGGCTGGACGATAGCCAACCAGGTCTACCAGGCGCTGCCGGGCGCCGAGGACGTCACCGCCGCCTACAGCGCGCCGCGCGAGGACGTCTTCATCGAGGCGGCCCGCGGCGACGACTGATCGGCGTGCAGTCCTACACCCGGACGAAGATCGGCGCCGACGGTCCCATCCCGGCCCCGGCCGACGCCGAGCGGACCCTGACGCAGTGGAGTACTACCCCGCCGCCGTCGGGTACGCCCTGCGGCACACCGCCGAGCTGGTCGGCCCCGACGTGCCCCTGATCGTCACCGAGAACGGATCGCCACCGGCGACGAGGACCGCCGCGTCGACTACTACGCGGGGCGCTCGACGCCGTCGCCGCCTGTCTCGACGACGGTCTCGACGTCCGCGGCTACCTCGGCCTGGAGCGCCCTCGACAGCTACGAGTGGGGCACCTACAAGGCGACCTTCGGCCTCATCTCCGTCGACCCCGAGACCTTCGAGCGCACCCCCAAGGCGGGCGGGCGTCTGGCTCGGCGGCCTGGGCCACGAGAAGGCCCTGCCGCGCCTCTGACCCCCGGCCGGTCCTCCGGCCGGCCTGCCCTCCGGTGGGTGCCCGCGCAGCCGGGACCGCACCCACCCCACGACCGTCCGGAACGGCACAGGCCAGAACGCCGCTCCGAGGCGTACGGAACCGCGGACCCTGACCCCCGCGCTCCGGCCACCGCGAGCCTGCGGCCCCTGACTCACAGGCGCGCACGGTGGGGCCGACGGACCCTGACGTCCGCCGGCCCCGCCCGCACCCCCACGAGCACCACGAACTTCCCTTCACATCAGCCCCTCCGGAGAAGGACCTTCATGGATCGCCGTACCTTCCTCACCGCCGCAGGCGCCGGCGGCGCCGCCCTCGCGCTGGGCGCTGCCCCGTCCGCCGGGGCCGTGCCCCGGCGGACGCCGTCTCGTCGCTCCGTCGTTCCGCTCATACCTCTGATACACCGCTGCTGCGCAAGTGGTTCCACTCGACGTATCGCTCGATCGAGGCGATGACGACCGAGTTCGGTCTGGCCGCCGACAAGATCGACGTCAGCGGCCCGGGCAACCCGGTCCCGTCGGTGCAGACCTCCCCGACGAACATCGGCTGCGGGCTGTGGGCGACGGCCGCCGCGGGCGGGCTCGGCGTCATCTCCCGCGACGCGATGGAGCGGAAGCTGACCAGGACCGTGTCCGCGGTCGAGAAGCTGGAGCGGGCGCACGGGTTCTGGTTCAACTGCGTACGACGCGCACGACGGTTCGCTGCTGACCACTCTGGCCGGCGACCGGTGACCCGGTCCGCCCGTTCCTCTCCTCGGTCGACAACGCCTGGCTCGTCACGGGCCTGCGGATCGCCGCGGACGCCGCCCCCGCGCTGCGGCCGCGCGTCGCGAAGCTGCTGGCCGGCGCCGACTGGTCGTACTACTACACGCCGTACGACGCGGCCGACCCGGTCGCGGGCCCCGGCCAGCTCCGCGGCGGCTTCTGGCCCGACAAGCCGGGAGAGGCGAGCCGACGGGCCACCACTACGGCGCCCTCAACACCGAGCCCCGGATGGCCAGTTACCTGGGCATCGCCGACGGCAGCATCCCGGCCGACCACTACTGGCACCTCTTCCGCACCCTGCTGCCCGGCATGGGCCAGGAGCAGGAGCCCGAGGGTTCCTACGTCGCCATGGACGGCATCCGGGTCCGGCAGGGCCACTACACGTACCGCGGCCGCAAGCTCGTCCCCACCTGGGGCGGGTCGATGTTCGAGGCGCTGATGGTGCCGCTGTTCGTGCCGGAGCCCGAGTGGTCCCCGCGCGCGTGGGGCTCACGCACGACCGGTACGTGCGCAGCCAGATCGAGCACGGCCTGCAGGAGGAGGGGTACGGCTACTGGGGCTTCTCCCCGCCAACATCCCGGCGGGCGGCTACCGCGAGTACGGCGTCGACGCCATCGGCATGCAGGAGGAGGGCTACAACTCCCTCGGGGTCGTCACCCCGCACGCCTCCTTCCTCGCGCTGCCGCACGCGCGCGGGGAGGCCGTCGCCAACCTGAAGGCGCTCGACGCGGACTTCGGCGCGTACGACGACACGTACGGGTTCCGGGACTCGGTGGACGTCACGACGGGCCGGGTCAGCGACTCGTGCTCGCGCTCGACCAGGGCATGGTCGCCGCCGCGCTGGCGCAGCAGCTCAGCCCGGGCCTGCTGCAGCGCCCGTTCCGTACCGGCGGCTTCGCCGCGCGGGTGCGGCCGCTGCTGGCGAAGGAGCGTTTCTCCATCTCAGCCGCTCCTGAAGCGGCACCCAAGACCGGTGCCGCGGCCGCGGACGCTGTGGGGGCGTCCCGGTCGCGGCACCTTCCATCCGGACGCTACGCTCCGAATTGCGACGCCCGCCGGTTCCCCGCCACCGATAGCCGCGCGGACGGCGGCAGCCGCGCTGCTGGCGCTGCTCTGGCTGCTGCTGCCCGCCGACTCCGCCTCGCGCCGACGACCCGGTCACCTCTCCCGCACCGGCCAGATCACCGACAAGGTCGACGCCCTCGGGGACCGCGAGGACGTCACCGCCGACGCCCTCACCGAGCTCGACGACGAGCGTGGCATCCAGCTCTTCGTGACCTACGTGCGGGACCTCTCCGGCCGTTCCGCGCAGGACTGGGCGAACAGCACCGCCGACAAGAACGGCCTCGGTCTCAACGACGTCCTGCTCGCCGTCGCCACGCACGACCGGCAGTACGCGTTCTCCGTCGACCAGGACTCGCGGCTCACCGACGCCCAGATCCAGGAGATCGCGGGGACCGCGGTGGAGCCCGCCCTGCGCAAGAACGACTGGGCGGGCGCCGCGATCGGCGCCGCGCACGGCATCGGCGCCGTCGTCGCGGGCCGCCCGGTGCCCTCCCCGACGATCACGCCGGGCGCCGCCGACCCGGGCGCGGACAGCGGCAACGGCGGGAGCGGCGCCGGCGACCTGGTGCTCCCCGTGATCGCCGTCGGCGGCGCCGGGGCCCTGGCCGCGTACGCGTACACCCGGCGCAAGCGGCGCATGGGCACCCGCACCACGCCCGGCGGCGGGGCGGGTGCACAGGGCTGGGGAAAACCGCAGCTCACCCCGCTGCCGGAGCTCGACAAACAGGCGAGACGGCTGCTGGTCGAGACCGACGACGCGGTCCGCACCAGCACCGAGGAACTCGGCTTCGCCACCGCCCAGTTCGGGGACGAGGCCGTCGAGCCGTTCCGCGCCGCGGTCGCCTACGCGCAGACGGAGCTGACGGCGGCCTTCAAGCTGCGCCAGCAGCTCGACGACGCCTTCCCCGAGGACGACGCGACGAAGCGGCGGATGCTCGACGAGATCGTCGGCCGGGCTGCACCGAGGCGGGGCGCAGGCTGACCAGGAGGCCGAGGACTTCGACCGGTTGCGGGCGCTGGAACGGACGGCGCCCGAGGCGCTGGCGGGCGCCGAGCGGGCGTTCCGGCGAGCTCGCGGCGCGGACCAGCAGCGCGCAGGGGACCATGACGGCGCTCGGCTCGCAGTACGCGCCCGCCGCGCTCCTGTCCGTCGCGGGCCACGTCGAGCAGGCCAAGGAAGGACCGGCTGGTGCTCGCGACGACCCACCTCAACCAGGCCCGGCAGTCCGTCGACACCGGCGACAACGGCAGGGCGGCCGTCTTCCTGCGGGCCGCCGAGGGCGCCATCGACCAGGCCGGCACGTTCGTCGCGCGACGACCGACCGGCTGGCCGGTAGCAGCTCGCCGAGGCCAGGAGGAGCTCGCCCGGCGCGCTCACCGAGTCCGAGACGGACGCCGCGGACGCCCGCACCGGTCTCCTCGAAGGCACCACGGGCGGCGTCGCGACCGGCGATCTGCGCGGCCGGATCGCACGTGTCGTGAGATCGGTCGTCGCCGACGTGCGCAGCGCTGGCCGCCGGACCGTAGCGACCCGATCGACGCGCTGCGCCGGGTGGAGGAGAGGCGGACGCGGCGCTCGGCGAGGCGCTCGCGGCGGCGCGGAGCGCGAGGCGGGCGCGGCGCGCGCCCGCTCGCTCCTCGGGCAGGCGCTGCTCGCGGCGCGCATGCAGCACCGGCGCGGCGGCCGACTTCATCACGACGCACCGCGGCGCGGTCGGCAGCGAGGCCCGCGCTCCGGCTCACACGCGTGCCGAGCGCCGCCTGGCGACCGCGCAGGCGAGCGAGGAGTCCGACCCGCGGCCCTCACGGAGGCGCAGCAGGCCGATGCCGCTGGCCCGGCAGGCGCAGTCGCTGGCCGAGCGGGACGCGCGCTCGTACGGCAATCTACGGCGGTGGCGGTGGACGCGGCGGTGGGGCATGGGCGGCGCGGTGCTCGGCGGGATCATCCTCGGCGAGGTGCTGCGCGGGGCAGGGCGCGGGATGGGCGGCGCGGTTCGGCGGCGGTGGCTTCGGCGGGGGCGGGCCCGGCAGCTTCGGCGGAGGGGGACCGCGGCCGCAGGGGCGGCGGCGGACGTTTCTGAGCACCCGATGACCCCGTCCCCGGTCCCCGACCGGACTTACGCACCGAAGGACTTCACCATGACGAAGCAGACCATTCTCGGCCGTAGTCACCCAGCTGGCGAAGGCGAACATCAACGCGCTGCTCGACAGTGCGGAGGATCCGCAGAAGATGCTCGACCAGCTGATCCGCGACTACACGAACAACATCGAGGCCGAGGAGGCGGTGGCGACCACCATCGGCAATCTGCGGATGATGGAGCAGGACCACAAGGAGGACGTGACGCGGCCGCCGACGTGGGGCGGCAAGCGCGCTGGCCGCCAGCAAGAAGGCGGACGAACTGCGCGCCGGCGGGAACGCGGCGGAGGCCGACAAGTTCGACAACCTGGCGAAGGTCGCCCTGGGCGGCAGTGCAGGCCGAGAAGGAGGCCAGGGACGCGGAGCCGACGATCGCCGCGCGCAGACCGAGGTCGTCGACAAGCTGAAGGCCGGACTCGACCAGATGAAGGTGAAGCTGACCGAACTCCGCTCGAAGCGCGACCAGCGAGGCCCGCGCCAAGACGGCGCAGGCGCAGAACCAGATGCTGGACGCGGCCGGAACATCGACGTCCTCGGCCCGACGAGCGACGTCTGGCCGCTTCGAGGAGAAGGTACGGCGCGAGGAGGCAGAAGGCGCTCGGCAAGCAGGAGCTGGCCGCGTCGTCGCTGGACGCGCAGTTCGAGCAGCTGGACTCGCTCGGCGACGCGGCGGAGACCGAGGCACGGCTCGCGCGCGCTCAAGCGGTGACGGGCGCGCCCGTCGCGTCCTGGGCGGGCGCTCCGCCGCGGCCACGAGGCCGAGACCGGCGAGCAGCAGCGCCAGCCCCGCGATGCGGCGGCCAGCCGCCCGTACCCGGCGACGGTGGCGACCGCTCTGGACCGCCAGGCAGCTGGCGAGCAGCAGGACGCCCTGCCCCATCAGCCGGGGCGCTGGATCGCGCCGCCATCCACGGCGGGCACCAGCCGGTGCGGATCGCCGCAGCGCGCGGCGACCGCCGCGAGGACCGCCGCGCGGCGGCGGCGATGACCGAGACGGCGATGTCCGGAGGCCGGTGTCCATGCGGGCGATGCTCGCCTCCGATCGCCACCGGCCGATCCCGCACACGGCACGCCCGGCAGCCACTCGAAAGGGCCGCGGGCAGGATCCGGCCAGAACAGGCTGAGCAGCGCCTCCGTCGGTCCGCGAGCGAGTCGCCGTTCGGCAGCGGGAGTTCGAACCAGACGGTCTTGCCGCGCGGCGTCCTGCGCGAGCCCCAGGCGGCGCTGAGCAGTCCGACGAGCTGCGGCCGCGCCCGCCCGTCGTCGGTGTCCCGGGCGCGGCGCCTCGCGCGGCTGCACGAGCCCCGCGCGTCCCACACCTCGCGCACCAGCGTGCGGTCGAGCGGAGGCGCAGCCGGATGTCGCCCTCGCCGTAGCGCAGCGCGTTCGTGACCAGCTCGCTGACGAGCAGCTCCGTGGTGTCGACGAGTTCGAGGTCCCAGCTGAGCAGCTGCGCCCGCGCGGCTGCGCGGGCGCGCCCACGGACTTCGGCTCGCGCGGCGGCGTCCAGTCGCCGACGTTCTCGCTCGGCGGCTAGCCCCTGCGACGCGAGCCATCAGCAGCGCGATGTCGTCCTCTCGCCGTGGTGCGTGTCGAGCGTGTTGAGGATCGTGGTCGCAGACGTCCTCCAAAGCCGGCGACGGATCGTCGAGCGCGTTGCGGAACGCCGAGAGCGCCTCGTCCAGCGGATGGTCGCGGGACTCGCGACGACCGTCCGTGTAGAGGCGAGCAGCGAGCCCTCCGCAGCTCGACCTCGACCTCCTCGAACGGCTCGCGACGCCGAGCGGCATCCCCGGCGGCAACGTCGAGCTAGAGGGCGCCCTCGCCGGGTTCGACGAGGACGCGGCAGGTGGCGCGCGTGGCGAACGAACGTGCAGCGCCGGGTGACGGCGTCGTAGACCGCGTAGACACAGGTGGCGAGGTAGACCTCGGAGAGGTCCTCGCCGCCGGTGGAGTTCGCGGTGCGGGCGGTGCGGGTGGCCTGCTGCACGCCGCCGGGGTGCCGAGGCCGCGCGCGATCTCAGTCCAGCGCGCTGAGCACTCTCGCCGCTCGAGGTCGAGCAGGGCCAACGTGCGGACGGCGGTGCGAGCTCGCCCATGGCGACGGCGGCGCGCAGTCCACGGCCCATCACGTCGCCGACGACCAGCGCGGTGCGGTGGCCGGGGAGTTCGATGACGCCGAACCAGTCGCCGCCGACCTCCGTCGCCGCATTGCCCGGCAGGTAGCGGCAGGCGATGCGAGGCCGGACGCCTCGGGGTCGCTACCGGGCGGCAGCAGGGACCGCTGGAGTATCAGGCCCGCTCGTGCTCGCAGTGGCGGTACAGCCGGGCGAGTCGATGCAGACCGCGGCGCGCGCGGCCAGCTCCACCGCGAGGGACCGTCAGCGCCGTCGCTGAACGGCTCGCCGCCCTTGGTGCGGGAGAACTGCACGAGGCCCACGACCGTGTCGTGCGCGACCATCGGGACGGCGAGCGTGGACTGCACCAGGCCGCCCGGTTCGGCGGGGAGCAGCTGCGGCCTGGCGGTGCGCAGGGCGTCCGCACAGGCGAGTTGAACGGAAGCGGCGCACCGCGCCCATGGTCACCGGGGCCTCGCCGCCCAGGTCCAGGAAGGGGATGTCGGCACCACGGCGCTGGCGGCGGCGACGCGGCGCAGCTCGGCGCCGCCGCTCGGCGAGGCTGTGGCTGAACAGCGCGGTCTCGTCACCGGCGAGCAGGCCCTGGTACAGGTCGACGGAGGCCAGGTCGCAGAAGCCGGGGACGACGACGTCGAGGAGCCCGCGCGGTCAGTCTCCAGGTCGAGGGAGTGCCGATCCGGGCCCCCGCCTCGTTCAGAGCGCGCGAGGCCGCGGCGGGCGCAGCGCGGCCTCGCGGGCGGCGGCGTGCCGGCGCGTCACGTCCGTGGCGAGGCCGGCGATGCCGATCGGCCGGCCCGCTGAACCGCTGTGCACGCGATAGAGGTCGATGGACCAGCAGGCGGCGCTCGGCTCGAGCCGGGCGCGGGCCCGACGAGCTGCATGTCGGTGACGGCGTCGCCGGTCTCCAGGACCCGACGCAGCGCGCCCTGCACCCGGTCCGCCCCGTGGCGCGGCAGGTAGTCGTGGACGGTGTGGCCGCGCGCGGTCGTCGACCTGGCCGCCGAACACCGAGGTGAACGTGCGGCTGGTCCGCCGACCTTGAGATCGGTGTCGAACAGCAGGAAGCCGAAGGGAGATTGGCCGAAAATTGCCTGAGAGGCAGCGAGGTCGGTCTCGATAAAGCTGCGCAGGGTCCGCACGTCGACGAGACGATGCAGACCGCGGCGCGCTCGCCGGACTCCGTGGTCGTCGGCATGGCGTGAGACCTCGGCGACGCCGGTCTGCGGCTCGCCGCCGTCCTCGCCGGCCGGCATGCGGAACGGACGGCGCCCGTCCACTCGCGCCCGTCCAGGATCTCCGTCATCTTGCGGTGGCCGCGCTCCCGCAGGTCGGCCGGGACGAACGCCTCGATGTCCTGCCCACCGCGTCCTCGGACGTGACGTGCCGAAGAGCTGTGCGGCCCGCCTGCTCCACTGGTCGATCAGACCGTCGGACCCGAGGAGAAGGAGGCGACCTTGATGTAGTCGTAGATCGAACCGGGCGGCTCGACCGCCAGATGTCCGTCTGCTCCGGCTGCCCGCCGTCCTCGCCGTTCGGCCCGTTACCGCCTTGCGGCGCCTGGCCCGCACCCCGCGCCGCCGCCGCGCCCGAGGGGCCCCCGGACTGACCTGGCCTTCGCTGGTATCTCGCTCACGCGAATCGTCCCTCCAGCTCACCGTGCGTCCGGCGCCGGTCACCGGGGCGGCTGCCCGCAGTATCCAGCACTACGGAGCCGCGCAACACGGTGTTCACGATCACACCACGCTCCCGACCCTTTTTGCCCGCCGGGACCGACTGTTTCGTACCCAAGGTGCGGGTGCGCCCACACCCGGTGTCTCTACACCTGGTATCTTCGCTCCTTCGTGTCTCGACCGGCCACGGGTCTCCTGACCCGCCTCCGCGCACCGGGCCCGGCACGCCTCACCGGCCCCGCAGGGTTCTCCTCACCCGGTAGAGCCAGCTCGAACCACACGGTTTTCTCCGCCTCTCCCGTGCTCCCCGGTTTCGTGCCCCAGCGGCGCGCGAGGCACCGGCCACGAGCTGCAGTCCGCGGCCGCCCTCGTCGTCGGGGTCCGCCGCGCGGGCGCGCAGGGCGGGTCGGGGAGGGTCGGAGACCTCCACGAGGAGCACGTCCGGCTGCCGTCGGGGCGGACGAGCCGGACGCCGATGGGGCCGGACGCGAAGCGCAGGGAGTTGGTGACCAGCTCGCTGACCAGCAGTGCCGTCACGTCGCCGAGCTCGTCGAGGCCAGCGACGAGCTGTGCGCGGACCGCGGCGCGCGCCTTGCACGGACGGCCGTCGGGTCGGCAGAAGGCGCTCGGCGTAGTCGCCTTCGGTGTGGAGCACGCCGATCACTTCCCTGGCCCGTGCATCGCTCTGCCCGAATCTCCTGGCCGGTTCCTGTCCGGTTTCAGAGGGTTAATCGGGATATACCCGGACGCAGTGGTGAGCTATCGCGTTCAGCGTGTTCCTGGGGTGCGGTGGCACGGACGGCGTAGGGACGGCGCGCGCGGTCAGTGCGCGCCAGGGCGCTCCTTCACCGCGGGAACGTCCTGGTCGAGCCGGTCCACCGACCAGATCTCGTCCGCAGCCAGCCAGCGCAGCTCGTCGTGGTCCTGGAGCGGGCGCGGCGTGCCCTGCGCGCGCAGGTCACAGCGCCATACGCGCAGGACATAACCCGGCTTCAGCGGCCACTCGCCCGGCACGCGCGCCACCGGAGCGGCCGTGACGCCCAGCTCCTCGCGCAGCTCGCGGACGAGGGCGTCCTCCGGGACCTCGCCCGGCTCGACCTTGCCGCCGGGCAGCTCCCAGCGGCCTGCGAGCTCGGGGGCGCACTCCGTCGCGCGGCGAGCAGCCGGCCGTCGGTGTCGTACAGCGCGGCGGCGACCACCACGACGGTTCGATCGGTTCTGTCATGTGCCGGAGCGTACGACCCGGGGGCCGCGACTCCGTCAGCGCACGGTGCCGTTCTGCCCGGGACCTGCCCCTGCGCGAGCCGCTCCACCCAGTAGAGCTGCTTGTGCCCGCCCGTCTCCCGGCCACCGCCCTCATCGAGGCGCTGCGCGCCGCCCCCTCTGTCCGTCGTCGAGACTGTCTGCGATGCGCTGGGCCTCCGCCTTCGTCGCGTAGCGGCCGACGCGATAGCGGCTGCCGTTGTCGTCCTCACGGATGAGCAGGCCACGAAGCGTGGTCGTGCTGTCAGTCGTCGCGCCCTCCTCCTTGTCGCCCCGGCTCCGACTCGCATCGCGTCCCGCCCCTGATCCTGAGGAAACCGCAATCCGCACTATGCCCGAGCCTACGCCTGACCTTTACGCAGCGGATACGGAATGGCACAAAGAGGTACGCAACAAGCCATCGGCGGCTCCGCTCCGGGACGCGCAGAGGGGCGCATCTGCATAGATGCGCCCCCTGTCCCCCAGCGGTACCGGTTCAGCTCACCCGCACCGTCGGCATCGGCATCAGAACCGGCTCGCCCGTTGGCCGCTTCGTGCGGACGTCGCCGCACTCCGCGTCGAGGGAACAGCACAGCGAGCAGATCGGCCCGGACTGGACGGGGCAGTCGGCGATGTCGGGGAGTTCGTACGCCGTCTCGCAGACGCTGCACGCGTGGGTCGCGGTGATGTCCTCGACGTCGGCGTCCGCCGTTCACCGGATTCGGCCTGGCCAGGTAGTACTTGCCCTTCGTGGCCCAGGCGATGAGCGGGCACGGATCAGTGCGAGGCCGGCGGCGATGAAGGTCGAGAAGGCCTCCGCGTACTCACCGAAGAGCCCGAAGAAGGCGAGGATCGAGACGGTCGACGCGATCACCATCGAACCGAAACCGGCCGGGTTCACGGCGTACAGGTACGCCCGCTTGAACTCGATGTACTTGGGGCTCCAGCGCGCTTGTTGATGACCAGGTCGGCGGCGACCGCGGCGATCCAGGCGATGCCCACGTTCGAGTAGAAGCCGAGCAGCTTGTTCAGCGCGGCGAACATGTTCATCTCCATCAGCGTCAGCGCGATGGCGAGGTTGAGGAAGATGTCGCAGACCCGGCCCGGGTGCTTGTGCGTCACCCGGGAGAAGAAGTTCGACCAGCTCAGCGAGCCGCTGTAGGCGTTCGTGACGTTGATCTTGATCTGCGACACGACGACGAAGAGCGCGGCGGCGGGCAGTGCCACCGAGCCGAGCCACGGCTTGAGCGCCTCGACCTGCGGGGCGATGGGCTCCAGGGCGTGCGTCTTGCCGACCGCTTCGAGCGCCACGAAGGCGAGCGCGCGCCGCCGAGTTGCTTCGCGGCGCCGATGACCACCCAGCCGGGGCCTGCCGCGAGAACGGCCAGATTCCATCGCTTCCTGTTCTGCTCCGTCTTCGCCGGCATGAAGACGGAGGTAGTCCGCCTGCTCGCCGATCTGCGCGATGAGGAGAGCGCGACGCCGGTGCCGAGGCCGAAGCCGAGCCAGGAGAAGCCGCTGCCCGCGCCCTCGGTGCCGCGCCGCCGGCGGGTGGAGTCCCGCGATGCCCGGCGAGTGGAACGCCAGGACCACGAAGGGCAGCACGAGACCGATCGGCCAGACCGGCCGCGTCCAGGCCTGCACCTTGGCGAGCGCATGCGGAAGACGGTGGGATGACGATGAGCGTGGTCAGCAAGTACCCGACGGGCAGCGGCAGTCCGGCCACCTCGTGCATCGCCTGCGCCATGATCGAGCCTTCGAGCGCGAGCAGATGAAGGTGAGACGAGGCGTAGATGAGCGACGTGAGCGTCGAGCCAGCAAAGTAGCCGAAGCCGGCGCCACGGGTGATGAGGTCCATGTCCAGAGCCGCACTTCGCGCAGGCGCCCGGGCGATGGGGATGCCGGTCAGGAAGATGATCGTCGCCGCGCACGGATGCGAGGCGAGACCGCTAGGTGAACCCGTAGGTGAAGACAGATGGACGCGCCGATCGCGAAGTCCGCGAGGTAGGCGATGCCGCCGAGCGCCGTGGAGGCGACCATCGTCGGCGACCAGCGGCGGTAGGAGTGCGGGGCGTAGCGCGGCGAGAGTCCTCGCGGGACTCGTCCGCCGCGAGCTTGGCGTAGCTGCGCTTCGGCGCGCCCGCGCCGGGGGCGGGGAGCGCGGCAGGATCGGCGGTGGGCAGAGCGGTCTCGGTCATCGTCGAGCTTCCCGTTCGTCCATCAGTCAGCGGTATACCGGTACGGCCGGTACGCAGAGGAAGGTAGGAGCCGTGCATGACAAGTCGTTGCAGCGCGGGATTGCCTGGCTGTTACGGGAGTTGGGGATCCCGGTTAACTCCGGATCACGCGCCACGGACCGGGTGTCCGCCTATCGGTCACATCACCGGCAGGTGGTATGCGATGCGGTACCGGTCCGCGGGCACCACGACGTCCGCCGTCTCCACCGGCCGTCCCGAGGCGAAGAAGGTGCGGTGGATGACGAGGACGACATGGCCGGGCACGCCGCCGAGCGCGCTCAGCTCCTCGGCGAGGCCGGGAGCGGGCGGCCACTTCCTCCGTCACGTTGTCCACGATCACGTCGATGGCCGCCATGCGCTCGACGACGCCGCAGCCGCCGAGCGGGCCCTCCTCGGGGAGCATCACCGGGGTGCGGCCCGTGACGGCCAGCGGCTCCACGACGTGGCCAGCATCACCGCCTCGCCCGCGTCCGGTACACGTACTCTGGTGCGCATCACGCGGTCGCCCGCGCGGATCGCGAGCCGCTCGGCGATGCCGCCGTCCGCCTCGGCCTGCTCGCTGCGCGACTCAGGTGCCCCGCGCCGCCGGGTCCGCCTGCTCCTGGCGGAACGGGGTGGACCCCACGCCCGACCGGTATCCGAGCGGGCCACGCGGCGCGGCACGGGTCGCTCGCGCACATAGGTCCCGGAGCCGGACCGGCCCTCGACGAGCCCCTCCGCCATCAGGACCTTGCGGGCCTCCAGGGCGACCGTGTCGAAACCCCGTACCCCTCGCGGATCCTGGCCTGTGAGGGAGACAGGGTGTGCGGCGGCAGCGAGCCAGTGACGATCTTCTTGCGGAGATCACCCGCGACGCGCAGGTATGCCGGCTGCTCACCGAATGTCACTGGTCGTTCCCCTCACATCCCCATCAGATTGACGGACAGCAACAGCGTGGCAGCCGTGGGTTGGGGCATGCAAGCAAAGGCCAAGGAATCACTCGAAGTGATGACTTGGGAGCGCTCAGGGAGCTTTACGCAGCGACTTTCTCCAGGTAGTGCGTGATTCACACATCGACACACGGATCGTCCGTACGTTTGGTTCACGCGGCTGCCTACGCTCTCGCTCATGAGCGCCCTCCCCGACAGTTACTGTCCGCGCGACGGCACCCGACGTCCCCGGCGGCTCCCTCGCCTGGTGCTGCCCGGCCTGCCGAGGCCCTCTCGACCTCGACCACTCACTCCGGCCCCGCTCAAGTCGCTCTCCGGCCGGGTCGGTTCACTGTGGCGGTACGCGGAGTGCCTGCCGCTGCCCGAGCGAGTGCACCCTCGGGGAGGGCCGCACCCCGGTCGTCCCGCTGACCGGCACCGTCTCGGCGAGCTGGACTTCCTCATGCCGACGCTGTCGTTCAAGGACCGCGGCGCCGTGCTGCTCGCCGCGCTGGCCGCCCGGCTGCGGCCCGACCGGGTCATCGCCGACAGCAGCGGCAACGCGGGCACCGCGATCGCGGCGTACTGCGCCCGCGCGCGGCTGGCACTGCACCGTGTACGTCCCCGAGGGGACGTCGGCCAAGAAGCTGGAGCAGATCACCGCGCACGGCGCCCGGCTCGAGGTGGTCGCGGGCGATCGCGAGGCGACCGCGATCGCGGCGCGGGCCGCGGCCGACGAGGACGGGTCTTCTACGCCAGCCACGTCCACAACCCGTACTTCCTGCACGGCACGAAGACCTACGTCCACGAGCTGTGGGAGGACCTCGGCGGCCGGCTGCCCGACGTCCTGGTGGTGCCCGTCGGCAACGGCACCCTCCTGCTGGGTGCCGCGCTCGCCGTCGCCGAGCTGCACACGGCGGGCTCATCGACCGGCGGCCCGCGCTGCACGCCGTCCAGGCCGCCGCGGTGGCGCCGCTCGCGGAGGCGTGGCGGGCCGGGGCGGACGATCTGGTCGGCGTGACGCCCATGGCTCCCACGTTCGCCGGGGCATCGCCATCCCGAAGCCGCCGCGGGCCCGCCAGATCCTTCGGGCCGTACGGGAATCGGGGGTGCCTTCCACACGGTGACGGAGGATCAGATCCGGCACGCCCAGCTCGATCTCGCCTCGCGGGGGTTGTACGTCGAGTCGACGGGGGTGGCGTGCTGGGCCGCTGCGCGGGGCGGGGTCAGGGGAGGGGCGGTCCGTGGTGGTGCCGCTGTGCGCGGGGCTCAGGACGGGGTTGGCCGGGGTGAGATGTGCTGGGCGCGTCGTTGTCGGGTGCGGTGCGTTGTGGTTGCTCGCGCCGTTCCCCGCGCCCCTGATGGGGCTTTGGTGCGTTGTTGGTGCGGGTGCGTTGTGGTTGCTCGCGCCGTCCCCGCGCCCCTGACGGGGCTTTGGTGCGTTGTCGAGGTGCGGGGTTGTTGTGGTTGCTCGCGCCGTTCCCCGCGCCCTGAGGGGCTTTGGTGCGTTGTCGGTGCGGGTGCGTCGTGGCTGGTCGCGCCGTTCCCCGCGCCCCTGACGGGGCTTTGGTGCGTTGTTAGGGTGCGGGGTTGGTGTGGTTGCTCGCGCCGTTCCCGCGCCCCTGACGGGGCTGTCGTCGCGTCGGGAGGGTGGGCTCGTCCGTCAGGGAGCACCCGGATCGGGTACCTTTCGGCGCGCGTGCCGGGGGTCGGGGTGTGGGGCGCACGCTCGGGGCGTGATCACTGCGCCCAGAGTCGCTTCTCGCATCCGTTCTGCTCGCTCTCGGGCTCGGGCCCGCGCCCGGTCGTGCCGCCGCGTCGGTGTGGTTCCGAGTGGAGTATCGTCGCCGAGCGGGGCGCGCGCGCGTACGACGCCTATGCCGGGAACGGTACCTCGGGGTCCGGGTGCCGGCCGGCAGGGGCCGGGTACGTGCCGCCGCCGGGGACGGGAGGCGGACAGGACCGGGTGGCCGTTGTACACGCCCCGGTACGACGGCGCCTTCGTCTCCGGGCTCTGCGCGCGCGGCCCGCGAGCACCGCTCACCGCCAGGCTCACTCGCCGCCCTCCCAACTGGACCGGCCTCGACGCGCGCGCGCGACGCGAGACGTACGGTCAACACGGTCAGCCGCTACCAGCGGCTACCGTGGCAGCGCCTCGACCTGCGCTGCGGCATCGTGCGGACCGACGTCACCTGTGCACCGGGACGGCCGCCGTACCGACCTGACGTACGAGGTGCTCGCCGACCGCCCGCGCCCACGTCGGCGCGGTCCGCTGCGCGTCACCCCGCACTGGACCGGCCGGGTCACCGTCACCGACCGGATCGACGGCCGCGCCGCCCGCCGCCTCGCCGCCACCGGCAGCGCGCGCGGGCAAGCGCACAGACGACGGTCGGCTTCCGCACCGACGGCACCGGCACGTCCGGCACCGTGGCCTCCACCGCTGCGCGCGCGCGGCGCACCCACCCGGCCCGCCGCGCGGATTCCCCGGAGCAGTGGTCACGAGATTGCCGACTTCCGTGTCGAGTCCGGTGCGCGTCAGGACGTCGTCAAGTACGTCGGGGTCGACACCGGGCTGACCTCGCGCGCACCCCACGACGACGCGGTCACGGCGTCGCAGCGCGCACGCGGCCGCGGGCTGGGCGGACCTGTTGCGTGGACACACCGCCGCCTGGCGGGAGTTGTGGGCCTCGGACATCGAGATCCCGGGAACCGGCCTTCAGGACCAGGTGCGCGCCGCCCAGTACGGGCTCCTGTCGTCGCTGCGGGCAGGTGCCCGCGACAGCATCCCGCCGACCGGTCTGAGCAGCGACAACTACGCGGGCATGGTGTTCTGGGACGCCGAGACGTGGATGTTCCCCTCCCTCCTCGCCACCCGCCCCGAACTCGCCGAGCCGGTCCTGAGTACCGCTACCGCACCCGCGCGGCCGCCGCCGACAACGCGGCCAAGACTGGCGATCCGTGAAGGGGCTCATGTACCCCTGGACGAGCGCGAGTTCGGGCTCGCGCTGTGGAACGAGTGCCAGAGCTGGTACCCGCCGCACTGCGTCATCCAGAGCCACCTCCAGGGCGACATCGCGCTCGCCGCGTGGCAGCACTACCAGGCGACCGGCGACCGGACGTGGCAGCGCGAGCGCGGCTGGCCGCTGCTCAAGGGCCTTGCCGCGTACTGGACTTCACGCGTGACGAAGAACGCCGAGGGCGGCGGCCGGACGACGTACTCGATCAAGGACGTCGCCGGTCCCGACGAGTACAGCAACGGGGTCGACGACGGCGTCTACACGAACGCCGTCGCCGCGACCTCGCTGCGCGCCGCCGCGAAGGCCGCCCGGCTCGTCGGCGAACGGCCCGACCCGGCCTGGACCGGCATCGCGGGCCGGCTCCGCATCCCGTACGACGCCCGGCGCAAGGTCTTCCTCCAGTACGCCGGCTACGACATCGCGCACGGCAAGGACATCAAGCAGGCCGACGCCGTCCTGCTGCTGTATCCGCTGGACTGGCGGCCGATGCCGAAGGGCGCGGCGGCCGCGACGCTCGACTACTACGCGGCGCACACCGACCGGGACGGCCCGGCGATGACGGACTCGGTGCACGCCGTGGCGGCGGCGGGGATCGGTGAGCCGGGCTGCTCCACGTACACGTTCCTGGAGCGGGCCTCGCGGCCGTTCTTCCGGGCGCCGTTCGGCACGTTCTCGGAGTCGCGCGGGGCGAAGGCGGGCGCCGGGGACGCGCTGGCCGGCTCGCCCGCGCAGGACTTCCTGACCGGCAAGGGCGGCTTCCTCCAGGTGTTCACGCACGGGCTGACCGGGATGCGGCTGCAGGACGGGGACGCGGTGCGGCTCGATCCGATGCTGCCGCCGCAGCTGGCGAAGGGCGTCACCGTCAAGGGGCTCCGGTGGCGCGGCCGGACGTACGACGTGGCGATCGGGGCGGAGCGGACCACGGTGCGGCTGACGTCCGGCGCGCCGTTCGCGGTGGACGCGCCCGGCGGCCGCAGGACGGTCACGGCGGACGGGATCACGCTCCCGACCCGGCGCCCGGACCGCGTCCCGACCGCCGATCTGGCGCGCTGCCGCACGGCGAAGGCGACGTCCGAGGACCCCGGCCAGTACGCGGGCGCCGCCGTGGACGGCAACCCGGCCACGACCTGGCTCCCGGCCCGCCCGGGCGCCGCGCTCACCGTGGACCTGGGCGCCGTGCGCACCCCGGCCCGGGTGCAGGTGACGGGGGCGCGGGCGTACCGCGTGGAGACGTCGCGGGACGGGCGGGCCTGGCGTCCGTTCGCCGCCGGGGCGGCCGCGCGGTTCGTGCGGCTGACGGAGACGGGCGGATCGGCGGAGCCGGTGGGCGAGTTGACCGTCGAGTAGGGCGGCGTCAGCTGATGGACGTGTCGCCGTGGGCCTCCAGCACCTTGCGCAGGCCCCCGGCGATCCGCTCGCACTCGTCGCGGTCCAGGACGTCGAGCAGCTCGGCGTAGTTGCGCAGGTGCGCGGCCATCACGGACTCCGTCAGCTCCCGGCCGCGCTCGGTGAGGTGGATCCGGACGGTGCGCCGGTCGGCGCCGTCCCTGACCCGCTCGACCAGGCCCTTCTTCTCCATCCGGTCGATGCGGTTGGTGATCGCGCCGGACGTCACCATCGCCGCCTTCAGGAAGGTGCCGGCGGTCAGCGCGTACGGCGGACCGGACCGCCGGAGCGTGGTGAGCACGTCGAACTCGCCCGCCTCCAGGCCGTGTTCGGCGTAGAAGACCTTGAACGACCTGTCCAGGATCCGCTGCATGCGCTGAATACGGCCGAGCACCTGGACGGGCCAGAGGTCGTCGGCCAGTTCGGGGCGCTCCGTCTCCCACTGCTCGACGATCTGGTCGATGAAGTCGCTCATCCGTGCTCCCGCGTTCCCTCGGCATTCGGTTCAACGTAGACCTTCTCAATGTTAAGACACTTGACGGCGCATCGATGGGCCTGTTTTTATCTCAACGTTAAGAGAGTCAACCTTGAGATGACTGTCGTCAGGAGCCTAGCCATGTCCACCACCGCCCAGGGGCAGCTCACCCGGCCCGCCCCCGCGCCGTCCGCCGCACCGCGCCACGTCCCGGTCCTGTGGCTGGCGTTGCTCGCCACCCCGATCGCGGCGGGGGCCAACGCGCCCGTGCTGATCCTGGACGACATGGGCCGCTCGCTCGGCGTCCGCACGACCGCCGCGGCCTGGCTCGTCACGGCGTTCGCCTGGGCGATGACCGTCGGGATGCCGCTCATGGCGACGCTGCTGCGGCGGCGCGGCGCCCGGACCGTGCTGCGGACCGGCGCCGGGCTGGTGCTCGGCGGGACCGTGCTGGTGGCCGCGTCGCCCTGGCTGGCGCTGACGCTCGTCGGGCGGGCCGGACAGGCGGCCGGCGGTGCGGGGCTGATCGCGGTGGCGATGAGCCTGGCCGGGAACGCCCGGCGGATGGGCGTGATCAGCGCCGGCTTCGGGATGCTCGGGGCGGCGGGGCCGCTGCTCGGCGAGCGGCTCACCGGCGCCGTCTCGTGGCGGGCCGCCCTGGCCGTCTCGGTGGTGGCGCTCGTCGCGGTGCCCGTCGTCGGGCGTCACGCCAAGGAGGCCGCGCCCGCCGAGAGCCGCTTCGACACCCGGGGCGCGGTGCTCCTCGCGGCGCTCGCCACCGGGGTGATCCTGCTGCCGTCGTACCCGCTGCCGGCGCTCGGCGCGGCGGTCGTGGCCGGCCTGCTGCTGGCCCTGCACGTCCGCCGCAGGCCCGACGGCTTCGTCCCGGTGACGGTCCTGCGCACCCCCGTCTTCCGGACCGGAACGCTCATCGCGCTCACGCTCTCCACCTCGTACTTCGTGCTGCTCTTCGCGGTGCCGCGGCTGATCGCCGACCGTGCCCACTGGTCGACGGGCGCGGTGGCGACGGGTCAGCTGGTGGCGCTGCTCACCGGATCGCTCGTGGCGCTCGGCTTCGCGGCGGTGTCGGCGCGGCTCGGCCGGGCCCGGGTGCGCGCCGTGCTGCTCACGGTGGGGGCCGCCGCGGCGGCGACGGCGGTGTTCGCCGACGCGGCGCCCGCGCTCCTCGCGGCGGCGGGCGCGGCGGTGTTCTGCGCCTCCGGGGCCAACGCCACCCAGTCCATGGACGCGGCCGCCGCCGTCCCGGCCGCCCAACGGCCCACCGCCATCGGCCTGTTCACCCTCGGCTACCAGCTGGGCGGGGCGCTCGGCCCGGCCGTGGCCACGGCGCTCGTCCTCGGCTAGGGCCTGTCGGCAACGCAGCGAGCGTGCGTACCAGGCGCCGTGGGGCAGACGGGAATGTGCCGACGGGCCCTAGGGCCCGTCCGGCGCTAGCGGGCCGCCACCCCGCTGCGCTTCCACGCCTCCACCACGAGGTGCGACTGCACGGCCTCCGCCCGCCGCACCCACGGCGACTCGGTCAGGAAGGCGTGCAGCGCGGTCTTCGACGGCTGGGTCACGTCGACGAGCAGCTGGTGCTCGCCCATGACCACGGCCGCGTACCGCACGAGCGGCGACTCGACGAGCAGCCGCCCCACCTCCTCGACCTCGTCGGGCCTGGTCCTGATCCACAGCAGCGCCTCGACGGGCAGCCCGAGCAGCGCGGGCTCCACGGCGGCGCGGATGCTGACCAGGCCGGCGCGGGTGAGGGACTCGACGCGGCGGCGCGCGGTGGCCTCGGACACCCCTGCGGCGGCGGCGAGTTCGTCGTTGGTGAGGCGTCCGTCCTCGGCGAGCGCGGCGAGGACGGCGCGCTCGTCGGGCGCGATGTCCGTGCGCGGCACGACGACGCCGTCCACGGGCCGCGCCCCCGGCCCGGCGATCGCCTCGACCTCGGCGTCGTCGAGGATGCCGGGCGACCACTCGTGCACGGTCCTGAAGTAGCGCAGCACCGGCGACACCTGCTGCTGCACGAGCCCCGGCAGGACGGGCACCTCGTCCAGCATCAGCGACGCCAACCGCCCTGGCGGACACTGCAGTTCGGCCACCGCGTCGGCCGCGCCGGCCAGCACGTACGAGAAGATCGTGTCCGGCCGCCGTGCCGTCGCGACGGCGGCGTCCCGCACGGAACCGGGCCGGCAGTTCATCCGCAGGATCACCGTCTCGCCCCACACGACGAGCCCGCGCACCGCCACGTCCCCGCTCTCGAGCAGCCGCAGGCCCCGCCGCGCCACCTTCCGCTCGGGCTCCCCGAGCGCCGCGGCGATGCGCCGCCAGGAGGCCCGCCCGTCGATCTGCAGGGCGGCGACGATGCGCCGGTCGAGGGGGTCGAGGGCCACGGCCGGCCCGGGACCCGGGCCCGGGTTCGCTTCACTGGTCACACGGCGACCCTAGTCAACGCCGCCACACGGGCCAGGACCGTCGTCGGGCCACCGCACCTCCACGACCCGCGCGCGACCGGTCACGGGCGCGCCCTCGTGCATCGTGATCACGTCGCCGGGGACGAGGTGCCGCCACAGCCCGGACGTCAGCGGCAGCAGCCGCACCGTCCCGACCGCACCCGGCGCCACCGCCTCCTCGCCCTCCACCCACACCCGGGCGACGGCGAACCCCCGGCCGACGTCCCACAGCGGCCGCAGCTCCCCGGACCGCGGAACGGGCAGCCCCCGCACCGGCGAGACGCTCAACTCGGCCCGGACCACGCCCTGCCGCAGCTCGTCGCCCCGCCAGTCGCACCAGGCGGCGCTGCGCACCATCCCGTACGCCCGGGCGACCCGCCCCGCCTCGTCCCAGAACCCGGCCCCCGGCGCGGGACCCCCGCCGAGCTCCTCCAGGAGCCCGACGGCGACGTCCCACCGGTCCCCGGCGAGCAGCTCCCAGACGTCGTCGACCCCGACCCCCTCGGGCAGCAGTCCGGCCTCCGCCAGCAGAACGCCGACAGGGACCGACTCGCGGCCGAGTCGGTCCCTGTGGGTCACTGCCGCGTGCTCAGACGTTGAACCTGAACTCCACCACGTCCCCGTCCTGCATGACGTAGTCCTTGCCCTCCATGCGCGCCTTGCCCGCCGAGCGGGCGTCGGCGACCGAGCCCGTCTCGACCAGGTCGTCGAAGGAGATGACCTCGGCCTTGATGAAGCCCTTCTGGAAGTCGGTGTGGATGACACCGGCCGCCTCGGGGGCCGTGGCGCCCTTCTTGATGGTCCAGGCGCGGGACTCCTTGGGGCCTGCCGTCAGGTAGGTCTGCAGGCCCAGGGTGTCGAAGCCGACGCGGGCCAGCGTGGCCAGGCCGGGCTCCTCGGCGCCGACGGACTGGAGGAGCTCCATCGCGTCCTCCTCGTCGAGCTCGGCGAGGTCCTGCTCCAGCTTGGCGTTGAGGAAGATCGCCTCGGCCGGGGCGACGAGGGCGCTCTGCTCGGCCTTGAAGGCGTCGTCGGTCAGCTCGTCCTCGTCGACGTTGAAGACGTAGAGGAACGGCTTCGTCGTGAGGAGGTGGAGGTCGTGGAGGAGCTCCTCGTTGCCGCTGCCCTGGACGATGCCCTGCGAGAAGAGCGTGTCGCCCTTCTCCAGGATCTCCTTCGCCGCCTCCACCGCCTTGACCTTCGGGGCGATGTCCTTCTTGATGCGCGACTCCTTCTGGAGGCGCGGCAGGACCTTCTCGATGGTCTGGAGGTCGGCGAGGATCAGCTCGGTGTTGATCGTCTCGATGTCGTCCTTGGGCGAGACCTTGCCGTCGACGTGCACGACGTTCTCGTCCTTGAAGGCGCGGATGACCTGGCAGATCGCGTCCGACTCGCGGATGTTCGCCAGGAACTTGTTGCCCAGGCCCTCGCCCTCGGAGGCGCCGCGCACGATGCCCGCGATGTCGACGAAGTCGACGGTCGCCGGGAGGATCTTCTGGGAGGAGAAGATCTCGGCGAGCTTGGTGAGGCGGGTGTCGGGGACGCCGACCACGCCGACGTTCGGCTCGATCGTGGCGAACGGGTAATTGGCCGCGAGCACGTCGTTCTTGGTCAGGGCGTTGAACAGGGTCGACTTGCCGACATTCGGCAGACCGACGATTCCGATCGTGAGCGACACGTTGCGACTTCCCGTACGTGATGTGGTGGGTGTGGGGCTGGGCGATCCACCAGTCTACGGCCTCAGCGGCGGCCGTCCCCCGGCGCCGGTGTCGGTCAAGCTCGTCCAAAGGGCGTGTCCCGTGGCCTATTCCCCACATAAGCCCACCTATGTTGGGCATGTGGAGCAACCCAGGACGCGTCCCGCGCAATCCCGCCCCCGCCGCACGGCCCCGCTTCCGCCGCAGGCGCAGGGCGAGCGTGCCGCGGCCCCCGCCGAGTCGGCCACCGTCTACCGGGCCGCGGGCCGGTCCCGCTCGCTGCCGCCCGTCCTCCTCGCGCTGCGCCGCTTCCCCAACCCCCGGCTGACGGGTCTGGGCAGCGGGCTGTTCTGCGTGGCCGCGATGCTGGTGCTCGGGTTCCTCGACCTGCTGCTGTTCGACGGCTCGGCCGGCGTGTACGGCGTGCTGTTCGTGCTGGTCAGCGGGCTTACGGCGGGGTGGGTGCGGAAGGCGGACCTGGTGGCGGCGCCGATCGCCGTGCCGATCGCGTTCGCCGTCGGGGCGGTGCCCATCGCCGACGGCAGGGGCGGCTTCGGCGCCCAGGTGATGGGGGTCGTGACGACGCTCGCGATGAACGCGGGCTGGCTCTACGGCGGCACGCTCGTCGCCGGGGTCGTCGTCACCGTCCGGCGGGTCCGGATGATGGCCAGGCGGGCGGCGCAGCGGCGGGCGGGCAAGCAGCCGTCGGCGGCGCCGTCGAAGGCCCCGGCACCGCGCCGCAGGACCGCCTGACCGCCCGGGGCCCACTGCTCAGAGGCGGGACGCCGTCATCGCCGCGCCCACGATCCCCGCGTTGTTCTGCAGCTCCGCCGGGACGATCTCGGCCTTGATGCCCTCGATCAGCGGCAGGAACTTGTGCGCCTTGCGGCTGACGCCGCCGCCGATCACGAACAGCTCCGGCGAGAACAGCATCTCCACGTGCGCCAGGTACTTCTGGACCCGCCGCGCCCAGTGCTCCCAGCTCAGGTCGTGGTCCTCCTTGACCTTCGTGGAGGCGCGGCGCTCCGCGTCGTGGCCGTCCAGCTCCAGGTGGCCCAGCTCGGTGTTGGGCACGAGGACCCCGTCGGAGAACAGGGCGCTGCCGATGCCCGTACCGAACGTGAGCAGCAGCACGGTGCCCTTGCGGCCGCGGCCAGCGCCGAACTCCATCTCGGCGACACCCGCCGCGTCCGCGTCGTTCAGGACCGTGACCGGCAGGCCGCCGAGCTTCTCGCTCAGCAGCGCGCGGGCGTCGACGTCGATCCAGCTCTTGTCCACGTTGGCCGCGGTGCGGATGGTGGAGCCGCCGGTGACGACGCCGGGGAAGGTGATCCCGACCCGGTCGCAGGCGCCCTCGAAGTGCTCGACGACCTGCTTGACCCCGTCGGCCACGCCGTCGGGCGTGGCCGGGTGCGGGGTCAGCACCTTGAACCGCTCCTCGGCGAGATCACCGCGCTCGAGGTCGACCGGGGCGCCCTTGATCCCGGATCCGCCGATGTCCACACCGAAGATCTTCATGGGATCCACGGTACGACGGGAGACCGGCCGTCACTTCCCGGTGGCGGAATCCCCGGCGTTCCCGGCGTCCCCTACCAGTGCGGCGGCCTCGGCGCGCAGGTCCCGGCGGAGCTCCTTGGGCAGCGAGAAGGTGATCGACTCCTCGGCCGCCTTGACGATCTCCACGTCCGCGAAGCCGCGCTGCGACAGGTACTCCAGGACCTCCTCGACGAGGACGTCGGGGACGGAGGCGCCGGAGGTGACGCCGATGGTGGTGGCGCCGTCCAGCCAGGCCTCGTCGATCTCGCTGGCGAAGTCCACGAGGTACGCCTCGCGGGCGCCGGCCAGCTTGGCGACCTCGACGAGCCGCACCGAGTTCGAGGAGTTGCGCGAGCCGACGACGATGACGAGGTCGGACTCGGCGCCCATCTGCTTCACGGCGAGCTGGCGGTTCTGCGTGGCGTAGCAGATGTCGTCGCTCGGCGGGGAGACGAGACCGGGGAACTTGGTCTTGAGGGCGTCGACCGTCTCCATCGTCTCGTCGACGGAGAGCGTGGTCTGGGAGAGCCAGACGACCTTGTCCGGGTCGCGGACCTCGACCTTGGCGACGTCCTCGGGGCCGTCGACCAGCGTGATGTGGTCGGGCGCCTCGCCGGACGTGCCGATGACCTCCTCGTGGCCCTCGTGGCCGATCAGGAGGATGTCGAAGTCGTCGTTGGCGTAGCGGATCGCTTCCTTGTGGACCTTGGTGACGAGCGGGCAGGTGGCGTCGATGGTGGCGAGCTTGCCGCGCTCGGCCTCCTGGTGGACGGTCGGCGCGACGCCGTGCGCGGAGAACATCACGATCGACCCCTCGGGGACCTCCTCCGTCTGCTCGACGAAGACGGCGCCCTTCCGCTCCAGGGTCTGCACGACGTACTTGTTGTGCACGATCTCGTGGCGGACGTAGATCGGGGCCCCGTACTGCTCCAGGGCTTTCTCGACGGCGATCACGGCACGGTCCACACCGGCGCAGTAGCCACGGGGGGCGGCGAGCAGGACGCGGCGGGAGCCAGTCGTAGCAGTCATGTCCCCATCGTAAGGGGGCACCGGCCGGGCCAAGAATGCCCCTTTCAACAGGCCGGATACAGCGCCCTTACAGAGACTGGGGGTCTGTGCGCGAACCACGGGCGACATACGGAGGCGCGATGTCCGCCAGCACCACACATGAAGAGGCCGCACTCAGGCGGGACCTCGGCTTCCGCGACCTGGTGGTCTACGGGCTCCTCTTCATCGCCCCGATGGCCCCGGTCGGCGTCTTCGGCACGCTGGACGCCAAGTCCCACGGCGCGGTGGCCCTCGTCTACATCGTCGCGACGATCGCGATGGCGTTCACCGCATTCAGCTACGCGCAGATGGTCCGGGTAGCCCCGCAGGCGGGTTCCGTCTTCGCCTACGCGCGCGTGGGCCTGGGCCGCGGTCCTGGCTTCGTCGCGGGCTGGATGGCGATGCTGGACTATCTGCTGATCCCGGCGGTGGCGTACCTGTTCTCGGGCATCGCCATGAACTCGCTGGTCCCCTCGGTCTCCCGCTGGGTGTGGACGGCGCTCGCCGTGGTCGTCACGACCCTGCTCAACCTGTGGGGCGTGCGGGCGGCGGCCAGGGTCGGCTTCGCGGTGCTCGCCCTGGAGGTCGTCGTCCTGGTGGTCTTCATGGTCTCGGCGGTCGTGGTCCTGGCCCGGGACGGGGCCCAGCGCGACTGGCTCTCCCCGCTGACCGGCGACGGCACGCAGGGCGCGTTCGCGCTGTCGGCGGTGATCGGCGCGGTGTCCATCGCGGTCCTGTCGTACCTGGGCTTCGACGCCATCGCGACGTTCGCGGAGGAGGTGACGGGCGGCTCGGCGAAGGTGGCGCGGGCGGTGCTGTTCTGCCTCGCCTTCACGGGTGTCCTGTTCGTGCTGCAGACCTATCTGATCGCCCTCCTCGAACCGGTGACGTCGGCGGAGCTGGCGGCCGAGCCCGGGAAGCAGGGCTCCGCCTTCTACGACGCGGTCGACACGTCGGTGGGCGGCTGGCTGCACGACCTGGTGGCGGTCAGCAAGGCGATCGGGGCGGCGTTCGCGGCGCTCGCGGGGCAGGCCGCGGCGGGCCGGCTGCTGTTCGCGATGGCCAGGGACCGGCGGCTGCCGAAGGTGCTGTCCCGTACGGACTCGGGCGTGCCGCGGGTCGCGCTGCTGATCGCGGCGGTGATCACGATGGTCGCGGCGGTGTGGGCGGCCAGCAGGGACGACGGCATGGACCATCTCGTCTCGGTGGTCGACATCGGCGCCCTGACCGCGTTCACGCTGCTGCACGCGAGTGTCGTGGGGTACTTCGCGGTACGCCGCAGGGGCGGGCAGGTCAGCTGGTGGCGGCACGTCCTGATCCCGGTGGTGGGTGCGGCGATCACGGTCGCGGTGATCGTGGAGGCGTCGGGGACGGCGCAGGTGGTGGGTGCGGTCTGGTTCGTCGTCGGCCTGCTGGTGCTGCTCGCGCAGGGCCGCGAAAGCGGCACCGAGCAGGCCTGACGGGCGGGCTCAGCCCTCGTGGCGGCCGCGGGTGCGGCGGGTCCTGAGGGTGAGTGCGGTGCCGGTGCCGACGAGGACGCCGGCGATCCCGGAGAGCAGCCACAGCACCCGGTCGGCGCCCGTGTGGGCGAGTCCGGGGCCGGTGGGTGTGGGCTGCGGGGCGGTCGGGCCGGGCGTGGTCGGCACGGGGGTCGTCGGGCCCGGTGTGGTCGGGGTGGGCGTCGACGGCGTCGGGGTGGGCGTCGGGGTGCTCTCCGACGGGCTGGGCGTCGGGGTGGGTGTGGGCGTGGCGCTGCTCCGGGAGGGCGACGGGGTCGGGCTGGGCGACTCGCAGTCGCACTCCAGGTCCGCGGCGAAGGGGAAGTAGTGGATCTCCCCCGCGTTGTAGGCCTGCCGGGAGACGGGGTCGAGCGGTCCGGCGATCAGCTCCTTGACGATCACGTCACCCTCGATGTTCGACGGATCGAGGTCCGTGAGCCGGGCGTTCGGCGCGAAGATCGTGCCCTCGGTCGTGTCGCCGTCCGCGATGGTGATGTCGGTGGCGTCGGGGAAGTCCCACAGGATGTACGGGGCCTGCGCGCCGGAGATGCCGGCGACGGTCGGCGTGTGCCAGGTGAAGTCCGAGGCCGTGCCGGTGGTGTCGACGACGATGAGCAGCGGGGTGTCGGCGGTCGGCTGGTCGTCGAAGATGAGCGTGCCGATGTTGTTGAGCTGTTCCCCGGTCAGGTGCAGGACGTTGGTCTGCCCGCTGTCGAGGGCGATGCGCACCTGGGAGCCGGGGGTGATGCCGTCCGGTTCGACCGGGTTGCCGGCGCCGTCGCGCAGCCGCACCGTGGTGAGGCACTCGGCCATGGTGGCGGCGCGCTCGCGGTAGGTGGTGAACAGCGAGGCGAAGTCCATCGGCTTCGAGGCGACCGAGTCGGCGGGCTGGGTGGTGGTCAGCTCGATGCGCGGGGTCGCGTCGTAGGCGGCTCCGGCGGGGTCGATGTGGGTGTTGGCGGCGGCGCCGTTGTCGTCGGTGTTGAGCGTCTGGCCGCCGGTCATGTCACCGATCTTCACGTAGCCGTTCTGCAGCACCTGGAGGACGCCGTCCTGGGTGCTGCCGGCGTAGTCGACGCGGCCGCCGACGATCAGCGCGGTGGGGTTGCTGTCGCCGGGGGCGACGTAGCTGCCCGCGTCGTTCAGGGCGATGTTGTAGCCGGGGCCGAAGGTGAGGTCGCCGCCGATCGCGACGGGGCCCTCGGACTCGGTGCTGCCGAGGGTGGCGTCGCCCTCGGTGACGACGCCGAAGCCGTTGCTGCCCGCGACGGGGTTGCCGATGGAGACCGGCGCGGCCGCCGGGGCGATGGCACCGGCGGGTGAGCCGGCCAGCGCGGCCAAGGTGGCGGTACAGACGGCGCCGCCCGCCAGAACCATCACTTTTGTGCGTTTTGTCATACTCGGACGCTAGGTAAGGGCCCCGCGCCGTCCGGAGCGCCACGCCGACGCCCGCCGGCGCCCGCACCGGAACGCCCCACCCGCGGCAGCGGGCGATGTCGGTCCCGGCGGCTACCCTCGCGGCATGGCTGCCAACACGTCCCCCGACACCCCGCTCCCCGTGGGCGAGGTCTCCCGGCTCATCGGCGGATGGATCGACCGGCTCGGCGCCGTGTGGGTCGAGGGGCAGATCACGCAGTTGTCCCGCAGACCCGGCGCCGGCGTCGTGTTCCTGACGCTGCGCGACCCGTCGTACGACATCTCGGTCTCGGTCACCTGCTACCGCCAGGTGTTCGACGCGGTGGCGGACGTCGTCCGGGAGGGCTCCCGCGTCGTCGTGCACGCGAAGCCGGAGTGGTACGCGCCGCGCGGCCAGCTCTCGCTGCGGGCCGCCGAGATCCGGCCGGTCGGCGTGGGCGAACTCCTCGCGCGCCTGGAGCAGTTGAAGAAGTCGCTGGCCGCTGAGGGCCTGTTCGCCGCCGACCGCAAGAAGCCGCTGCCCTTCCTGCCGCAGCTCATCGGCCTGGTCTGCGGCCGCGCCTCGGCCGCCGAGCGGGACGTCCTGGAGAACGCGCGGCACCGCTGGCCCGCCGTCCGCTTCGAGGTGCGCAACGTACCGGTGCAGGGCGTGCACGCCGTGCCGCAGGTCGTCCAGGCGGTCAAGGAACTGGACGCGATGGACGAGGTCGACGTGATCGTCGTGGCGCGCGGCGGCGGCAGCGTGGAGGACCTGCTGCCGTTCTCCGACGAGCAGCTGGTGCGGGCGGTGGCCGCCTGCCGCACGCCGGTCGTCTCCGCGATCGGCCACGAGCCGGACAATCCGCTGCTCGACCACGTCGCCGACCTGCGGGCCTCCACCCCGACCGACGCCGCGAAGAAGGTGGTGCCGGACGTCGGGGAGGAGTACGAGCGGGTGCGGTGGCTGCGCGACCGGGCCCGGCGCAGCGTGGAGGCGTTCATCGACCGGGAGGAGCGGGGGCTGGCCGCCGCGCTCGCCCGCCCGTCGATAGAGGATCCGCACCGCATGGTCGACGAGCGCGAGCAGCAGGTCGCCGCGCTGACCGAGCGCAGCCGGCGCACCCTCGGCCATCTGCTGGACCGGGCCGACTCGGAGCTGACGCACACGCACGCGCGCGTGGTCGCCCTCTCCCCCGCGGCCACGCTCAAGCGCGGGTACGCGGTGCTGCAGAACGCGGACGGGCACGTGGTGCGCGACCCGGCGGACGTCGCGCCCGGCGAGCGGTTGCGGGCGCGGGTCGCCGAGGGCCGGTTCACCGTAGAAGTCTCAGAAACGGACGCCGCCGAAGCGGACGTCACCGAAGCGGAAGCGTGAGGACGGACAGCAGCATGACCACGAAGACGGCCGACGAGGCCCTCGGTTACGAGCAGGCGCGGGACGAACTGATCGATGTCGTGCGGCGGCTGGAGACCGGCGGCACGTCGCTGGAGGAGTCGCTCGCACTGTGGGAGCGGGGCGAGGAGCTGGCGAAGGTGTGCCGCCGCTGGCTGGACGGCGCCCGTGCCCGCCTGGACGCGGCGCTCGCCCAGGACGGGGCGGACGACGCGGACGGGGGCGACGCGGGCGACGCCGACGAGGAGTAGGCGGCGCCCGGCGGGGACCCGTGAAGGCCTGTGAACAGGGTCACGAAGGGTTTAGTTGAAAGTTGAACCTCATAGGCGTAGTGTCGTGGACAACGGCTGATCCGGACGGATCGGATCACCACGGCCGCCACGTTCGTCCCGAAAAGGTTGATCGATGTCCCTCGTGCTTGACCCCGCCGCCCAGGACCTGCTCTTCCGTGAGGCCCGCACCGCGAACACCTTCACCGACGAGCCGGTGACCGACGAGCAGGTGCAGGCGATCTACGACCTGGTCAAGTACGGTCCGACCGCGTTCAACCAGTCGCCGCTGCGCATCACCCTGGTCCGCTCCGCCGAGGCCCGCGAGCGCCTCGTGCAGCACATGGCCGAGGGCAACCAGCCGAAGACCGCCGCCGCCCCGCTGGTCGCGATCCTCTCCGCGGACAACGAGTTCCACGAGGAGCTCCCGCAGCTCTTCCCGCACTTCCCGGCCGCCAAGGACGCCTTCTTCTCGGAGCGCCCGGTCCGCGAGGGCGCCGCCGCGCTGAACGCGACGCTGCAGGCTGCCTACTTCATCATCGGCGTGCGCGCCGCCGGCCTGGCCGCCGGCCCGATGACCGGCCTCGACTTCGCCGGCGTCCAGAAGGAGTTCCTGGACGACGACCACACCCCGCTGATGGTCATCAACATCGGCAAGCCGGGCGAGGACGCCTGGTTCCCGCGCAGCCCGCGCCTGGAGCTCGACCAGGTCATCACCACGGTCTGAGCCACCCGCACCACGAACACACCGGACCCCCGACCACACTCGGCCGGGGGTCCGGCAGTTCCACCTCAGCTACACGTGAAGGGCCCCGGCATCGTGCCGGGGCCCTTCACGTATGCCGGGAGGGGGGCCTACGCGGCCTCGCCCTTCTTCATCCGCAGCGACTGCGCCATCTTCGTCAGCCCGTCGAAGTCGGCGGTGCCGGTGACGACGGTCGTCGAACCGTCCCCCTTCAGCACCAGGGCGTCGTACTTCTCGCCCTTGTACCGCTGCCAGGTCTCGCCGCCGATCCGCTGCGTGCGGCTCGTCTCCTCGGCGCCCTGGCTGGCGTCGTCGATGAACCGGGACGGCTTGTCGGTCGACTGCTCGACCGCCACGTACTGGCCGTCGGGGTCGAGGAAGCCGAGGTGCCACGCCTCGTTCGCCTCGCCCCGGTAGCGCACGGAGGTCGGCTTCCAGGACTTCGCGAGGCCCTCGGGGGCGGCCACCGGGTACGAGGCCGCGCGGCGGGCCGTCAGCAGCTCGATCGTGTAGTCGACGCGCTTGACCGTCGGCTCCTTGGAGTCGTCGTGCGGGACGAACACGTAGATCACGCCCGCCGCCACGACGCAGACACCCAGGGACAGAACGAGACTGCCCACCGTCTTCTTGCCTTTGCTTGCTGCCACGCGCCCATCGTCGCAGGTCGCCGGATGATCTCTGCCGGGAGGTCCGGAAAGGGAACAACCTGTCATGAACGGGACCGCTCATCCGTGGGGCAGTCTGCTCAGATTGTCGGACTGGCGATAGAGTCCTCCCATACCAACCCTCATCCGGCCGTCGTCGTATCCCGGTGGAACGCCGGAACAGAAAGGTGCGTCTCGATGACCGAGCATCATCACCAGCTGCCGTCCGAACTCGTGGTTCCCTCCGAGGCCCCCGACCGCAACCTCGCCCTTGAGCTCGTCCGGGTCACCGAAGCCGCGGCCATGGCCGCCGGCCGCTGGGTCGGCCGCGGCGACAAGAACGGCGCGGACGGCGCGGCCGTCCGCGCCATGCGCGCCCTCGTCTCGACCGTGTCGATGAACGGTGTCGTCGTCATCGGCGAGGGCGAGAAGGACGAGGCCCCGATGCTCTTCAACGGGGAGCGGGTCGGGGACGGGACGGGCGCCGAGTGCGACATCGCCGTCGACCCGATCGACGGCACGACGCTGTGCGCCAAGGGCATGCCGAACGCGATCGCGGTGCTCGCCGCCGCCGACCGCGGCACCATGTTCGACCCGTCGGCCGTCTTCTACATGGACAAGCTGGTCGCCGGCCCCGAGGCCGCCGACTACGTGGACATCAACGCTCCGGTGTCGGTGAACATCCGCCGGGTCGCGAAGGCGAAGAAGGCCGCCCCCGAGGACGTCACGGTCGTCATCCTCGACCGGCCGCGCCACGAGGGCATCATCAAGGAGGTCCGGGAGACCGGCGCCCGCATCAAGCTGATCTCCGACGGCGACGTCGCGGGCTCGGTCCTGGCGGTCCGCGAGGACTCCGGCGTCGACCTGCTGCTCGGCATCGGCGGCACCCCCGAGGGCATCATCTCGGCCTGCGCGATCAAGTGCCTGGGCGGTGTCATCCAGGGCAAGCTGTGGCCCAAGGACGACGAGGAGCGCCGGCGTGCGCTCGACGCGGGCCACGACCTGGACCGGGTGCTCTCCACGAACGACCTGGTCTCCGGGGAGAACGTGTTCTTCGTCGCCACCGGCATCACCGACGGCGAGCTGCTCCGCGGCGTGCGCTACCGCCCCGAGACGGCGGTCACGTCGTCCCTGGTGATGCGTTCCAAGTCGGGCACGATCCGGCAGATCGACTCGGAGCACCGGCTGAGCAAGCTGCGTGCGTACAGCGCGATCGACTTCGACCGCGCCAAGTGATCCGGCGCGCCGCGTAACCCTTCCCGGTACGCGGCCGGGGGCGCCCCCCGTGCGGAGGGGCGCCCCCGACTGCGTCCGATACGGGAGACAGGCCCTAGCCGGCGGCGGCCACCGCCCGCGCCGCCTTCTTCAGCTCGACCTCGCGGCGCCTGCGGCGGGCCAGCACGACCCGGCGCTCGGCGGCGGTCAGGCCGCCCCACACCCCGTACGGCTCGGGCTGGAGCAGCGCGTGCTCGCGGCACTCGACCATCACGGGGCAGCGGGCACAGACCCGCTTGGCGGCCGCCTCGCGGGCGAGGCGCGCGGCGGTCGGCTCCTTGGAGGGGGCGAAGAAGAGTCCGGCCTCATCACGCCTGCACACGGCCTCCGTGTGCCACGGCGCGTCCTGATCCCTGTCCCCTACTGGCACCCGCTGCTGCGGAACGGCGGCTACCTGCAGGGACTGATGCGGCGGGTGCAGCACGGTCTACTCCTGACGACGGCTTACGACGGCTTTCGCGAGCGAGAGACGATGCAGCAAGCTCTACCCGCTGTGTCGACGCCTATGCACTGAGTTCCGAAGCACGGAAGTTCCCGAGCGCATACGGGAGTTCGGCCGCGGAGCGCGCCGTTCAGCCGAGGTGCTTGCGCAGGTGCTTGTGGAGGTCTCGGATGATCCGGCCGCGCTTGGGCTTCGCCTCGATGTTGCCGAGGACGGCGACGCCGTCGACGTAGACGACGGGGGCCTCGGGCTCCGTCGCGTCCAGCGTGTCCACCTCGAAGTTGCCGAGGACGCCGCCGCCGCTGCCGCGCAGCGAGATGTTCTCGGGGACCCTGATCTCGACGTTGCCGAAGACGGAGACCGCCTTGATGTAGACCTGCGGGTACTCGAAGATCGCCTCGCTGAGATCGATCTCCACGTTGCCGAACACGGCGTACGCGTGCGTGCGGCGGCCCACGCGCCAGCGGCCCTTGCGGGTCGTGGAGCTGAACACCGCCACCAGGTTCTCGCCGGGCAGCGGCGGGATGGTGCCGGGCGCCGGCTGGTTCGGCGGCGGGCCCTGGGCGACCGTCGGGCGGGCGCCGTGCGCGCCGGGCAGGTCCCTGACCAGCGGCTCCAGCTCGCCCACGGTCTTGGCGCGGTACACCCCGTCGATCCGCTCGGCGTGCTCCTCCGCGTCCAGCCGGCCCTCGGCGAGCGCCTCGCGCAGGATGTCCGCGACCCGGTCGCGGTCGGCGTCGGACGCGCGCAGCTCGGCGGGGTCCGCGACGGGGGCGCTGGGCCCGGGCTGCTGGGGGCGCTTTTGAAGGTCCACGACAGCAGCGTACCGAAACGCGATAGATCGCGACAGGCCCCCGGGCGGCGAACTGAGCCTTACCTCACAGGTCCCGTCCCTTCGCCAGGTTCTACGCTGGTTGGCGCTGCCAACGGATGCCAGCAAGCTGTCTGTCGAGTGAGGAATGGGCGAGATGCCTGAGTTCGCGTACACCGATCTGCTCCCCCAGGGCGAGGACACCACCCCGTACCGCCTGGTGACCTCGGAGGGCGTCTCCACCGCCGAGGGGCCGGACGGGCGTACGTTCCTGAAGGTCGAGCCGGAGGCGCTGCGCAAGCTCGCCGAAGAGGCGATCCACGACATCCAGCACTACCTGCGCCCGGCCCACCTCGCGCAGCTGCGCCGCATCGTCGACGACCCCGAGGCGTCGAACAACGACAAGTTCGTGGCGCTGGACCTGCTGAAGAACGCGAACATCGCGGCGGCCGGCGTGCTCCCGATGTGCCAGGACACCGGCACCGCGATCGTCATGGGCAAGCGCGGGCAGAACGTGCTGACCGAGGGCGAGGACGAGAAGGCGCTCTCCAAGGGCATCTACGACGCCTACAAGAACCTGAACCTGCGCTACTCGCAGATGGCCCCGCTGACCATGTGGGACGAGAAGAACACCGGCTCGAACCTGCCGGCGCAGATCGAGCTGTACGCGACCGACGGCGGCGCCTACAAGTTCCTCTTCATGGCCAAGGGCGGCGGCTCGGCCAACAAGTCGTTCCTCTACCAGGAGACGAAGGCCGTCCTGAACGAGGCCTCCATGATGAAGTTCCTGGAGGAGAAGATCCGTTCGCTGGGCACGGCCGCGTGCCCGCCGTACCACCTGGCGATCGTCGTCGGCGGCACGTCCGCCGAGTACGCGCTGAAGACCGCGAAGTACGCGTCCGCGCACTACCTGGACGAGATTCCGAGCGAGGGTTCCGAGCTCGGGCACGGCTTCCGGGACAAGGAGCTGGAGGACAAGGTCTTCGAGCTGACGCAGAAGATCGGCATCGGCGCGCAGTTCGGCGGCAAGTACTTCTGCCACGACGTGCGCGTGGTGCGCCTGCCGCGGCACGGCGCGTCCTGCCCGGTCGCCATCGCCGTGTCCTGCTCGGCCGACCGCCAGGCCGTCGCGAAGATCACCGCCGAGGGCGTCTTCCTCGAGCAGCTGGAGACGGACCCGGCGCGCTTCCTGCCGGAGACCACGGAGGAGCATCTGGAGGAGGGCGATGTCGTGAACATCGACCTGAACCAGCCGATGGACGCGATCCTCGCCGAGCTCACCCGCTACCCGGTGAAGACCCGCCTCTCGCTGTCCGGCCCGCTCGTCGTCGCCCGCGACATCGCGCACGCCAAGATCAAGGAGCGGCTCGACGCGGGCGAGGAGATGCCGCAGTACCTGAAGGACCACCCGGTGTACTACGCCGGTCCGGCCAAGACGCCCGAGGGCTACGCGTCCGGTTCCTTCGGCCCGACGACGGCCGGCCGCATGGACTCCTACGTGGAGCAGTTCCAGGCCGCGGGCGGCTCCAAGGTGATGCTCGCCAAGGGCAACCGCAGCAAGCAGGTCACCGACGCGTGCGACGCGCACGGCGGCTTCTACCTCGGCTCCATCGGCGGCCCGGCCGCCCGCCTCGCGCAGGACTGCATCAAGAAGGTCGAGGTCGTCGAGTACGAGGAGCTCGGCATGGAGGCCGTCTGGAAGATCGAGGTCGAGGACTTCCCCGCGTTCATCGTCGTCGACGACAAGGGCAACGACTTCTTCCAGAACCCGGCGCCCGAGCCGACCTTCTCGCACATCCCGGTGCGCCAGGGCTCGCAGCTCTCCTAGGCACCCGGCCGGGCTCCCGGCTAGGCCCCCGGCAGGAACAGGCAGAACGGATGGCCGTGCGGGTCGCGCAGGACCCGCACGTCCTTCTGCGGCTGGTGCGCCTCCAGGGTCGCCCCCAGCGCGCGGGCCCGCTCCGTCTCGGCCTCCAGGTCGTCGACCTGGAGGTCGAGGTGCGCCTGCATCTGCTGGCTGCCGGGGCGCTGCGGCCAGACCGGTGGCGTGTGGTCGCCCTCCAGCTGGAAGGCGAGGCCGGGGCGCTCGCGCGCGGGGTCCCGCAGCCGCACCCACTCGGGGTCGCGCTCGGCCTCCTCCCAGCCCAGCAGGGCGCGGTAGAAGTCGGCCAGGGCGGGCGGGTCGGGCGTACCGAGGACAAAGCCTCCGAGCGTCGTCGTCATCCTCCACGCGTTCCCCCGACACCCGCCCGTGACACCGGCGGAATACCCGTCGGGTGCGCGACGCTGGCACGGACAGAGCCACGAGGAGGCAATGGTGAGCACGGCGAGCGACGACGGGTTCCGGATCGAGCACGACTCCATGGGCGAGGTACGGGTGCCCGCGGACGCCAAGTGGCGGGCGCAGACGCAGCGCGCCGTGGAGAACTTCCCGGTGTCGGGGCAGCGCCTGGAGCGCGCGCACATCGAGGCGCTGGCCCGGATCAAGGGCGCCGCGGCGAAGGTGAACGCGGAGCTCGGGGTGCTCGACAAGGACGTCGCCGAGGCGATCGTCGCCGCGGCCGCCGAGGTCGCCGACGGCCGCTGGGACGACGAGTTCCCGGTGGACGTCTTCCAGACGGGTTCCGGCACGTCGTCGAACATGAACACCAACGAGGTCCTGGCCACGCTCGCCACCGAGCGCCTGAGCGGCACCGGCCTGACGGTCCACCCGAACGACCACGTGAACGCGTCGCAGTCGTCGAACGACGTCTTCCCGTCCTCGATCCACATCGCGGCCACGGCCGCGGTCACCCACGACCTGATCCCGGCCCTCGACCACCTCGCCGAGGCCCTGGAGCGCAAGGCCGCCGAGTTCGCGGACGTCGTGAAGTCGGGCCGTACGCACCTGATGGACGCGACGCCGGTGACGCTCGGCCAGGAGTTCGGCGGCTACGCGGCGCAGGTCCGCTACGGCGTCGAGCGGCTCACCGCCTCCCTGCCGCGGCTCGCCGAACTGCCCCTGGGCGGCACGGCCGTCGGCACCGGGATCAACACGCCGCCCGGGTTCTCGGCCGCCGTCATCGCCGAGGTGGCGCGGGCGACCGGGCTGCCGCTGACCGAGGCGCGCGACCACTTCGAGGCGCAGGGCGCGCGCGACGGGATCGTGGAGACGAGCGGGCAGCTGCGCACCGTCGCGGTCGGCCTGACGAAGATCGCCAACGATCTGCGCTGGGCGGCCTCCGGCCCGCGCACCGGGCTCGCCGAGATCAACCTCCCCGACCTGCAGCCCGGTTCGTCCATCATGCCGGGCAAGGTGAATCCGGTCATTCCCGAGGCGACGCTGATGGTGGCCGCGCAGGTGATCGGCAACGACGCGACGGTGGCCACGGCGGGCGCCGCGGGCAACTTCGAGCTGAACGTGATGCTCCCGGTGATCGCGAAGAACGTGCTGGAGTCGATCCGGCTCCTCGCCAACGTCTCCCGGCTCCTGGCCGACCGCACCGTCGACGGCATCACCGCCAACCGCGAGCGGGCCCGCGAGTACGCCGAGTCCTCGCCCTCCGTGGTCACGCCGCTCAACAAGTACATCGGCTACGAGGAGGCCGCGAAGGTGGCCAAGAAGTCACTGGCGGAGCGCAGGACGATCCGTGAGGTGGTCCTCGACGGCGGTTACGTGGAGCGCGGCGACCTCACCGTCGAGCAACTCGACGAGGCGCTCGATGTCCTGCGGATGACCCGTCCGTAACGGCTGGTGGCCGGATGACGTATTCGTGGTCCACACCGCAGCGGCCTATGCCGTTGGCACCTAATATCTGTCCATGACAGACGACGACCGCAGTGGCGAGGGGCGCTGGTCGCCCGGGGAGCGGATCCTGTGGCGCTACCGCGCCAACGCGGGGGACGGCTTTCACATCTGCCGTCCGGTCACCGTCGTCCAGGACACCGACGAGCAGCTCGCCGTGTGGATGGCGCCGGGCACCGAGTGCGTGAAACCGGTCATCGCCGACGGCACCCCGGTGCACCACGAGCCGCTGGCCACCCGCTACACGAAGCCGCGCGCGCTGCGCCACGAGAGCTGGTTCGGCGCGGGCGTGCTCAAGCTGGCGCGGCCCGGCGAGCCCTGGTCGGTGTGGCTGTTCTGGGAGCCGGACTGGCGGTTCCGCAACTGGTACGTGAACCTGGAGCAGCCGCGGGTGCGGTGGGCCGGCGGCATCGACTCCGAGGACCACTTCCTCGACCTGTCCGTGTATCCGGACGGCAGCTGGCGCTGGCACGACGAGGACGAGTTCGCGCAGGCGCAGGCCGTCGGCCTGATGGGCGCCGCGCAGGCCGCCGGGGTACGGGCCGCGGGGGCCCGCGCGATCGAGGTGATCGAGAGCTGGGGCCACCCGTTCTCGGACGGCTGGGAGCGCTGGCGGCCCGATCCCGCGTGGCCGGTCCCGGCGCTTCCCGCGGACTGGGACCGTACGCCCGCGCACGTGTCCTCATGAGACCCTTGATGCGCCCCCGGGGAGAAAACGTAGGATCAACCTCCGCAAGAGCTCAGCGCAGCGAATGTGAGGAGTTCGCGCAGCAACTGAAGGCGCACGCAGCGAGTCTGACACGATGTCAACGAGGTCATCGAGGGGCGGCGGGACCGTGAACGTGGGTGGAGCGGACAGGGTGGACCGGTCGGGGCAGGCCGCCGCGTTCGACGCGATCGGCGGACGCTACGACGAGGCGTTCCCGCACAAGGACGGCCAACTGGCCGCCGTGGAGCGGATGCTGGCGCGGCTCGAACCGGGCTCCCGGGTACTCGACGTGGGCTGCGGCACCGGTGTGCCGACGGCCCGCCAGCTCGTCGACGCGGGCCACTCGGTGGTCGGCGTGGACCTGTCGGCGGGCATGCTGGAGCTGGCCCGCAAGCAGGTGCCCGAGGCCGAGTTCCGGCAGACCGACCTGATGGACCTGACGGCCCAAGGGCCGGACGGCGTGGGCGAGTTCGACGCGGTCACCTGCTTCTTCACCCTGCTGATGCTGCAGCGCGACGAGATCCCCGGCGCCCTGCGGCTGCTGCGCTCGCTGCTGCGCCCCGATGGCTGGTTGACGCTGTCCATGGTCGAGGCGGACCTGGACGACGCCGAGATTCCGTTCCTGGGACACACGATCCGGGTATCGGGTTTCCTGCGGGACGAATTGCACCAGGTAGTGCGCGATGCGGGCTTCGAGATCACCGGGGAGGAGACGTACGCGTACGCTCCCGCGAGCACCGACGCCCCACCCGAGCACCAGCTGTTCCTCAACTGCCGGCGCACTGGCCAGTGACGCGGCGCGCAGCCCCGGACGGACGGATTCGACACGCGTGACGGAGCACTCAGCCTCTCACCAAGGCTCCCACGAAGGCCGCCACCCCGGCGCGGCGGCCCGCCCCGCGGACCCGC
>NZ_JASERH010000066.1:0-60892 GCF_030766975.1 Streptomyces sp. KL116D | reverse complement strand
AGATTTCATTTCCGGTGGCCGTTGGAGGGCCTTTGCCTTTCGGCGTGTCCACTACGTTAGCGGATTTCCCTGGCAACTCATAATCGAGTTTCGCGAGTTCGAATTCCGGCATGCGGGCACGCCGAAAAGACTCCGTCGAGGGAGATCGTTCGTTGGTAGTGGTTTGGCCGCTTCCGGCTGCAGGCTGAACGCCGTACCCGGGTCAAGCGGCTCGGGCTACATTACGGATCCCGCAAGGCCGCGTCAAGTTCGGCGGCGGCGCGGGGTGTGGGCCCGATAAGGGCTCACCGTCGGGTCGTTGGCGATCCAGAAGCGCCAGGGGTGGACTCCCCCTTCGCCGGACACACCGGTGCGTGGGCCGTTGCGTACCTGGTCGGCGGGAACGGGCGTGCCGTGCAGGAGCGTCAGAGGGGAGTCGGTGGCGGCGCAGGCGTCCGTGCCGTCGAGGGAACGGTCCACGTCCAGGGCCGTGGCCAGGCGCGCAGGGCCTTTGGCCAGTTCCTTGTCATGGCGGGCCGACAGTCGACGCTTGCGGGCGAGCTCGGCGCCTTCGGTGATCTCGCCGGCGCGCAGGAGGACCGCGCTCGCCGTGCCCGGGTCGCCGCACACCAGGTTCATGCAGTGCCACATGCCGTAGGTGAAGTAGACGTACACGTGGCCCGGCGGACCGAACATCACGCTGTTGCGGGCGGTGCGGCCTCTGTAGGCGTGCGAGCCGGGGTCGTTCGGACCGTCGTACGCCTCCACCTCCGTGAGGCGGAGTTCGATCGGACCGTCCGGTGTGGCACGTACCAGGGTGCGGCCCAGGAGGTCCGGAGCGACCTCCAGTACAGGGCGGTCGAAGAACTCCCGGGCGATGGGCGTACGGTCAGGGGCCGCGATCATGCCCTCCGAGGGTAGTGGAACCGGCAGGGTGGGATGCGGAACCGGGCGCGGGCCCACCGCGTTTGTAGTCAGCAGTAACAGCAGTAGTAGAAGACAGTCAGTAGTGGTCGTGACCGGCATCGCGGGATCGCGGTTCTCGTACGGAGGAGATCTAGTCATGGGGTTCAAGCGGCTGTTGGCGAGTCTGGGTGCGGGCGGGGCGTCCGTGGAGACCGTGCTCACCGAGGTCAATGTCGTGCCCGGTGGTGTCGTGCAGGGCGAGGTGCGGATCCAGGGCGGATCCGTGGACCAGGACATCGAGGGGCTGTCCGTGGGGCTCCAGGCACGGGTCGAGGTCGAGGGTGCGGACCAGGAGACCAAGCAGGACATCGAGTTCACGAAGGTGCGGCTCGGCGGCGCCTTCGAGCTGAAGGCCAACGCCGTGCACGCGGTCCCGTTCGGGCTGGAGATCCCGTGGGAGACGCCGGTCACGATGATCGACGGGCAGGCGCTGCGCGGGATGAACATCGGGGTGACCACGGAGCTGGAGATCGCCCGGGCCGTCGACTCCGGTGACCTCGACCCGATCAACGTGCACCCGCTGCCGTCGCAGCAGGCCATCCTCGACGCCTTCATCGGGCTCGGGTTCCGGTTCAAGAGTGCGGACATGGAGCGGGGGCACATCCGCGGTACGCGGCAGAAGCTGCCGTTCTACCAGGAGATCGAGTTCTTCCCGCCGCAGCAGTACCGGGGGCTGAACCAGGTCGAGCTGAGCTTCGTCGCCGACGACCGGGAGATGGACGTCGTACTGGAGATGGACAAGAAGCCGGGGCTGTTCAGCGAGGGCAGCGACACCTTCCGGTCGTTCGTCGTCGGGCACCACGACTTCCAGGGCACGGACTGGTCCGCGTACCTGCACCAGTGGCTGTCCGAGGTCGGCAGCAAGAAGAACTGGTTCTAGGGGCTCGGGGTTCTAGGGTTTCGGAAGCAGGGTCGGCAGACTCTGTGGGACCAGGGTTCCGTAGATCCAGGAGGTTCGTTGTGACCGAGCAGCCCGAGCGGGCTCCGCTGCCGCATGCTTTTCACCCACAGGTGCCGTCGTTCACGGTCGTGAGCGATGACTTCGAAGCGGGTGGGGTGCTCAAGGACGACCAGGTCTACGCGGCCGGGAACACGTCGCCGCACCTGCGGTGGGAGGGCTTCCCGCCGGAGACCAAGAGCTTCGCCGTGTCGTGCTTCGATCCGGACGCGCCGACCGGGAGCGGATTCTGGCACTGGTCCGTGATCGACATCCCGGTCTCGGTGACCGAGCTGCCGGTGGGCGCGGGCAGCGGCACGTTCGAGGGACTTCCCGAAGGCGCCGTGCAGGTGCGCAACGACTACGGGAGCAAGGACTTCGGTGGGGCCGCGCCGCCGCCCGGGGACCACCCGCACCGTTACGTCTTCACCGTGTACGCCGTGGACCAGGAGAAGTTGGGTCCGGATTCCGACGGTTCGCCCGCGTTCGTCGGTTTCAATCTGCGGTTCCACGCGCTGGCGCGCGCCCAGGTCGTCGCCGAGTACGCGGCGCCCGCGGAGAGTTAGCGTTCACCGAAGCGTTCACGGAACGTTTGCCCGCCTCTGGTCTTGGAAGTGATCAGAGGCGGGCAGTTTTTATTGCGTTGTCCATCTCGGCGTGCACGGCCAGAGTTGACGCACGGACGCCGAGGGGTGATCCGGTGCGTACGGGAGGTGGGCAGGATGCGGGACACGCTGGTGCTGAACGCGAGCTTCGAACCGCTCTCGACGGTGACGTTGAACCGAGCGGTCGTGCTGGTGCTGCAGGACAAGGCCGTCGTCGAGCAGGCCCACCCCGAGCTGCGGATGCGCGGTGCCGCGCTCGACATACCGGTGCCGCGGGTGATCAGGCTGTGCAGGTACGTACGGGTGCCGTTCCGAAGACGCGCGCCGTGGTCCAGGCGGGGTGTGCTCGTGCGGGACCAGCACCGGTGCGCGTACTGCGGCCGGCGGGCGACGACCGTGGACCACGTCGTGCCGCGGTCCCAGGGCGGTGCGGACTCCTGGCTGAACACGGTGGCGTCCTGCGCCGAGGACAATCACCGCAAGGCGGACCGGACGCCGGAGCAGGCCGGGATGCCGCTGCTGCGGGAGCCCTTCGAGCCGACGCCGGCCGACGCCATGCTGCTGTCGCTGCGCACGGACGGACGTGAGGCCCTGCCGGACTGGCTGGGGCAGGGCGTCGCAGCGTAGGCGCCGCGTGCACGAAGGGGCCCGCCGACCTGATGGTCGGCGGGCCCCTTCGTGTCGTCGTCCGTCGTGTCGTCAGTCGATCGGCGGCTGTTCCCTGCGCTCCTTCGGGGCCGACGGGGCCGAACCGCCCGCCATCGGGCCGAAGTTGCCGATCGCGCCGGACAGGCCCTTGAGTGCGTCGCCGATCTCGCTGGGGACGATCCACAGCTTGTTGGCGTCGCCCTCGGCGATCTTCGGGAGCATCTGGAGGTACTGGTACGAGAGCAGCTTCTGGTCCGGGTCGCCCGCGTGGATGGACTCGAAGACCGTGCGGATGGCCTGCGCCTCGCCCTCGGCGCGCAGGGCCGCGGCCTTCGCCTCGCCCTCCGCGCGGAGGATCGCCGACTGCTTCTCGCCCTCCGCCGTGAGGATCTGGGACTGGCGGATGCCTTCGGCGGTGAGGATCGCGGCGCGCTTGTCACGGTCGGCGCGCATCTGCTTCTCCATCGAGTCCTGGATGGAGGTGGGCGGTTCGATCGCCTTGAGCTCGACGCGGTTGACGCGGATGCCCCACTTGCCCGTCGCCTCGTCGAGGACGCCGCGCAGTGCCGCGTTGATCTCCTCGCGGGAGGTCAGGGTCCGCTCCAGGTCCATGCCACCGATGATGTTGCGGAGGGTGGTGACCGTCAGCTGCTCGATGGCCTGGATGTAACTGGCCACCTCGTAGGTCGCGGCGCGGGCGTCGGTCACCTGGTAGTAGATGACGGTGTCGATGTTGACGACCAGGTTGTCCTGGGTGATCACCGGCTGCGGCGGGAACGGCACGACCTGCTCGCGCAGGTCGATGCGGTTGCGGATGGAGTCGATGAACGGGACGACGATGTTCAGGCCGGCGTTCAGCGTGCGGGTGTAGCGGCCGAAGCGTTCCACGATGGCGGCGCTGGCCTGCGGGATGACCTGGATGGTCTTGATCAGGGCGATGAAGACCAACACCACCAGAATGATCAGGACGATGATGATCGCTGACATCGCGTCTCCTGTGCCCTTCGTACCGTCGTCGTTCCGGCTTCGCCGTATTCGTCGTACCGGAAGATCATGAGATCTTGCTCGTCGAGTTTGTCAGAACCACCCTGGTGGCGTGGCGAGTTCGGGTCAGATGACGATGGCGGTGGCCCCCTCGATGTCGACCACGTCGACCTGGCGGCCCGGTTCGAACGTCGCGTCGGCGTCGAGGGCGCGGGCGGACCAGATCTCACCGGCCAGTTTGATGCGGCCGCTGCTGCCGTCGACCTGCTCGACGACGACGGCCTGCTTGCCCTTCAGGGCGTCCACGCCCGTGGCCAGTTGGGGCGGTTCCGTGCGCTGCCGCTTGGCGATGGGGCGTACGACGGCGATCAGCGCGCACGACACCGCGGCGAAGACCACGACCTGGAGAACGGCACCGCCGCCGAGTCCTGCTGTCACGGCGCCGGCGACCGCGCCGACGGACAGCATGCCCAACTCGGGCATGGCGGTGATGACCAAGGGAATACCGAGCGCGGCCGCTCCGATCAGCCACCACACCCATGCGTCGATGTCTGCCACATGGTCATGGTAGATCCGCTGGTGGCCGTGCGGACAGGGGACGACCGGCCCGCACGGCTGCGCGGGGCCGTCAGCTCAGGGGCAGACCCGTGGCGGTCCAGCGCTCGCCCTTCTGCTCGACGACCAGGGGGAGGCCGAAGCAACGGGAGAGGTTGCGGGAGGTGAGTTCCAGCTCCAGCGGGCCGGCGGCCAGGACCTTGCCCTGACGGATCATGAGGACGTGCGTGAAGCCGGGGGCGATCTCCTCGACGTGGTGCGTCACCATGATCATCGACGGGGCGATCGGGTCGCGGGCGAGGCGGCCGAGGCGGCGCACGAGGTCCTCGCGGCCGCCGAGGTCGAGACCCGCGGCGGGCTCGTCGAGGAGCAGCAGCTCGGGGTCGGTCATCAGGGCGCGGGCGATCAGGGTGCGCTTGCGCTCGCCCTCGGAGAGGGTGCCGAACTTGCGGTCCAGGTACTCGCTCATGCCGAGGCGGTCGAGGAAGGCGCGGGCGCGCTGCTCGTCGACGTCCTCGTACTCCTCCTGCCAGCCGGCCGTCATGCCGTACGCGGCCGTGAGCACGGTCTGCAGGACGGTCTGGCGCTTGGGCAGCTTCTCGGCGAGCGCGATGCCGGCGACGCCGATGCGCGGGCGCAGCTCGAAGACGTCCGTGCCGGGCTTGCCGAGGGTCTCGCCGAGGATCGTGGCGGTGCCCTGGCTCGGGAACACGTAGCTCGAGGCGACGTTGAGGAGGGTGGTCTTGCCGGCGCCGTTCGGTCCGAGGATGACCCAGCGCTCCCCCTCCTTCACCGACCAGGAGACCTGGTCCACCAGAGCCCGGCCCTCGCGGACCACGGATACGTCCTCCAGCTCCAGTACATCGCTCATGAGCGCGTTGTCTCCCATTGCAGTCTCGGCTGTCTCGTGCGTCCGTGCCGTGTTCGGTTTGTTCGTAACCGGACGCCGCCCCCAGGCAAACCTACGCCACTGGCCCGGTGGTCCATTCCATCGGCCGGGCTTTTGACCTCGCCCGGGGCTTCTAAGGTGGGGCGCATGCTCTCGGAACCACGCTCTGGACGTCTGGCCGCATGGGGAAATGCCCTGTTGGGCGGTTTTGTCGCACCTGATGACGCGGTGCTCGCCATTGTGGGTGAGGACGCGGTGCACCGTGTCGAAGGACTCCCCGGGGAGTCCGCCCCGGTCGGGCTGACGCTGGCGCTCGGGCGGCTGCGGGCGCTCGGGGCGAGCGGGCTGCGGGTGGCGCTGCCCGCGCCGGGACATCCGCTGGGACTCAGCGGACCTCCCGAGTTCAACGCGCGGGCCCTGGACGCCGAGGAGGCCGTCGTCTGCCACGGGGTGGCGCTCGGGCTGGTGCCCGAGGTGTACGAGGCCGGGCCGGACGGCGACGTCCACGTCGAGGTCGTCTGGCACTGCCTGCCCGTGCGGGAGGCTCCGCCGGCGGACGTGCCGTCCCTCGGCGAGGCGGAGCGGGAGCTGGCGGAGGCGCTGCGGGACGCCACGAACGTGCTGACGAAGCTGGACGTGGCCGGTTCGGGGCCGGTGGCGGAGGCCGCGATCGACGCGTACCGGGCCCGGGCCGACCGGGGCCGTGAGGTGCTGGCTCCCGGGTATCCGGCGCGGGCCGTGCGGGTGCTCGAGCTGGCGCAGCGGGTGGGGCTGCTCGTCTCCGTGGCGTACGAGAGCGGGCACGGCGGGGCGGTGAGCGCTTCGGAGATGGGGGCTCGGGCCGTCGCGTTGCGGCCCGTCGAGCGGACGGCGCGGCGGGCTCAGGTGGCCGCGTACAACTCCTTCGTGGAGGAGCGGGAGCGGGGCTGAGGTTCGGGGCGCGCTGCGGCACGCCCTCGTCGTGCGAGAAGGCCCCTCGCGGACCTGGTCCGTGAGGGGCCTTCTGTGCCTGTGCGGCAGGGAGCGTCAGAGGTTCGACGCCATGTTGCCGAAGGCGGGGTTCAGGACGCCGATCACGTTGACCGAGTTGCCCGAGGCGTTCACCGGGACGTGGACCGGGACCTGGGCCTGGTTGCCGGAGGCGACGCCCGGGGACTGGGTGGCCGCGCCCTCCGCCTCGGAGTCGGCGAAGGCGGCACCGGCGGACGCGCCGGCGGCGAGGCCCGCGACGGCGAGGGTCAGGGCGGCCTTCTTGGCAATGCTCATGGGAAGTGTTCCTCCAGAAGTAGCGGTGCGACCCAGCCACGGGGTCGCACGCTGAGCAACGCGTGGGCCGGTCGGACGACACGGGGTGGGCGCGGCTTGCCCTCGATTGGATCAATCGGCCGACGAACGGGTCGAAGCGGCGTTCCCCTGCGGGAGTTGAGGTCGAACAGCCGTGAGGGACGGCGGTGTCGCCCGGTCGGGGCGGAGAACGGACCGGCCCCCCGGGGGATTACCCGGGGGGCCGGTGGTCCTGTGGACCCTGAGTTCGAGTCAGCCGTGACCCGTCGCGATCAGCAGCGACCGGTCGTGATCGGCCGTGATCAGCCGTTGAAGCCGCCGTTGCCGAAGGCCGGGTTCAGCACGCCGATGACGTTGGCGGTGTTGCCCACGGCGTTGACCGGGATGTGGATCGGGGCCTGGATGAGGTTGCCCGAGCCGACGCCCGGCGACTTCGAGGCCTTGCCGTCGGCGTGCGCACCGTCAGTGGCGGAGGCGAGACCGGCACCGGCGGCGACCAGGCCGCCGGCGACGAGGGTGACAGCCGCGGCCTTCTTCAGGTTCTTCACTTCTAGCTCCTCCTTGCGGTTGCCGCGGCCAGCCGCCGCAGCATGCACTGGAGAACGCCGGAGGGCCCGGCGGGGTACGCCGGACGGTGGACATCTACACGACAGTATGAATCTCACAACGGAGCGGAACCGTCCACGGCGCCGTGCAGTAGTGCGCCGGAGCACGGTCGCCCGGACGAGGGCGTGGGGGTCAGCCGGTGACCCCGTGCCGGACGGCCCACAGGGCGGCCTGGGTGCGGTCCGCCAGGTCGAGCTTCATGAGGATGTTCGACACGTGGGTCTTCACCGTCTTCTCGGAGAGGACGAGGGCGCGGGCGATCTCCCGGTTCGAGCGGCCGTCCGCGATCAGGCCGAGCACCTCGCGCTCCCGCTCGGTGAGCGAACTGCCTCTCCCCTGCCCGTTGTTCGCCTGCTCCTGGGAGAGCAGGGCGCCGGCCACCTCGGGCTGGAGCAGGATGTGGCCGGCGTGCACGGACCGGATGGCGCCGGCCAGTGCGTCGGGGTCCACGTCCTTGTAGACGTACCCGGCGGCGCCGGCGCGCAGGGCCGGGACGACGGTGCGCTGCTCCGTGAAGCTGGTGACGATCAGCACCCGCGCCGGATTGTCCAGCTCGCGGAGCTTGCGCAGTGCCTCCACGCCGTCCATGCCCGGCATCTTGACGTCCATCAGGACGACGTCGGGCTTCAACTCCTCGGCGCGGTCGACCCCTTCGGCGCCGTCGGCCGCCTCGCCGACCACCTCGATGTCGTCCTGGATCTCGAGGAACGTGCGCAGTCCCCTGCGGACGACCTGGTGGTCGTCGACCAGCAACACCTTGATTGCGTCAGCCACCGGGGACCTCCATCTCGATCGTGGTGCCCTTGCCGGGCTCCGATTCCACTGCGAGCCGCCCGCCGACGCCGCTCGTCCGGTCGTGCATCGAGACCAGGCCGAGGTGGCGTCCCGCGCGGCGTATCGACTTCGGCTCGAAGCCCTTGCCGTCGTCGCTGACGCGGAGCACGGCGCCCGCGCCCCGCTTGTCGAGCGTCACGTCGACGCACTGCGCCCCGGAGTGCCGCAGTGCGTTGTGCAGCGCCTCCTGGGCGACGCGGAGCATCGCCTCCTCCTGGGCCGCGGGGAGGGCGCGGATGCCGTCGCAGCAGAACGTGACCCGTGCGCCGTGGGCCCGGTCGAGCACCTGGATCTGCGTACGGAGGGTGGCGACCAGGCCGTCCTCGTCCAGTGCGGCGGGGCGCAACTCCACGACGGCGGCGCGCAGTTCGTCGGTGGCCTCCGCGGCGAGCGCGACCACGTGCTGCAACTCGTCCTTGGCGCGGGCCGGATCGCGGTCCACGAGCTTCGCCGCCGCCTGCGCGGTCAGGCGGAGCGAGAAGAGCTTCTGGCTGACGGCGTCGTGCAGTTCGTGCGCGAGGCGGGAGCGCTCCTCGGCGATGGTGAGCTCGCGGCTGCGCTCGTAGAGCCGGGCGTTCGTCAGGGCGATCGCGGCGTGCTGGGCGAGGATCTGGAGCAGCTCCTCGTCCTCCTGCGTGAAGCCGCAACCGCCTTGCGGCTTGGGGCACTTCTTGTTCGCGAGGAAGAGCGCGCCGATCGTCTCGTCGCCGTCCTTGATGGGCAGGCCCAGGAAGTCGGACATGTCCGGGTGGGCGGACGGCCAGCCCTCGAAGCGGGGGTCCTTGCGGACGTCGGCGAGGCGCTCGGTCTTCGCCTCGCGCAGCATCGCGGCGAGGATGCCGTGCTGGCGCGGCAGCGGGCCGATGGCCTTCCACTGCTCGTCGCTGACGCCGTCGACGACGAACTGGGCGAAGCCGCCGTGGTCGTCGGGCACCCCGAGCGCCGCGTACTCGGCGTCGAGCAGCTCGCGCGCGGAGGCGACGATCGTCTTGAGGACGTCGCGCACCTCCAGGTGCCTGCTCATGGCCAGCAGCGCGGCGCTGACCGCCGCAAGACCAGTCCGTGGACCTTGACTCATGAGCTCACCGTACCGGCGGGGTGTGACGGCGCGTATCGGTCCTGTGGCGGCGCCCGCCTAGGGCCCTGGGCTTAGGCCGAAGGGCCCGTGGGCGTCGCGACCCGCGTACGAGGTGCCCGGGCCCCCACCGTTCCTACGTTGAAGGCACACGCAGAGATGGCGGACCAAGGGGACGGTTGTCATGACAGTAGCGATCATCACGGGGGCCTCACGGGGATTCGGGCGGGCGCTCGCCACGGCGCTGGCCGAGCGGGGCTGGGATCTGGTGCTCGACGCGCGGTCCCCCGGGCCGCTGGAGGAGGTGGCGGCGGGGTTGCGCAGGCACGGCGGGGCGGTCGTGGCGGTGCCGGGTGACGTCACGGACGGCGGGCACCGGGTCGAGCTGATCGCGGCGGCCTGGGAGCTGGGCGGTCTCGATCTGCTGGTGAACAACGCGGGGGTGCTGGGCGCGGAGCCGCTGGTGACGCTCGGCGAGCACGGGCTCGACGCGTTCCGCAGGGCGCTGGAGGTCAATGTGGTGGCGCCGCTCGGACTGCTGCAGGAGGCGCTGCCGCTGCTGCGCGAGGCGCACGACGGGGCGGTGATCAACATGAGTTCGGACGCGGCGGCCGAGGCGTACCGCACGTGGGGCGGTTACGGGGCGACGAAGGCGGCCCTCGACCAGCTGTCGGCCGTGCTCGGGGTGGAGGAGTCCGGCCTGCGGGTGTGGGCGGTGGATCCGGGCGGGATGCGGACGAAGATGCTGGCGGCGGCCGAGCCGGACGAGGATCTGAGCGGCGTGCCACGGCCCGAGGACGTCGTGCCCGGGTTCCTGCGGCTGCTCGACGAGCGGCCGGCCAGCGGGCGGTACGCGGCGCCTTCTCTGCTGGAGGCGCGATGACGCTCGCGCTGCGGGTGCCGGAGGAGCTGTCGGCGCGGGTGCCCGCCGAGCAGCGGGGTCCCGGCCGGGACAGATCGTCGGTGCGGCTGCTGGTGTCGCGCGGCACGGAGGTGGCGCACCACCGCTTCCCCGAGCTGCCGGAGGTGCTGCGGGCCGGGGACCTGCTCGTGGTGAACACCTCCCCCACGCTGGCGGCCGCCGTGGACGGGACGGACGGGCACGCGCGCGTGGTCGTGCACTTCTCCACGCGGGGCGACGACGGGCGGTGGGCGGTCGAGCTGCGGGTTCCGGACGGGCGGGGCACCACGCGCCCGCGCGCGGGCGGGCCCGCGGGTTCGGTGGTGTCGCTGCCCGGCTGTGTGCACCTCGTCTTCGAGGAGCCGGTCGCGGCGGGGAACGAGCGGCTGTGGTGGGTGCGGGCGACCGGGGACGTGCCCGCGCTGCTGCGGGCGCACGGGCGGCCGATCCGCTACGCGTACACGGAGCGGGACCAGCCGCTGTCCGCCTATCAGACGGTGTTCGCGCTGCCGTACGCCGACGGGGCGGGCAGTGCGGAGATGCCGAGTGCGGCGCGGCCCTTCACGGAGCGGATCGTGGCGCAGCTGGTGAGCCGGGGTGTGCAGTTCGCGCCGATCACGCTGCACACGGGGGTCGCGTCGGCGGAGTCGCACGAGCCGCCCTATGGGGAGCGGTTCGAGGTGCCGGAGGCGTCGGCGCGGCTGATCAACGCGGCCAGGGCCGGGGACGGCCGGGTGATCGCCGTGGGCACGACGGCGGTGCGGGCCGTCGAGTCGGCGGCCGGGGACGACGGGGTGGTGCGGGCGGCGCGCGGCTGGACGGAGCTGGTCGTGACGCCGGAGCGCGGGGTGCGGGTGGTGGACGGGCTGCTGACCGGGCTGCACGAGCCGGAGGCGTCCCATCTGCTGATGCTGGAGGCGGTGGCGGGGCGGGCGGCCGTGAGCCGTACGTACGAGGAGGCGCTGCGGGGCCTCTACCTGTGGCACGAGTTCGGCGACGTCCATCTCATCCTTCCGGAGCAGGCGCCTCACGCTGCGCGTTGCACTGGCAACTATTGGTGAGATCGGCGGGTGCCCGCTGTGACGCCGCGCATAGGGCGCACATCACGTACGAAGGTGCCTAGTGGATAAGTAAAGGACCAAAGTCCCGAGGCGGGGCGGGGGCCAGGAGTCGAGAGCCGACTCCTGGCCCCCTTTCGCATGCCCCCGGTCCACTACCCGGCTTCGTACGTCACACCTTTGCCACGGAATTTTGCGCCCGCTAAGAATGGCCCTCGTCGCTGAGCGCCGAACGGTTGTACCCGCGGTGCTCGTGCCCCAAACACACTTCGAGAGGTCCCCATCTCATGTCCAAGCACGCCCCTTCCGGCCATAGTCGCCTGACCCGCACCCACAAGTTCTCGATGGCCGGTGTCGCCGCCCTCGGTGCCGCCGCCCTCGCGGTGACGCTGGTGCCGGGTCATGACACGCAGGCGTCGGCCGAGACGGTCTCCGCCGCCCCCGTCGCCTTCCCGACGGCTGCCGGTACGCAGCAGGTCAAGGACGTGCACGACAGCGTCACCGGCCAGCAGGCCGCGGCGTCCGAGAAGGCGAAGCAGGCCGCCGCCAAGCTGAAGGCCCAGCAGGACGCCAAGGCGAAGGAAGAGGCGCAGAAGAAGGCCGACGCCGAGGCCAGGGCGAAGGCCGATGCCGCGGCCAAGGCGAAGGCCGAGGCGGACGCCAAGGCGAAGCGCGAGCGCGAGGCCAGGGAGGCCGCCTCCCGCGCCGCCGCCCGCAAGCCGGTCTACGCCAACAACCTGGACGGCTGGATCAAGCAGTCGCTGGACATCATGAAGTCCAAGGGCATCCCGGGTACGTACAACGGGCTCTACAGCAACATCATGCGCGAGTCCACGGGCAACCCGAACGCCATGAACGGCTGGGACATCAACGCCCAGAACGGCACCCCGTCGATCGGCCTGCTCCAGGTCATCCAGCCGACGTTCAACGCGTACCACGTCGACGGCACCTCGACGAACATCTACGACCCGGTCGCCAACATCACGGCCGCCGCGAACTACGCGGCCGACAAGTACGGCTCGATCGACAACGTGAACAGCGCGTACTGAGACTCTCTGCCGGGACCTCAGGGTCCTCAGCACGCCGACCCCCACGACGGAGAAGGGCGGCACCCGCGCGGGTGCCGCCCTTCTCCGTCGTGTCTCTGTCGTGCGTGACGACTACTTGCGCATGACCTCGGGCTCATGGCGGCGCAGCAGGCGCGCGACCGCGAAGCCGCAGATGATGCCGAGGGCGAGCAGCACCGCGATGTTGATGCCCCACTGGCCGACCGAGTGCTCCCACAGCGGGTCGAGGTCGTTCGGCTTCTTCGGGTCCCACGGCGGCATCAGGTGCGCCAGGTCCAGCGTGGCGCCGGCGGCACCGATCGCCCAGCGGGACGGCATCAGCCAGGCGAACTGCTCCAGGCCGATCGAACCGTAGATCTGGAAGAGGACTCCGGTGAAGACGACCTGGACGATCGCGAACATCACCAGCAGCGGCATCGTCTTCTCGGAGGTCTTCACCAGCGAGGAGATGACCAGGCCGAACATCATCGACGTGAAGCCGAGCGCGATGATCGAGATGCACAGCTCGACGGCCGGCGGCATCAGGAGACCTTCCTTCGGAAGGTCTCGCGGCGTGAAGGCGATGGCGCAGATGATGACGCCCTGGATGGCCGTGATGAAGCCGAGGACGATGACCTTGGACATCAGGTACGCGGAGCGGGACAGGCCGGTGGCCCGTTCGCGCTCGTAGATGACCCGTTCCTTGATCAGTTCTCGGACCGAGTTGGCCGCGGCCGAGAAGCACATGCCGACCGCGACGATCAGCATGATCGTGCCCGCGTCGCCGTTGAACTTGGACGGCGGCTTGGGCGGCGCCAGGCCGAAGTCGGCCGGGATGACCACCGAGACGATGCCGAGCACCGCGGGCAGGATCACCATCAGGCCCATGAAGCCCTTGTCGGAGGCGATCACCGACACGTAGCGGCGGATCAGCGTGATCAGCTGCGCGCCCCAGGGCTGCGGCTTGGGCGGCTTGACCGCCGCGGGCGGCGGCATCTGCACGGACTGCGGGGCGACGGCGTCGATGTCGGCCGCGTACATCTGGTAGTGCTGCGAGCCCTTCCAGCGGCCCGCCCAGTCGTAGTCGCGGTAGTTCTCGAACGCCGAGAAGACGTCGGCCCAGGTCTCGTAGCCGAAGAAGTTGAGCGCTTCCTCCGGCGGGCCGAAGTACGCCACCGAGCCGCCCGGCGCCATCACGAGGAGCTTGTCGCAGATCGCGAGCTCGGCCACCGAGTGGGTGACGACGAGGACCGTGCGGCCGTCGTCGGACAGGCCGCGCAGGAGCTGCATGACGTCGCGGTCCATGCCCGGGTCGAGGCCGGAGGTCGGCTCGTCCAGGAAGATCAGCGACGGCTTGGTGAGCAGCTCCAGGGCCACCGACACGCGCTTGCGCTGGCCACCGGAGAGGGAGGTGACCTTCTTCTCCTTGTGGATGTCCAGCTTGAGCTCGCGCAGCACCTCGTCGATGCGCTGCTGGCGCTCCTGCTCGCTGGTGTCCGCGGGGAAGCGGAGCTTGGCCGCGTACTTGAGCGCCTTCTTGACGGTCAGTTCCTTGTGCAGGATGTCGTCCTGCGGGACCAGACCGATGCGCTGGCGCAGCTCGGCGAACTGCTTGTACAGGTTCCGGTTGTCGTAGAGGACGTCGCCCTGGTTGGCCGGCCGGTAGCCGGTCAGTGCCTTGAGCAGCGTCGACTTGCCGGAGCCCGACGGGCCGATGACGGCGATCAGCGACTTCTCCGGGACGCCGAAGGAGACGTCCTTGAGGATCTGCTTGCCGCCGTCGACGGTGACCGTCAGGTGGCGCGCGGAGAAGGAGACGTCACCGGTGTCGACGAACTCCTCGAGCCGGTCGCCGACGAGGCGGAACGTCGAGTGGCCGACGCCGACGATGTCGTTCGGGCCGAGCAGCGCGCTGCCGCCCTTGGCGATCGGCTGGCCGTTGACGTACGTGCCGTTGTGCGAACCGAGGTCGCGGATCTCGAAGCGGCCGTCGGGCGTCGCGTGGAACTCGGCGTGCAGGCGCGAGACCTGGAGGTCGGAGACGACCAGCTCGTTCTCCAGCGCACGGCCGATGCGCATGACGCGGCCGAGGGCCAGCTGGTGGAAGGTCGTCGGGCTGCGGTCGCCGTAGACCGGCGGCGCCCCCGCGACTCCACCGGGTCCCTGCTGCTGCGGCACCTTCTGCACCGGCGGCTGCTGCCACTGCTGCTGTTGCTGCTGCGGCGGCTGCGCCTGCTGGGGCGCCTGCTGCGACCAGCCGGGCGCACCGCCCTGCGGCTGCTGCTGCGGCGGTGGCTGCTGGGCGAGGCCGGCGGCCTGCTGCTGCGCCTGGTGCGGCGAGGCGACCGCGGCGGCCTGGGCACTGCCCTGCACGCTCAGGCGCGGCCCGTCGGTTGAGTTGCCGAGGTGGACGGACGATCCGGGCCCGATCTCCATCTGGTGGATCCGCTGGCCCTGGACGAAGGTGCCGTTGGTCGAGCCGTGGTCCTCGATGACCCAACTGCGGCCGCCCCAGCTGATCGTGGCGTGACGCCAGGACACCCTGGCGTCGTCGAGCACGACGTCACCCCCCGGATCACGACCGAGGGTGTACGGCCTGGACGGATCGAGCGTCCAGGTCCTGCCATTCAATTCCAGTACGAGTTCAGGCACTCCATGCCCCACTGAGTTGTCCCCCGAGTATTGCCCCCGCCATGGGGAGTCTAGGGATGTCGAACATCGTGAGGAACTATTTCAGGAAGGCCCCCATGACCGAAAGTCGGGCCTTGCGTCGGGGGTTGTGAAGACTCCCCGGCGGCCCCGGTGTGCGCCCCGTTGACGCGGCAGATTTGGCCCCGGAGAGTGGTGAGTGCCCACAACTCCCTACGGATCATGCGCAAATGGGAAAACAGGGGCGATGCGGTACGGATCGGGGGGTCCTGATGGAGACCGGCCAACACGCGACCCGGCGCGGCGGCGTGCCCCTGGGCGATCTGCTGCTGTCCGCGATCGCCGCGGTGAGCTGGGCGTTCATCGCCATGGCGGGCGTCGCGGCGCTCGGACTCCATCTGCTCGGGGCGGACTCGGCGGGCTCGCTGGGCCCCATGACGGCCGCGGTCGTGGCACTGGGGGTCGGCGGGCGCGTGACGCCGTCCGGCGACGTCTCGGCCTTCGGCCTGCAGGGCGCGCAGGCGGACACCGCGATCGACGTCGCACCGCTCGGGGTGGGCCTGGTGGGCGCGCTGCTGGTCAGCTGGTTCTTCCTACGGTCCTTGCGCGGCGCGGGAGTTGAGGTCTCGCCCGGCGAGCTGCTGGCCCGGGCCGGCGCCGTGGTCGTGCTCTTCGTGGGGATGCTGGGCGGGCTCGCCTGGGCGGGTCACGACATCATCACGATTGACGGTTCGAAGCTGGGGCTGAACGACATTCCGGGCGCCGGGGACCTGCCGGGCGACATCGGCGACAAGCTGCCGGGCGGCATCGGCGGGCTGCTGCCCGACCGGCTCGGCGACCTCGCGGACGCCAAGGCATCGGTGGGGTTCACCGTGCAGACGGGGGCGACGCTGCTGGGCGGCGCGGCGTTCGTCGTCGGCGTCCTGCTGATCGCGCTGCTCGCGTCGCGGCGCACCCCGCTGCCGCCGGCCCTGGGCGCCGTGCACCGGGTGGTCAGGCCGGCCGCGTCCGCGCTGGTGACCGTGGTGCTGGTGGCGGTCCTCGCGGGGCTCGCCGCGGCGCTGTACGCGATGATCGGCGACGACCACCCGAAGCGGATCGCGGGCGCGGCGCTGCTCGGCGCGCCGAACGGGGTGTGGCTCGCCCTCCCGCTCGGCATGTTCGTGCCGTGGGACGGCAAGGCGACGGGGGCGCTCGCCCAGGTCCTCCCCGACCCGCTGGACGACTTCCTGCGGCTCTCGTCGGACCAGCCGGTGACCCTGGGGCGACTGGCCGAACTCGACGGCAGGGTCTGGCTGTTGGCCGTGGCGGTGGCCGTGATGATGCTCTTCGCGGGGGTCCTCACGGCCGTGCGCACACCGCTGGACCGGGGAGCGCTCGGGTTCGCGGGGCGCTGCGCGCTGCGGCTGGGCGTGGTGACCGCGCTGGCGATGCCGCTCCTGGTGTGGCTGACGGACGTCTCGGCGGGCGCCTCGCTCTCGGTCCTCGGCTTCGACGCGTTCGACGCGGGCATCGAACTGCACGGGCACCTCGGCATGGCGGTGCTGCTCGGGGCGGCGTGGGGTGCGGGGGCCGGGGCGCTCGGGGCGCTGCTGGCGTACGGGACCGGGGCCGCGGGCGGGCGGGTCGCCGCACTGGCCGGGGCCGCGCCGCCCGCGCGGGCTTCGACGTACGAGCAGGCCGGGCCGTACGAGCCGAGCCGCCCGTACCGACCGTCGAACCCGGACACCAACCCGTACCTCAAGAACCCCTACGACGAGCGGACCGACCTGACGGGCGCCCCCACCCTCGCGAGCCCCATCCGTCCGGACCTGCCGCGCCGCCGCGGCAAGAACACCAAGGGGGAGTGGCCGGCACCGCCTCCGCCGCCTCCGCCGCCCGAGGTGAACAGGGGCGACGAGAACAGGAGGTGAACGGGGCCGGGCGGGACACCCCCCGGCCCCACGAAGATCGTCCGGCACTCGGACCGGCGGAGCACCTTCGCACGCAGGCCCGATAACGTAAGCCCATCATGAGCGCTTCGCAGCCCCAGCACCCCGCTGATGTCCCGGCCGGCACAGAACTCGCCGCGGCCGATGTCCCGACCCTTCTGGTCAAGATCTTCGGCAAGGACCGGCCCGGCATCACCGCCGGCCTCTTCGACACCCTCGCCGCCTACTCCGTCGACGTCGTCGACATCGAGCAGGTCGTCACCCGTGGCCGCATGGTCCTGTGCGCCCTGGTGACCGCGCCCCCGGCCGGCCTCGAAGGCGACCTGCGGTCCACCGTCCACAGCTGGGCGGAGTCGATGAAGATGCAGGCCGAGATCATCTCCGGCATCGGTGACAACCGGCCGCGCGGCCTCGGCCGCTCCCTGGTCACCGTGCTCGGGCACCCGCTCACCGCCGAGTCGACCGCCGCGATCGCCGCGACGATCACCAGTACCGGCAGCAACATCGACCGCATCTTCCGGCTCGCCAAGTACCCCGTCACCGCCGTCGAGTTCGCGGTGTCCGGCACCGAGACGGAAGCGCTGCGCACCGCGCTCGCCATAGAGGCCGCGAAGCAGGGCGTGGACGTGGCGGTCGTCGCGGCCGGGCTGCACCGGCGCGCGCAGCGGCTCGTCGTGATGGACGTCGACTCGACGCTCATCCAGGACGAGGTGATCGAGCTGTTCGCGGCGCACGCGGGCTGTGAGGCCGAGGTCGCCGAGGTGACGGCGGCGGCGATGCGCGGCGAGCTGGACTTCGAGCAGTCGCTGCACGCGCGCGTGGCGCTGCTCGCGGGGCTCGACGCGTCGGTCGTCGACAAGGTCAGGAGCGAGGTGCGGCTGACCCCGGGCGCGCGCACCCTGATCCGGACGCTCAAGCGCCTCGGCTTCCAAGTGGGCGTGGTCTCCGGCGGGTTCACCCAGGTCACGGACGATCTGAAGGAGCGCCTCGGGCTCGACTTCGCGCAGGCCAACACGCTGGAGATCGTCGACGGGAAGCTGACCGGCAAGGTGACCGGCGAGATCGTGGACCGGGCGGGCAAGGCGCGGCTGCTGCGCCGGTTCGCCACGGAGGCCGGGGTGCCGCTCGCCCAGACCGTGGCGATCGGCGACGGCGCGAACGACCTGGACATGCTGAACGCGGCCGGGCTCGGTGTCGCCTTCAACGCGAAGCCGGTGGTCCGGGAGGCCGCGCACACCGCGGTGAACGTGCCGTTCCTGGACACCGTCCTCTATCTGCTCGGCATCACGCGCGAAGAGGTCGAGACGGCGGACCTGCACGAGGCGTAGGGCAGCCTGTCCCCCGGAGTCGTGTGAGGGCTACTCGCTCGGCGCCCAGTAGTCGACGAGCGTGGCGGTGCCCGGCTCCAGGCTCTTCCACGGGCCGGAGAAGGTGAGGACGGCGAACGCGGCGGTCGGGAATCCGCGCCGGTCCAGCCGCTCCCTCGCGTCTCCCTCGGACTCCGGGGCGAGGATCTCGGTGAGGGCCTGCACTCCGGGGTTGTGGCCGATCAGGACGGCGTTGCGCACGTCGTCCTGGGTCTCGTTCAGGAGGGCGATCAGCTCGCCCGGTGACGCCTCGTAGATCCGCTCCTCGTAGACCGTCTTCGGTCGCTCGGGGAGTTCGGCCACGGCGAGCTTCCAGGTCTCGCGGGTGCGGGTGGCGGTCGAGCAGAGGGCCAGGTCGAACGGGACTCCGGAGTCGGCCAGCTTGCGGCCGGCGACGGGTGCGTCCCTGCGGCCCCGCTCGGCGAGCGGCCGCTCGTGATCGTTCACCTGAGGCCAGTCCGCCTTGGCATGCCGGAAAAGGACAATCCTGCGGGGTTCTGCGACGCTCATGGGTCCCAGCTTCGCATGAAACCGGGCGCGGGGCGCAGGGAGTTGACGTGCTCCCCCGGCACGGGTGAACAGCGGCTGAAAGGTGTCAGGGAAGCACGAGTTCCCTGGCGCGCTCGAGGATGTGGGCGAGGCTCGGGTCACCCGCCGCGGCCTGCGCGTCGGACGGGTTGAGGATCAGCAGGAGCAGCGCCACGAAGGCGACGGCCGGCAGCGCGACGGCCCACCAGGGCAGCCGGATGTCGACGCCACCGGTGACTGCCGGGCGGGTCCGGGTGTGCGTGGGGGCCGACATCGGTGCCTCCGTGGTCCGTGGTCTTCTTCGTCCGTGTCGCCGACGGTCCCGGCGACACTTCGAAGGTACGGACCCGGGGGCCTTCGACCCATCCGGTGATCCACCCACTTCACCCTGACACTGGCCCCCTAGGGGATGGTGGAGTTAACCCCACCCCCTGGGGCCGCGTGTCAGGTCACGGCGATGCGATGGTCGCGATGATGCCGACGATCACGGTGACGGCCAGCATCGCGCCGAGCACCAGAAGAAGCTTCTTCTGGCCGTTCTGGGGATTGGGTTCGAGCACAGGCGACATGCGGCAAGTGTCGCACCCGTCCCCCGCCGTCAGGACGCCGGGGCGCCCTCGGGTGCGACCGTCGCCTCGTCCTCGACCGTGCGGTTGCGGCCGGCGAGGACACCGATCACGATCTGCGGCACCATCAGCGTCGCCATCAGGGCGATCGGCACGCCCCAGCCGTCGGTGGCCTCGTACAGGACGCCGACGAGCAGCGGGCCGGGGATCGAGATCAGATAGCCGGTGGACTGGGCGAACGCGGACAGCTTGACGACTCCTGCGCCGGTGCGGGCGCGCATGCCGACCATCGTGAGGGCCAGCGGGAAGGCGCAGTTGGAGATGCCGAGCAGGATCGCCCACGCCCAGGCCCCGGACGCCGGGGCGAGGTAGAGCCCCGCGTATCCGGCCAGACCGCACACGCCGAGCGCGATCACCATCGGGCCCTGGCTGGGCAGCCGGGCGGCGACGCGCGGGATGACGAAGCCGAGCGGCACGCCCATCACCATGGTGACGGCGAGCAGCAGGCCCGCGGTCGACGCGGAGACGCCGGAGTCCCGGAAGATCTGCGCCATCCAGCCCATCGTGATGTACGCGGCGGTGGCCTGGAGGCCGAAGAAGACGGCGAGCGCCCACGCGGTGCGGCTGCGGGTGATGCGCAGCCCGTCGCCGTCGGCGTCGGCGGTCGCGGAGCGCGTGACGGGTGCGGCGGGGGCCGGGCCCTTCTCCCGGACGAGCGGGATCCAGGGCAGCACGGCGGCGGCGCCGAGCGCGGCCCACACGGCGAGGCCGGTCTGCCAACTGCCGCCGAGGGCGTCGGTCATCGGCACGGTCGCGGCGGCGGCGAGGGAGGTGCCGGCCGCGAGGGCCATCGAGTAGACACCGGTCATGGAGCCGACGCGGTCGGGGAACCAGCGCTTGACGATCACCGGCATCAGGACGTTGCTGACCGCGATGCCCATGAGGGCGAGGGCGCTGGCGACCAGGAAGCCGACCGTGTTGCCCGTGTACGGGCGGATGATCAGGCCCGCGGTGATCGCGGCCATGCCGGCGCAGACGACGGCGCTCGCGCCGAAGCGCTTGGCGAGCCGGGGCGCCATCACGCCGAAGATCGCGAAGCAGAGCGGCGGCACGGAGGTGAGCAGTCCGGCGACGCCGCCGCTCATGCCGAGGCCGTCCCGGACCTCTTCGAGGAGGGCGCCGAGGCTGGTGATGGCCGGTCGCAGGTTCAGCGCGGCGAGGACGATGCCGACGGTGACCAGCCGCACCGCCCACGCGCGCGGGGCGGTTTTCTCCTCGCGTACGGGGGTCTCGGCGGTCGGTGGTGGTGCCATCGTCGGGGTTTCCTCACTAGCCATGAGACCCATCTTAGAATCATGGGATGATTGGTTGTCCAATCCGTTTGCGTCACACTTGAGCCACCTCCAGACCCCCGGTGCCCCACAGCGAAGGAACGTCATGCCGCTGACCTCCCCCCGGCGCTCGGCCCTGTCCGAGCAGGTCATCTCCGCCCTGCGCGCCCAGATCTCCTCGGGCGAGTGGCCGGTGGGCTCCCGCATCCCGACGGAGCCGGAGCTCGTCGAGCAGCTGGGCGTCGCCCGGAACACGGTGCGCGAGGCGGTGCGCGCCCTCGCGCACAACGGCCTCCTGGACATCCGGCAGGGCTCGGGCACGTACGTCGTGGCGACCAGTGAGCTGGCGGGCGTGATGCAGCGGCGGTTCGCGGAGGCCGACCCCCGGCACATCGCCGAGCTGCGTTCCACGCTGGAGTCGAGCGCGGCGAAGCTGGCCGCCGTGCGGCGCACGGAGCGCGATCTGAAGCAGCTGGACGCCCTGCTCGTGCGGCGCGAGGAGGCGTGGGAGTCGCGGGACACGGAGGCGTTCGTGACGGCGGACGCGACGTTCCACATGGCCGTGGTGGCGGCGTCCCACAACGACGTGATGACGGCGATGTACGCGGACCTGGGCGAGGTGCTGCGGGACTGGCTGCGCGAGGACGTGGGCGAGCGGCTGACCGCCGAGAACCACATGGACCACACGCGCCTGGTCGACGCGATCCGGGTCGGCGACGCGGAGGCGGCCGCCCTGGAGGCGGCGGGCTACGCGTTCCAGTGCCGGCAGGCCCGGCTCACACCGGCGCCTTCCGGTGACTGACCCAGGCGCCGCGCACGTTCTTCCAGCACCGCCCGTCGAGGCGGACGGTCTGGGCGGGGTCGACGGCCCGCGGCCGTGAGTCGGTGTCGATGTCCCACCACTGGTCGCACTCGATGTGCAGGGCGACCCGGTCGACGCCCGGGTACGGGTTGTGACAGGTGGCGCTCACCCGTGACCGGTCGACCTCGATGCGGCACTGGGCGCCGAAGAGTTCGCGCTTCTTCCCGGCGGACCGGTCGTCGGGCACCGCGTGGGACGGCACCGCGACGATCAGGGCCAGGGCGGCTATGGCGGGGGCTATCCGGTGGGCCAGACGCACGAAGGGACCTCCTCGCACCAGAGTGCGGTGAGGCCCCTTCGGTCCGCCCGGCCGGTGAGCCGAACGGGTGGTGCGCCCTTCAGGGGCGCGGGGAACTGCGCGAGCAACCACATACGGACCTGTGGCCAGATGCGGGACATCAGGCCCGACGGCGCGCGGCCGAGCGGCTGAACCCAGCGGAGCGCTCAGGCGCCGATGGCGTGCAGGCCGCCGTCGACGTGGATGATCTCGCCCGTCGTCTTCGGGAACCAGTCCGAGAGCAGCGCGACGATGCCGCGGCCGGCCGGCTCCGGGTCCTTCAGGTCCCACTCCAGCGGGGAGCGCGTGTCCCACACGGAGGCCAGCTCACCGAAGCCCGGGATGGACTTGGCGGCCATGGAGCCGAGCGGGCCCGCCGAGATCAGGTTGCAGCGGATGTTCTGCTTGCCGAGGTCGCGCGCCATGTAGCGGCTGGTGGCCTCCAGCGCGGCCTTGGCCGGGCCCATCCAGTCGTACTGCGGCCAGGCGAACTGCGCGTCGAAGGTCAGGCCGACGACGGAGCCGCCCTCGGACATCAGCGGCAGCAGCGCCATCGTCAGCGACTTCAGGGAGAAGGCGGAGACGTGCATGGCGGTGGCCACGGACTCGAACGGCGTGTTCAGGAAGTTGCCGCCGAGCGCGTCCTGCGGCGCGAAGCCGATGGAGTGCACGACGCCGTCGATGCGGTCGCCGAGGTGCTCGCGGACCTGGCCCTCCAGGCGGGCGAGGTGCTCGTCGTTCGAGACGTCGAGCTCCAGCACCTTCACCTTGTCGGGGTGGGGCAGCTTCTTGGCGATGCGCTCGGTCAGCGTCGGCCGCGGCCAGGCGGTGAGGATGATCTCCGCGCCCTGCTCCTGGGCCAGCTTCGCGGTGTGGAAGGCGATGGAGGACTCCATCAGCACACCGGTGATGAGGATCTTCTTGCCCTCGAGGATTCCAGTCGTGTTCGTCATCGTGCTCAGTGACCCATTCCCAGTCCGCCGTCAACCGGGATGACGGCTCCAGTGATGTACGAAGCGTCGTCCGAGGTCAGGAACCTCACCACACCGGCGATCTCCTCGACCTGCGCGTACCGCCCGAGCGGCACCTGCGACACGATGCCCGCGCGCTGCTCGTCGGTGAGCGCCTGCGTCATGTCGGTGTCGACGAAGCCGGGGGCGACGACGTTGAAGGTGATGTTGCGCGACCCGAGCTCACGGGCGAGGGAACGCGCGAAGCCCACAAGACCCGCCTTCGAGGCGGCGTAGTTCGCCTGCCCCGCCGAGCCGAGCAGCCCGACGACGGAGGAGATCAGCACGACGCGGCCCTTCTTGGCGCGCAGCATGCCGCGGTTGGCACGCTTCACGACCCGGAAGGTGCCGGTGAGGTTGGTGTCGAGGACGGACGTGAAGTCCTCCTCGGACATGCGCATGAGGAGCTGGTCCTTGGTGACGCCGGCGTTGGCGACCAGGACCTCGACGTTGCCGTGCTTCTCCTCGATCTCCTTGTAGGCCTGCTCCACCTGCTCGGCGTCGGTGATGTCGCACTTGACGGCGAGGAAGCCCAGCTTTTCGAGTTCCGCGGGGTCACCTGAGCGGTACGTGATCGCGACCTTGTCGCCCGCCTCGGCGAATGCGCGGGCGATGGCGAGGCCGATGCCCCGGTTTCCTCCGGTGACGAGAACCGAGCGGCTCAACGGATCACCCTTTCGATAGCGGTGGTGGTCCTCGAAACCTATCGGTACGACCCTTGGTACGGAGAATCGACCACCGACAGTGGCGTACACGACTCACTGTCGGGTCCCTACAGAAAGGTCTGGCCGCGCACCCCCGCCGCGCGACATGATCAGGGCTCACGGTGGCAACGACAGGGAGACACTCGTGCCTCATACGATCGATGAAGCCTTCACGGCGCTCCCGCTGCGGGCCCTCGCCGACGCCGCGCTCGCCCGGGCCCGCGCGCTGGGCGCCGAGCACGCGGACTTCCGGTTCGAGCGGGTGCGCAGCGCGGCGGTGCGGCTGCGGGACGCGAAGCCGTCGGGCTCGTCCGACACCACGGACCTGGGCTATGCGGTGCGGGTCGTCCACGGCGGTACGTGGGGGTTCGCCTCGGGCGTCGATCTGACGATGGACGCGGCGGCGAAGGTGGCGTCGCAGGCCGTGGCGATGGCGAAGCTGAGTGCGCAGGTCATCGCGGCGGCGGGCTCGGACGAGCGGGTGGAGCTGGCCGCCGAGCCGGTGCACGCGGAGAAGACCTGGGTCTCCTCGTACGAGATCGACCCCTTCTCCGTGCCGGAGGAGGAGCGGTCCGGGCTGCTCGCCGACTGGAGCGCGGGGCTGCTGCGGGCCGACGGGGTGTCCCACGTGGACGCCTCGCTGCTGTCGGTCCACGAGAACAAGTTCTACGCGGACACGGCCGGCACGGTCACGACGCAGCAGCGCGTGCGGCTGCACCCGCAGCTCACGGCCGTCGCCGTGGACGAGTCGAGCGGCGAGTTCGACTCCATGCGCACGATCGCGCCGCCGGTCGGGCGCGGCTGGGAGTACCTGACCGGCACCGGCTGGGACTGGGCGGGCGAGCTCGCGCGGATTCCCGAGCTGCTGGCCGAGAAGATGCGGGCGCCGAGCGTGCGGGCGGGCTCCTACGACCTGGTCGTCGACCCGTCGAACCTGTGGCTGACCATCCACGAGTCGATCGGGCACGCCACCGAGCTGGACCGCGCGCTGGGCTACGAGGCGGCCTACGCGGGCACCTCCTTCGCCACGTTCGACCAGCTCGGCAAGCTCAAGTACGGCTCCGAGATCATGAACGTGACCGGTGACCGCACCGCCGAGCACGGGCTCGCCACCATCGGCTACGACGACGAGGGCGTGGCCGGGCAGTCCTGGGACCTGGTGAAGGACGGGACCCTGGTGGGCTATCAACTCGACCGCCGGATCGCGAGGTTGACCGGGTTCGACCGGTCCAACGGATGCGCGTACGCCGACTCCCCCGGGCACGTCCCGGTGCAGCGGATGGCCAACGTGTCGCTGCAGCCGGACCCCGGCGGACTGTCCACGGAGGACCTGATCGCGGGCGTCGACCGCGGGATCTACGTCGTGGGCGACCGGTCGTGGTCCATCGACATGCAGCGCTACAACTTCCAGTTCACCGGACAGCGCTTCTTCAAGATCGAGAACGGGCGGCTGGCCGGTCAGCTGCGGGACGTGGCGTACCAGGCGACGACCACCGACTTCTGGGGTTCGATGGCCGCGGTCGGCGGCCCGCAGACGTACGTCCTCGGTGGCGCCTTCAACTGCGGCAAGGCCCAGCCGGGCCAGGTCGCGGCGGTCTCGCACGGCTGCCCGAGCGCCCTCTTCAAGGGTGTCAACATCCTCAACACCACTCAGGAGGCGGGCCGATGAGCCCCCGTACGCCCGGGAACAAGCCGTACGAGATCGTCGAGCGCGCCCTGGAGCTGTCGCGGGCCGACGGCTGTGTCGTCATCGCCGACGAGACGTCCACCGCGAACCTGCGCTGGGCGGGCAACGCGCTGACGACGAACGGGGTCACGCGGGGCCGCACCCTCACCGTGATCGCGACCGTCGACGGCAAGGAGGGGACGGCGACCGGTGTCGTGTCCCGGTCGGCGGTGACCGCCGACGACCTGGAGGCGCTGGTCAGGTCCGCCGAGGAGGCCGCCGCCAAGGCCGGGCCCGCGGAGGACGCGCAGCCGCTCGTCTCCGGCGTGCCGCACTCCGCCGACTTCACGGACGCGCCCGCGGAGACGTCGTCGGCCGTCTTCAAGGACTTCGCGCCCGCGCTCGGCGAGGCGTTCGCGCGGGCCGGGGCGGGCGGGCGCGAGCTGTACGGGTTCGCCAACCACGAGCTGACGTCGAGCTACCTCGGCACGTCGGCGGGGCTGCGGCTGCGCCACGACCAGCCCAACGGGACGCTGGAGCTGAACGCCAAGTCGCCGGACCGCAGGCGCTCGGCGTGGGCGGGGCGCTCGACGAGGGACTTCACGGACGTCGATCCGGCGGCGATGGACGCGGAGCTGGCGACGCGGCTCGGCTGGGCCGAGCGGCGGATCGAGCTGCCCGCCGGCCGGTACGAGACGCTGCTGCCGCCGACCGCCGTCGCCGACCTGCTGATCTACCAGCTGTGGTCGGCGGGGGCGCGGGACGCCGCCGAGGGCCGGACCGTCTTCAGCAAGCCGGGCGGCGGCACCCGCGTCGGCGAGCGGCTGACCGGGCTGCCGCTGTCGCTGCGCAGCGATCCGCACGCGCCGGGCCTGGAGTCGGCGCCGTTCGTGCTCGCGCACGCCTCCGGGGACGACGCGTCCGTCTTCGACAACGGGCTGCCGCTCGGCGCGACCGAGTGGATCTCCGGCGGGGAGCTCCGGCACCTGACGACGACGCGGCACAGCGCGGGGCTGACCGGTCTCCCGGTCGCGCCCGCGGGCGACAACCTGATCCTGGACGGCGGCTCGGACACGTCGCTCGACGAGATGGTCGCCGCGACGGACCGCGGGCTGCTGCTGACCTGCCTCTGGTACATCCGCGAGGTCGATCCGGCGACGCTGCTGCTGACCGGTCTGACCCGGGACGGCGTGTACCTCGTGGAGAACGGCGAGGTCGTCGGCGAGGTGAACAACTTCCGGTTCAACGAGTCGCCGGTGGACCTGCTGGGCCGGGCCACGGAGGCCGGGCGGACGGAAAAGACGCTGCCCCGGGAGTGGGGCGACTGGTTCACTAGGGCTGCGATGCCGGCCCTGCGGGTGCCGGACTTCAACATGAGCTCGGTCAGCCAGGGCGTCTGACCATCCGGTTTCGCCCATAGACTGGCAGGGCCCCAACAGGACTGTTCAAGGAGAACCAGAACCGTGACGGACATCGTCGACGAACTCAAGTGGCGCGGGCTGATCGCCCTGTCCACCGACGAGGACGAGCTGCGCAAGGCGTTCGCGGACGGTCCGGTCACGTTCTATTGCGGCTTCGACCCGACCGCGCCGAGCCTGCACCTGGGCAACCTGGTGCAGATCCTCACCATGCGGCGCATCCAGCAGGCGGGCCACCGCCCGCTGGGTCTGGTCGGCGGCGCCACCGGTCTGATCGGTGACCCGAAGCCGACGGCGGAGCGCACGCTGAACTCGCCGGAGGTCGTGGCCGGCTGGGTGCAGCGGCTGCGCGGTCAGATCGAGCGGTTCCTCGACTTCGAGGGCCCGCACGCGGCGACGATGGTGAACAACCTGGACTGGACCCAGGGCATGTCCGCCATCGAGTTCCTGCGCGACGTGGGCAAGTACTTCCGGGTCAACAAGATGATCGCCAAGGAGGCCGTCTCCCGGCGGCTCAACTCGGACGCGGGCATCAGCTACACGGAGTTCAGCTACCAGATCCTCCAGGGGATGGACTACCTCAAGCTGTACGAGCAGTACGGCTGCGTCCTGCAGACCGGCGGCAGCGACCAGTGGGGCAACCTGACCTCGGGCACCGACCTGATCCACCGGGTGCACCCGGAGGCCGGGGTGCACGCGATCGGCACGCCGCTGCTCACCAAGGCGGACGGCACCAAGTTCGGCAAGACCGAGTCCGGCACCGTCTGGCTGGACCCGGAGATGTTCTCGCCGTACGCCTTCTACCAGTTCTGGCTGAACGCGGACGACCGGGACATCTCCAAGTTCCTGCGCACCTTCTCCTTCGCGTCCCGTGAGGAGATCGAGGAGCTGGAGCGGCAGACCGAGGAGCGGCCGCAGGCCCGGGCCGCCCAGCGGGCGCTCGCCGAGGAGCTGACGACGCTGGTGCACGGCGCCGACCAGACGGCGGCCGTGATCGCGGCGTCGAAGGCGCTGTTCGGTCAGGGCGACGGGAACCTGGCGGACCTGGACGAGGCGACGCTGGCCGCCGCCCTGTCCGAGCTGCCGAAGGTCGAGGTCGCCGAGCTCGGTCCGGTCGTCGACCTGTTCGCCGAGGTCGGTCTCGTCGCCAGCAAGTCGGCCGCCCGGCGCACCGTGAAGGAGGGCGGCGCCTACGTGAACAACGTCAAGGTCGCCGCCGAGGACGCCGTCCCGGCCGCGGACGACCTGCTGCACGGCCGCTGGCTGGTGCTGCGGCGCGGCAAGAAGAACCTGGCCGCGGTCGAGGTCAAGAGCGCCTAGCCGGGCCCGTCGCACCACGTCACGGTTCCCCGCGCCCCTTCCGGGGTGCGGGGAATCGGCCTGTCCGGGGCCTGTCCGGGGCCTGTCCGGGGCCTGTCCGGCGGATCAGGCCGCGTCCGCCCTAGGCCTTCTTCTTGTTGCCGCGCAGCGCCGCCCACGCCATGTCGCCCACCCCGACCACGACCACGGCTCCGATCAGCTGGAGCAGATGGCGGGTCCAGTCGATGCCCCGGGTGTCGTTGACGCCGAGGCCGGTGGCCGCCCAGTTGCCCAGGACGCTGCCGATGATGCCGAAGACGGTCGTCAGCCACAGCGGGATCTGCTGCTTGCCCGGCAGGATCGCCTTCGCGATCAGGCCCAGTACGAAGCCCACGATGATCGCCCACAACCAAGTCATGACGTCGCCTCCTCATGCGGCGCGGAGGTGCGCGAAGTGCGACGCGCACGTGCGATCAGTCTCGGGCCGTACCCCGTACGGCGCATGTCGGGGCACCCCGTACGCGGTACGGCGCAGGCCGTACGCCCGGGTCAGGCGCGCCCCGGTCTCGTAGTCGGCGCACCCCGGGCGTAACGTGGATGCCGGTCCGGGCCGGGGAGAGTCCGGCGAGCTGGCGGGTGGTGGAATGTGATGCGGAAGCAGAGCGACAACGGTGCGGCGCAGGTTTTCCGGATCACTGGAGCCCGGCAGGGCCTGGCCGAGGACGTGCGGGGCAGGCAGCGCCGGTACGTCATCTCGATGGTGATCCGCACGCTCGCGGTGATCCTCACGGCCGTGCTGTGGAACGTGGAGCGGCACGTCGCCATCGTGACCCTGGTGTTCGGCGCCTTCCTCCCCTATGTCGCGGTCGTGATCGCGAACGCCGGCCGGGAGAACGCCCCGGGGCTGCCCTCGACCTTCGTGCCGGCCCCCTCGCGACCCATGATCTCGCCCGCGCCGACGGCCGGTCCGGCGGAATCCGTCCCGGAGGACCGGAGCTAGTCCGCGGGCCGCGCGGACACCGTCGGGGGCCGTCCGACCGCGCTCCGCGACCGGTACACAAAGCTCAAGAAAAGCTCAGATCAATCATGTTGTTCCGGTGCCGGGCGGCGGGTCCCGCGTGACATACTGCGTACGCGCTCCGCATCCCCCGTCGGAGCGACGGACCGACGCCGGGCAGCTCCCCCCGTGGCTGCTCGGCGTCGCCATTTCCGGGGCGTCTAAGGTTGACGCGTGAATCTCGCGAACCTCTCCGAACCGTCCCCCGCCACTCCGCAGTGCTCCGCCAAGGGCTGCCGTGCCGACGCGGTGTGGGTGCTCGCGTGGAACAACCCGAAGCTGCACACGCCGGAGCGGCGCAAGACCTGGCTGGCCTGCGAGGAGCATCGCGAGCACCTGTCCAAGTTCCTCGGCGTCCGCGGGTTCCTGAAGGACACCGTGCCGCTGGCGGAGTGGGACGCCCGCGAGGAGCGGGACGCCGAGGAGTAGGGCGTCAGCCGCCGATCGCCGACATCGGGCGGTCGGGCTGCAGGAACGACGGGTCGTCCAGACCGGAGCCCGCCTTCTTGCCCCACATGGCGAGCTTCCAGATGCGGGCGATGTTCTCGTCGGTGCCGTCCGGGCCCTCGTCCCTCAGCGCCGCCCGCAGGTCCGTCTCCTCGGTGGCGAACAGGCAGGTGCGGACCTGGCCGTCGGCGGTGAGGCGGGTGCGGTCGCAGGCCGAGCAGAACGGGCGGGTGACCGAGGCGATGACGCCGACGCGGTGCGGCCCGCCGTCCACGACCCAGCGCTCGGCCGGGGCGGAGCCGCGCTCGTCGGAACCCTCGGGCGTGAGCTCGAAGCGCGTACGGAGCGAGGTCAGGATGTCGCCCGCGGTGATCATGCCGTCGCGCTTCCAGCCGTGCTGGGCGTCGAGGGGCATCTGCTCGATGAAGCGGAGCTCGTAGTCGTGGTCGACGGCCCAGGCGAGGAGGTCGGGGGCCTCGTCCTCGTTCAGCCCCGGCATCAGGACCGAGTTGATCTTCACCGGGGTGAGGCCCGCCTCGTGGGCGGCGGCCAGGCCCTCGATGACGTCCTTGTGGCGGTCGCGGCGGGTCAGGGTCTTGAAGACGTCGGGGCGGAGCGTGTCCAGTGACACGTTCACCCGGTCGAGGCCCGCCGTCCTGAGCGCCTGTGCCGTGCGCTTGAGCCCGATGCCGTTCGTCGTCAGGGACATCCTGGGGCGCGGCTCCAGGGCCGCGACGCGCTCGACGATGCCGACCAGGCCGGGGCGCAGCAGGGGCTCGCCGCCGGTGAAGCGGATCTCGGTGATGCCGAGGTGGGTGACGGCGATGCGGACGAGGCGGACGATCTCGTCGTCCGTCAGCAGGTCCGGCTTGGCCAGCCACTGGAGGCCCTCTTCGGGCATGCAGTAAGTGCAGCGGAGATTGCACCGGTCGGTGAGCGAGACCCGAAGGTCGGTGGCCACTCGGCCGTAGGTGTCGATGAGCACGTGGGCCCCCTCCCATTGCCTGTCTGCTTGTCTCTCTGTCGCCTTCTGTGGTCCGAGCCTACGTGACGCGTCTGACAGCGGCAGGCCTGTGATCCCACGAGCGTGCCGCGCCCCCGTCGTAGAGAGCTACTAGCGGTCTACGGCGGGGGCGCGGCAGCGAGTCCGGATCAGTGGGCTCCGGTGCCCGTGAGGGAGCGCACTTCCAGCTCCGCGTACTTGCCCTTGTCGGCCTTCTCCTTGGCCATGTAGGTGCCGATGACACCCAGCAGGAAGCCGATCGGGATCGAGATGATGCCCGGGTTCTCCAGCGGGAACCAGTGGAAGTCGACGCCCTTGAACATCGACGTCTTCGGGTTGCCGGAGACGACGGGCGAGAAGAGGACGAGGAAGACGGCCGAGAAGAGGCCGCCGTAGATCGACCACAGCGCTCCGTTGGTGTTGAAGCGCTTCCAGAAGAGGCTGTACAGGATCGTCGGCAGGTTGGCGGAGGCGGCGACCGCGAAGGCCAGGGCGACCAGGCCGGCGACGTTCAGGTCGCGGGCGAGCGCGCCGAGGCCGATCGAGACGATGCCGATGAAGACGGTGGCCCAGCGGGCGGCCTTCATCTCCTGCTTCTCGTCCGCCTTCCCCTTCTTGATGACGTTCGCGTAGATGTCGTGCGCGAAGGAGGAGGACGAGGCGAGGGTCAGGCCCGCGACGACGGCGAGGATCGTCGCGAAGGCGACCGCCGAGATCGAGGCGAGCAGGATCGCGCCCCAGTTGGAGTCGGTGCCGCCGAGGTGGAGGGCGAGCAGCGGTGCGGCCGTGTTGCCCGCCGGGTTCGACGCGATGATCTCGGCCGGCTTGATGAGGGCGGCGGCGCCGAAGCCGAGCGCGATCGTCATCAGGTAGAAGGCGCCGATGATGCCGATGGCCCAGTTGACCGACTTACGGGCGGCCTTGGCGGTCGGCACCGTGTAGAAGCGGATCAGGATGTGCGGCAGTCCGGCGGTGCCGAGGACGAGCGCGATGCCCAGCGAGATGAAGTCGATCTTCGACGTGGACGTGGCGCCGTACTTGAGCCCGGGCTCCAGGAACGCCGCGCCCTTGCCGCTGTTCTCCGCGGCCGTGCCGAGCAGGTCGGAGACGTTGAAGTCGAACTTCAGCAGGACCAGGAAGGTGAGCAGGATGGCGCCGGCGATCAGCAGGACGGCCTTGACCATCTGCACCCAGGTGGTGCCCTTCATGCCGCCGATCGTGACGTACACGATCATCAGGACGCCGACGAGCGCGACGATGAGGATCTTGCCCGCGTCCGAGGTGATGCCGAGCAGCAGCGAGACCAGGACACCGGCGCCCGCCATCTGCGCGAGCAGGTAGAAGATCGAGACGACGATCGTCGAGGTGCCGGCCGCGGTGCGGACCGGGCGCTGGCGCATGCGGTAGGCGAGCACGTCGCCCATCGTGTAGCGGCCGGAGTTGCGCAGCGGCTCGGCGACCAGGAGGAGCGCCACCAGCCAGGCGACCAGGAAGCCGATCGAGTAGAGGAAGCCGTCGTACCCGAAGAGGGCGATGGCGCCGGCGATGCCGAGGAACGACGCGGCGGACATGTAGTCGCCGGAGACCGCGAGGCCGTTCTGGAAGGCGGTGAACTGGCGGCCGCCCGCGTAGAAGTCGGAGGCGCTCTTGGTCTGGCGGCCGGCCCAGACCGTGATGACGAGCGTCGCGAGGACGAAGACCGCGAACAGACTGATGATCAGCGGCCGGTGCTCGCTGGCCTCGCCGGCGGCGAGGGTGATTGCGGGGCTCATGCGCCGCCCTCCATACGGGACTTGATGGCCTCGGCCTTGGGGTCGAGCTTCGCGGCGGAGTACCGCGAGTACCACCAGGCGATGAGGAACGTGGTGAGGAACTGGGCGAGGCCGAGGATCAGGGCGACGTTGATGTTGCCGAAGACCTTGGTGCCCATGAAGTCGCCCGCGTAGTTCGACAGCAGGACGTAGACCAGGTACCAGGCGATGAACGCGATGGTGAGCGGGAAGGCGAACGAGCGGTGCGCGTGGCGCAGCTCGCCGAACTCCTCGCTCTGCTGCACCTCGATGAACTCCTCGGTGGAGGGCAGCGCCAGACGGTCGTCGGGGCTGCCCTTCTGGGGTGGTGGTGGTGCGTCGGTGGCCACGGAGTCTCCTCGTGATGCGGGTGCTGTCGGGGACGGGGGTGCGGTCATTGGGGGGCGAACCTCACAGTGACGTGGATCACGTGGGCCGGGTCGCGATGGTAGGGCTCTCCGGCGTGATCCAACAGGGGGCCGGATCGTGCGCGTACCCCCTGCACAACGTCACGGGGACACGCGCGCGGCGGTTCAACTCCCCTGCTTTCTTTCGGAACTCGTTGATGACCTGCGGGGACTAGAGATACGTTCACACCGCACCACGCGTCATGTACCTGCCCGAGCACCATTCGTGTTCGGGCTTTTCCGTATTCGCCCCATACGACGGATGATGTGGAGATCCCATGGCTCATCTGCCTGCCAGACGCCGCATGGCCCTCGCCCTGCCGATCGGCATCGCGCTGACGGCCTCCTTCGGCTTCCTGCCGTCCGCGAGCGCCACCGCCCCTGCCGACTCCCCCGCCGCCACGGCCGGTTCGGCGTCCTCGCTCGCGTACGTCGTGAACACGCGCAGCACCGACGCCCGCACCATCGCCTCCGTGAGCAGGGCGATATCCGCGGCGGGCGGCTCCATAGTCGAGACGTACGCGAAGATCGGCGTCTTCGTCGTCCACTCGTCGAACGCCGACTTCGGCAAGCAGATCCGCGCGACGAAGGGCGTGGCCACCGCGGGCGCCACCCGTACCGCGCCGCTCAGCCTGGCCGGCACCACCGACGAGGGTGCCGTCCAGAAGCTCTCCAAGGCCGACGCGAAGGCCGTCGCCGCGCAGGCGACGCCCGGCCAGGAGCCGCTCGAGGCCGACCAGTGGGACCTGCGGGCGATCGGCGCTGACAAGGCCGCGACGGTGAACCCGGGCAGCAAGAAGGTCACCGTCGGCGTCATCGACACCGGTGTGGACGACACCCACCCCGACCTCGCGCCGAACTTCTCCGCCTCCCAGTCGGCCAGCTGCGTCGGCGGCAAGGCGGACACCTCGCCGGGCGCCTGGCGGCCCGCGAACCCCGAGCACTACCACGGCACGCACGTCGCCGGTGAGATCGCGGCCGCGCGCAACGGCGTCGGCGTCGCGGGCGTCGCCCCGGGCGTGAAGGTCGCGGGCATCAAGGTGGCCGACCCGGTCAGCGAGCTGTTCTACCCGGAGAGCGTCGTGTGCGCCTTCGTGTTCGCCGCCGACCACGGCATCGAGGTCACGAACAACAGCTATTACGTGGACCCGTGGATGTACAACTGCATGGACGACCCCGACCAGCGGGCCATCGTCGACGCGGTGAACCGGGCCCAGCTGTACGCCCAGAAGAAGGGCACCCTGAGCTTCGCCTCCGCGGGCAACTCCAACCACGACCTGGACTCCGACGCGATCCTCGACGACTCCAGCCCGGACGACTCGACCGCGGTGGAGCGCACCATCAACCCGCACACCTGCTTCGACGTGCCGACCCAGCTCCCGGGCGTCGTCACGGTCAGCTCGACCGGTGTCACCAAGTCCAAGGCGTACTACTCCAGTTACGGCAACGGCGTCATCGACATCGCGGCGCCGGGCGGCGACAAGCTGCAGATCCCGGCCGACACCCCGTCGAAGAACGGCCGCATCCTGTCGACCATGCCGGGCGGCGAGTACGGCTGGCTGCAGGGCACGTCGATGGCGTCGCCGCACGCCGCCGGTGTCGCCGCGCTCCTCAAGTCGACGCACCCGAAGGCCACGCCGGCCCAGCTGCAGGCGCTGATGAAGGCGCAGGCCGACGAGGAGGTCTGCCCGGCCTCGTACGACGGTGACGGCGACGGCGTCGTGGACGCCACCTGCGAGGGCGGCAAGCAGCGCAACGGCTTCTACGGCTACGGCATCGTCGACGCGCTCAAGGCCGTCAAGAAGTGAGGGGCCCCGGCAGAAGGTCCCGTCCGCTGAGACCGCTCGCCGCCGCGTCCGGCCTCGCCGTGGCGTCCGCGCTCGCGGTGATGCCGAACGCGGTGGCCGCCGACGCGCCCGTCGCGGCCGACGGTCCGCTGCTCAGCTACGTCGTCAACGTCCGTGCGGGGCACGGGACGTCGGCGGCCGTGCAGAAGGAGATCGGCCGGGCGGGCGGCAGCGTCGTCATCGCCTACGACCGGATCGGCGTCATCGTCGCCCACTCGAAGAACCCGGACTTCGGGAAGACCATCCGTGCGGTGCGCGGTGTGCAGAGCGCGGGCGCGACCCGTACCGCTCCGCTCGCCGCGTCCGCGACGGACGAGACCGGGACGACGCAGGCGCTGAGCGCCGCCCAGGTCGCCCGGGCGGCGGGGTCCGCCGCCGCGGGTCAGGAGCCGCTGGAGCCCAACCAGTGGGACATGCGGCTGATCGGCGCCGACCGCGCCAACGCGATCGAGGACGGCAGCCGGAAGGTGACGGTCGGTGTCATCGACACCGGCGTCGACGACACCCACCCGGACCTGGCGCCGAACTTCTCGCCGGCGCAGTCCGCGAACTGCGTGGGCGGCAAGCCGGACGCGTCGTTCGGGGCCTGGCGCCCGTCCGAGGCCGCCGCCGACCACGGCACGCACGTGGCGGGCACGATCGCCGCCGCCCGCAACGGCATCGGCGTGGCCGGTGTCGCGCCGGGCGTGCGGCTCGCCGCGATCAAGGTGGCCGACCCGGGCACCCAGATCTTCTACACGGAGTCCGTCGTCTGCGGCTTCGTGTGGGCGGCCGACCACGGCATCGACGTCACCAACAACAGCTACTACTCCGACCCCTGGTACATGAACTGCGTGACCGACGCCGACCAGAAGGCCCTGGTCGACTCGATCAGCCGGGCCATCCGGTACGCGCGGGACAAGGGTGTCACGAGCGTGGCGAGCGCCCACAACTTCAACGACGACCTGGCGTCGGACTCGGTGGTCGACACCTCCAGTCCTGACGACAGCACGCCCGTGGAGCGCACGGTCGATCCGTCCGAGTGCCCGATCGCGCCGGAGATGCTGCCGGGGATCGTGACGGTGTCGTCGGTGGGCGTCACCCAGCAGAAGGCCTACTACTCCAACTACGGCAACGGCGTCATCGACGTGGCGGGCCCCGGCGGCGACGGCCTCAAGCCCGCCGACACCCCGGACAAGAACGGGCGGGTCCTGTCGACGCTGCCCGGCGGCGGCTGGGGCTACAAGCAGGGCACCTCGATGGCCGCCCCGCACGTGACGGGCGTCATCGCGCTGCTCAAGTCCGGGCATCCGAAGGCGACTCCGGGTCAGCTGGAGGCGCTGCTGAAGAAGCAGGCCGACGAGCAGACGTGCCCGGCCTCGTACGACGGTGACGGCGACGGGGTCGTCGACGCGGTCTGCGAGGGCGGCCGGCAGCACAACGGCTTCTACGGAAACGGCATCGTCAACGCGCTCAAGGCCGTGACGAAGTAAGGGATTCACCTATGAAATCGCGTCTCATACGGGCCCTCTCGCTCCCGGCGGGACTCGCCATGGCGTCGGCGCTCGCGGTGGTGCCGAACGCGGTGGCCGCCGACGCGCCCGTCGCCACGGACGGCCCGCAGCTCAGCTACGTCGTCAACGTCCGTTCCGGGCAGGGCAATTCGGCCGGGATCCGGCAGGCGATCGGCAAGGCCGGCGGCTCCGTCGTCATCGCGTACGACAAGATCGGCGTCCTCGTCGTCCACTCCAAGAACCCGGACTTCGCACGGACGATCCGGACCGCGCACGGCGTCGAGTCGGCCGGTGCCACGCGCACCGCGCCGCTGGCCGCGCAGTCCAGCGACGACATCGCCACGGAGAAGGTGCTGACCGCCGCCGAGGCGGAGAAGGCCGCCGCGGCGGCGAGTGCGGCGCAGGACCCGCTGGAGCCGTTGCAGTGGGACCTGCCCGCCATCAAGGCGGACCGGGCCCACCAGAAGTCGCTGGGCAGCTCCAAGGTGACCGTCGGCGTGCTGGACTCCGGCGTCGACGACACCCACCCGGACATCGCGCCGAACTTCGACCGGCAGGCGTCGGCCAGCTGTCTGGGCGGCGTGCCGGTGCAGAAGGACGACGCGTGGCGTCCGGTGGCGGGCGAGTCCGACCACGGCATGCACGTGGCGGGCACCATCGCCGCCGCGAAGAACGGCGTCGGCGTCACCGGTGTCGCGCCGGGCGTGAAGGTGGCGAGCCTGAAGGTGGCCGAGCCGGCCACCGGCATGTACTACACGGAGGCCGTGGTCTGCGGCTTCATGTGGGCGGCCGACCACGGCGTGGACGTCACCAACTCCAGCTACTACACCGACCCGTGGCTGTTCAACTGCAAGACGGACGCCGACCAGAAGGCGCTCGTCACGGCCGTCACCCGGGCCACGCAGTACGCCGAGCGCAAGGGCGCGGTGAACGTGGCGGCGGCCGGCAACGCCGAGACGGACCTCGCGCAGGACCAGATCGTCGACGACTCGTCGCCGGACGACACGAACCCGGTCACGCGGACGATCAACACCAAGGACTGCTTCGACATCCCGTCGCAGCTGCCGGGTGTGGTGACCGTCTCGGCGACCGGCGCCAAGGGCATCAAGGCGTCGTACTCGAACTGGGGCAAGAACGTCGTCGACATCGCGGCGCCGGGCGGCGACAGCACCGCGTACCAGACGCCCGCCCCGCCGGCCACCAGCGGACTGATCCTGTCGACGCTGCCGGGCGGCAAGTACGGCTACAAGGCGGGGACGTCGATGGCGTCGCCGCACGTCGCGGGTGTCGCCGCGCTCATCAAGTCGACGCACCTGCACGCCTCGGCCGCCCAGGTCAAGGCGCTGCTGTACGGGGAGGCCGACGCGACGCCGTGCACCGACCCGTACGACATCGACGGCGACGGCACCGTCGACGCGGTGTGCGTGGGCAGCAAGAACAAGAACAGCTTCTACGGTTCCGGTACGGCCGACGCGCTGGACGCGGTGACCAAGTAGCGGGTTCCTGACGGGGGTCGAGTGGCGCACGCCACTCGGCCCCCGTCTCCGTGCGCGGCCCCGTGCTGGGCGATAGTGCCTGCATGACACACGCACCCGACACCGCTCCGGTGTGGCAGGCGCTCGGCGGCGACCCCGCCCTGCTCCCCCGCATCGCGTACCGCACGCGCGCGGACGCGCTGCCCGCCCGGCTTCCCGTCGTCGAACTGGCCCGCGCCTGTGTGGGCGCCTGCGCGCTGGCCGGCGCGGAGTGGACCGCCGCGCGCACCGGGCGGCCGGTTCCCGCGGTAACCGTCGACGACGCCGCCCTCGACACCGCGTTCACCAGTGAGCGGCACCTCCTCATCGACGGGCGCGCCCCGGTCAACTTCGCGCCCCTGTCCCGCTTCTGGCGCACCGCGGACGGCTGGCTGCGCACCCACGCGAACTATCCGCACCACCGCGCGCGGCTGCGCACGGCGCTCGGCGTCGGCGACGACGCGACGGTGGACGAGGTGGCGGCGCTGCTCGCCGGGCGGTCGGCGTACGAGGTCGAGGAGACGGTGTACGCGGCCGGCGGGCTGGCCGTGGCGCTGCGCACGCCCGCGCAGTGGGCGGCGCATCCGCAGGGCGCGGCGGTCGCGCAACGGCCGCTGCTGACCCGGGAGTCGGTGGGCGAGGCGGACCCGCGCCCGGTGGCGCGGCCGGTGCGGGTCCTTGACCTGACCCGGGTGCTCGCGGGTCCGGTCGCCACGCGGACGCTCGCGCTGCTCGGCGCGGACGTGCTGCGGGTGGACGCGCCGCAGTTGCCGGAGGACCCGGACGCGCACGCCGACACCGGGTTCGGGAAGCGGTCGACGCGGCTCGATCTGACGGACGGCGTCGACCGGCGCACCTTCGAGGAACTGCTCGCCGGGGCCGACGTGGTGGTCACGGGCTACCGGCCGGGCGCCCTCGACCGGTTCGGGCTCGCGCCGGAGGCGCTCGTGGAGCGGCGTCCAGGGCTCGTGGTGGCGCAGGTGTCGGCGTGGGGCGCGTACGGGCCGTGGGGCGAGCGGCGCGGCTTCGACAGTCTGGTGCAGGTGGCGTCGGGCATCGCCGCGATCGAGGGGTCGCCGGCCGCGCCGGGCGCGCTGCCCGCGCAGGCCCTCGACCACGGCACGGGGTACCTGATCGCGGCGGCGGTGCTGCGCTCGCTCACCGAGCAGGCGACGCGGGGCGGTTCGCGGGTGCTGCGGTTCGCGCTGGCGCAGACGGCCGGGTGGCTGACGGCCGGGTGGGCGAGCGGCGACCTCGCGGCGGGGCGGCTCGCGGAGGCCGACGCCGCGGTGGGGCGGCTGCGGTACGCGCTGCCGCCGGTGTCGTTCGACGGCGGTCCCACCGACTGGGAGCGGCCGCCGGGGGTGTGGGGCACGGACGAGGCGGCGTGGCGCTGAGCACCGAGCGATCCGGACGGCTTTGCGCCAGTTGTTCCTCTGCACTTGCCCCGGTCTGCGCCCACTGGTGAAGATCCAGTGGTGAGCTCGATACCACCCACCACCGACATGCCCGCGGCGCCGGCGGCGGACGCCGTGCCCGGCCGCAGACCCGTCGGCGCCGGGCGCGCCGTCGCCGCCGTCGTGCTCGTCGCCGCCGCGACCTTCGTCCCGATGTTCGGGCCGCAGGCGGCGCTCGACGGCACGGGCGAGGCCGCGGCGCCCGGCGTCGGCGGGATCGCGCTGCTGCGGACGGTGCTGTTCGCGGCGCTGTGCGTGCAGCTGGGCGAGGCGTTCGCCGGGTTCCTCGCCCGCCGGGTGGCGCCCGCTCAGGCGGTGCCGCGCACCTGGTCGCCGTACGCGGCATGGGTGGGTTTCGCGGCGGCCCTCGGCCTGGCCTCCGTGGTGGCCGCGGGGAACCTGATCCCGCACGGCGTCGGCGACCTCGACATCGGCGGCCTCTACGGGACGCGCGACGGCACCCTCGCCCTCCTGGAGGTCAACGCCTTCCTGGTGGCGGCCCTGTGCGCCCGCTCGCGCCGCCCGGACACCGCCCTGCTGCCGCTGGCGGCCGTGGTCGTCGCGGAGGCGCTGCGCGCCCATCCGCCGGCCGAGGACACCGCGCTCGTCGGGTCGGGGCTCACCCTCGTCCATCTGACGTGCGCCGCGCTGTGGGCGGGCGGACTGCTGTACGTGCTGCGCGCCCTGCGCCAGTGGCGGCGGACCGCGCCCGAGGCGGGCACGGCGCTGCTCGGCCGCTACGCGCGCGTGGCCGCGGTGCTGCTCGCCGCGATCACCGCGACGGGGGTGTGCAGCACGCTGCGCCGGATGCCGCCGGGCACGGTCCTCGACCAGCTGACGACGACCGCCTACGGGCGCACGCTGCTGGCGAAGGTGCTCCTCGTGGCGGTCGTCGCGGCGCTCGCCCTCGCCGCCAGGTTCCGGCTGCGCGGGGCCCGGGACCGTACGGCCGCGTACGTGCCCGCGCGCGCGGAGGTCGTGGTCCTGGGCGTCGTGGTGGCGGTGTCGGCGGTGCTGACGGCGCTGCCGCTGCCGATCCGCTGGTGAGGGCCCGGGCCCGCCGTCAGTTGGTGACGAGGACCTTCAGGGCGGTGCGCTCGTCCATCGCCTTGTAGCCGCCGGGCACGCCCTCGATGCCGACCGTCAGGTCGAAGACGGGCGACGGGTCGATGGTGCCGTCCAGGACGTCGGGCAGCAGCTCGGGGATGTAGGTGCGCACGGGGGCGACGCCGCCGCGCAGCGCGATGTTCCGGTCGAACATGACGCCCAGGTCGAGGCCGGTGCCGCTGCCGTGCGGGACGCCGACGAAGCCGATGGCGCCGCCGTCCCGGGTGATGTCGACCGCGGTCTTCATGGACTGCTCGGTGCCGACGGCCTCGATCACGGCGTGCGCGCCCTGGCCTTTGGTGAGGGCGCGGATCGCCTCGACGGCCGCGTCGCCGCGCTCGGCGACGACGTCCGTGGCGCCGAAGCGGCGGGCGATGTCGGTACGGGCCTGGTGGCGGCCGAGCGCGATGATCCGCTCGGCGCCGAGCCGCTTGGCCGCGAGGACGCCGCACAGGCCCACCGCGCCGTCGCCCACGACGGCGACGGTCGAGCCCGGGCGCACGCCCGCGCCGAGGGCCGCGTGGTGGCCGGTGCCCATGACGTCGGAGAGCGTCAGCAGGGCGGACAGCAGGTGGTCGTCGGACGCGGCGTCGGCCGGCAGCTGCACGAGCGTGCCGTCGGCGTACGGGACGCGCACGGCCTCGCCCTGCCCGCCGTCGTAGCCGACCGAGCCCCAGAAGCCGCCGTGCTCGCAGGACGTGGTGAGGCCCTCGCGGCAGTAGTCGCACACGCCGTCCGACCACATGAAGGGGGCGACCACCAGGTCGCCGCGCCGGACGCCGGTCACCTCGGAGCCGGTCTCCTCGACGAGGCCGAGGAACTCGTGCCCGATGCGCTGGCCGGGCTCGCGCTTGGCCTCGCCCCGGTAGGCCCACAGGTCGCTGCCGCAGACGCACGCGCGCAGGACGCGCACGACGGCGTCCGTGGGCAGGACGACGACGGGGTCGGGGACGTCCTCCACCCGCATGTCGAACGGGGCGTGGATGGTGGTGGCGCGCATGCGGGTGTTTCCTTTGTGCTGCTCAGAGAGGGCTGCGCCGGGTTTCGGCGCGCATGTCACGGTACGCCGCCCAGGGCGCCCTCCGCTCCCCGAGGGCGCCCTGCACCAGCAGGAACTGCGCCGCCACGTAGGTGAGCATCACCCAGAAGTCGGACTGCGGCAGCGCCGGCCAGTCGGCGACGCCCATGGCGATGAGCGAGTCGGAGAGCAGGAAGAGCGCGCCGCCGACGCCCGCCACCGGGCCGAGCCGGGCCGCCCCGAACGCCATGCAGGTCAGCAGCACGCTGTAGACGGCGACCGGCACCCGCATGCCGGCCGGCAGGTCCGGCCAGAGCGAGGCGACGGTCGTGGTGAGCACCACGCAGTACACGACGCCGAGCATCGAGCCGCGCGGGAGCGGCGTCCCCTGACGTCGGAAGAGGATCAGATAGCAGACGTGTCCGGCGGCGAAGCTGCCCATTCCGGCGAGGAACGCGGCGTCCTGGTCGAAGAGGAGCAGGACGTCGCCGCCCCACCCGAACAGCAGGGCGCCGCACAGGAGCCGGGGTCCGCCGCTCGCGACGGCGTACGCGAGGAGGGCGGGCATCAGCAGCGGCTTGAGGACGGTGTGCGCGACGTCGACGTCGGCCAGCAGCGCGACAAGGTCGGCGGCGCACAGGGCGAGGAAGGCGGTGCGCAGGACGCGGGGGAGGTTCACGCGGCGCCCTCGGCAACCTTCTCGCCGGCCGTCTCGCCGGTCGTCTCGCCGGCCGTCTCGTCCGCCTTCTTCGCGGCCTTCTGCTCGTCCTGCGGCGTGCTCCCGGCCGCGGGCTGCCAGCCAGGGCCCCGGAAGACCCGTCCGGCCCGCTCGCCCCAACTGTCGGCCGTCTTCAGGTCCTTGGCGATGGCGGCGTACTCGTGGGTGGCCACGCGCAGCGGGTTGTAGGTGGTGATGTTCTTGGTGAGTCCGAAGACGGGCCGCTCGACCTCGGCCGCCCACGAGCCGAAGAGCCGGTCCCACACGATCAGGATCCCGCCGAAGTTCCGGTCCAGGTAGCCGCCCTGGGAGGCGTGGTGGACCCGGTGGTGGGAGGGCGTGTTGAAGACGAACTCCAGCGGCCTGGGCAGCTTGTCGATGCGCTCGGTGTGGATCCAGAACTGGTACACGAGGTTGACCGACGAGCAGAACGCGAGCGCCGCCGGGTGCACGCCGCACGCGATCAGCGGCAGGTAGAACGGCCACGAGGTGAGGCTCGTCCAGGGCTGGCGCAGCGCGGTGGAGAGGTTGAACTTACGGCTGGAGTGGTGCACCACGTGGCAGGCCCACAGGATGCGGATGACGTGGTGCCCGCGGTGCGACCAGTAGTAGAAGAAGTCCTGGCCGAGCAGCATCAGCGGGATCGTCCACCACAGCACGGGCACGCGCAGCGGCGTCAGTTCGTAGACCGCCGTGTAGATCGCGACGATCGGGATCTTCCACAGGAAGTCGAAGAAGAGGCTCCCGAGCCCCATGGTGATGCTGGTCGTCGCGTCCTTGGCCTCGTACCCGGCATCGTCCTCGTCGGGATGGATGCGTACGGACACGATCTCGATGACCGTGAGCAGCACGAAGGCGGGTATCGACCACAGCACGACATCGGGCAGGTTCGGCGACGACATGCGAGCACGGTAAGGGCAGGTGACGGGCGTCGGCTAGGGGTTGTTACCGACAAGTATTACCGGCGGTAGGCGTCAGACACCCGCAGCCCCCAGCAACGACCCCGCCGCGTACGTGACGGCCATCGCCAGTGCTCCCCCGCCCACGTTCCGGAGCATCGCGGGGCGGACGGCGGAGCTGCCCGTGCGGGCGCTGGCCCAGCCCGTGAACGCGAGCGCCACCAGGACCGAGCCGACCGTGACCGGGAGGCGCAGGCCGGTGGGCGGCAGGACGATGGCGAGCAGCGGCAGCAGGGCGCCCGCCGTGAAGGCGAGGAAGCTGGCCCACGCCGCGTGCCAGGGGTTGGTGAGGGCGTCGGGGTCGATCCCGAGCTCCACGCGCGCGTGGGCGCGCAGGGCGTCGCGCGCGGTGAGCTGCTCGGCGGCCTCCCTGGCGACCTCGCGGCTGAGGCCGCGCTGCTCCAACAGGCCGGTGAGTTCCCGGAGTTCGGCCTCGGGATCCGCTGCAAGCTCCCGGCGCTCGGCGGCGAGCGCGGCCTTCTCGGAGTCGCGCTGCGTGGACACGGACACGTACTCGCCCGCGGCCATGGACATCGATCCGGCGAGCAGCCCCGCCAGTCCGGCCGTCAGCAGGGCGGAGCGGTCGTCGGTGGCCCCGGCGACACCGACGACGAGGCCCGCGGTGGAGACCACGCCGTCGTTGGCGCCGAGGACGGCGGCGCGCAGCCAGTTCAGCCGCGCGCCGAGCCCGCCGCCGTGGGCCTCGTCGTGGGTGTTCTCACGGGTGGGTTCGGTCACGGGGCGAGCATGGCAGCCGTCGCGTCACCAGACCCGTACCGACCCTCCCGTCGCGAACACCGGACTGGTCGCGTCCGCGGGCGGCTCCTTGAGCGGCTCGTCGAGTTCGGCGACGGTCGGGCCGACGCGGGCCGCGATCGGGTCGAGGAGGTCGAGGTCGAAGCCGTAGACCCGGGCGGTGTTGCCGCCGACCATCGCGGCGATCTCCTCGCGCGGCAGCCCCGCGTACGCGATGCGCAGGCCCTCGCGCGTGTACGGGTAGGTGCCTTCGTCGTGCGGGTAGTCGCTGCCCCACATGATCTTGTCGAGGCCGATCCGGTCACGCAGCGGCACTTCGTGCGGGCGCATGAAGCTCGCGCCCACGTAGCAGTTCTCGCGCCACACGGTGGAGGGGCCCTTGCCCATCGACTCGGCGAGCCCCGCGCCGAACTTGGACTCGGCGGTCTGCGCCGTCGAGGCCGTCGCCTTCGTCGCGGCGGCCACCAGGCGCCCGTGGTAGTAGTCCAGCATGTCCAGGACGCCGGGGATCCAGCCCGAGCCCTGCTCGGTGAGGACCAGCTTCAGGTCCGGGTGCTTGCGGAAGGCGCCGCCGAAGACGAGGTGCCACAGGGCGCGGTGCGAGAACCACGTCGTCTCGACCATGAAGACGGCGCGGGCCGCCGGTTCGTCGCCGAGCGGCGGGGACGCCGAGCCCGCGTGGTGGTTGACCGGCACGCCGAGTTCGGCGCAGACCCGCCAGATCGGGTCGTACGCGGCGGAGTAGAGCTCGGGGAGGCCGGAGCCGGGCGGGGTGCCGGGGAGCAGCAGGCCGCCCTTCAGGCCCGCCCCGGCCGCCCAGCGGATCTCCTTGACCGCCTCGTCGACGTCGTTGAGGAGGATCTGGAACACGCCCGCCCTGCGTCCCGGGGCGGCGGCGCAGAAGTCCGCGAGCCACCGGTTGTGGGCCCGCAGCCCGGCCCAGCGCTGCTCGAACTCCTCGCGGCTGGGCGCGGGAGCCATCAGCGAGGCCGACGGGAAGAACGGCGGGATGGTGTTGGGGAAGACGACCTCGGCGACGATGCCGTCCCGCTCCAGCTCGGCGATGCGCCGGTCGGAGTTCCAGTTGCGGTCGGCGGTGTCGGCGAGGAGGTCCTCGTACGGGTTCACGTACGTGGCCGCCCACGCGTCGAACGCGTCGTGGTGCCCGGACTCCAAGTAGGGCTTGTAGTCGAGGAGGTCGGCGCCCGCGTGGCAGTCCGCGGAGATGACCGTGTAGCGCTCTTCAGGTGCGGTCATGGAGTCACCCCAAGCGTCGGGAAGTCGTGGTCGGTCAGCCAGTGCCGGCCCACCTCGCGCGAGCGCGCCCAGGACGCTTCCACGGCGCTCTGGTCGGCGTCCTGGCCGAGGTCGGCCGGGGTCGGACCGATGCGCTGCGCGAGCGGGGCGAGTTTCCCGGTGTCGAAGCCGAACACCTCGGCCGCGGCCAGGCCCAGCATGCGGCGGGTCTCCGCCACCGGGATGTCGTGGAAGGTCTTCTTCAGCCACGCGCGCGTGTCGGGCCACGTCCCCTCGGGGTGCGGGAAGTCGCTGCCCCACAGGATGTTGTCGACGCCGATCTCGTAGCGCTGGGCGAGTTCGCGGCGCTTGGTGTTGGTGGCGCAGACGAAGATCTGCCGGTCGAGGTACTCGTGCGGCGGGCGCTTCAGCTCGGCGAACGGGGAGAGCTTCTTGCCGCCGTGGGCGCCCAGGTAGAGGCGGTCCATGAACCACAGCAGGTTGGGCAGCCACCAGCAGCCCGACTCGGCGACGCCGAACTTCAGCCCTGGATGCCGCTCGAAGACGCCCGACCACAACATGAACCACAAGGGGCGGGCGGGCCACCAGGTCACTTCACTTACGTAGATGCCGAGGTGGTCGCCGTACTCGTGGCGCGGCGCCGCCCCCGAATGCGTCACCACAGGCATCTCGCACTCGGCGGCCGCCGCCCACACGGGGTCGTAACGACGTGCGTGGTACGGGTCCTTGTCGACCCACATCGACGGGATCATCAGGGCGCCGAGCCCCGACTCCTTGGCGCGGTGCACTTCGGCGACGACCTTGTCCGGATCGGCCGTGATCGGCAACAGGGCGACACCACAGTGCCGTTCGGGGTTCTGCCCCACGAACTCGGCGAGCCAGCGGTTGTGCGCCTGGGCGCCGGCCATGCCGAGTTCGGGGTCCTGGTCACCGGAGAGGCCGAGCCCGACACCGAACGGCGCCGCCGTCTGACTGTCCACGGCGTCCGCGTCGGGGAAGACGACCTCGGCGGCCACGCCGTCGCCGTCGAGCTCCTTGAGGCGCTGCGCGGCGTCCCAGCCGCCGCGCAGTCCCTCCTCGTTGTCGGCGAACCACTTCGCGGCGAAGGCGTCGTTGCGGATGCCGAGCCGCGTCGCCTCCTCACGGCGCTTGTCGCGCTCGCCGAGGAACTGGTCGAAGGCGCGATGGAAACGGCTGTCCAGATAGGGCCGGTACTCCTCGGTGGGCAGTCCGGCGTGGCAGTCGGAGGAGATGATCAGGTACGGGTCCTGGTTGCTCATCGTGCGTACCCCCTCGGGGAGTCAGTCGAGAATGAAGCTCTCCAGGTAGGCCGGGTTCGCCCGGTCCAGCATCGACTGCGAGCGCGCCCTGATCTGCCGGTCGCTGTGCTCGCTCTCCGGGAGCAGCCAGAACCGGTCGGCCGCGATGCCGTCGGCGACGAGCTCGGCCACCTGCTCCACGGGCGTGAACTCGACCTCCTTGCCCGCCGCCTTCATGGCGGCCTCCCACTGGTCGAGGCTGCGGTACGGCGTCCTGCGGGGGCGCTCCTTGGCGAACCGGTCGGGCCGGTTGCGGTGCGACTCCCACAGGCCGGTGCGCAGCATGTGGGGGCCCGGGAAGAGGACGGAGGCGCCCACGCGCGCGTGCTCCGCCTTCAGATGGGCGTACAGCGACTCCGTCATCGTGACCACGGCCGCCTTCGTGACCGCGTACACGGAGGCCGTCGGCAGCGGGGCGATGCCGCCGTCCCCGGAGGACGTGTTGACGACGTGGCCGGGCTCGCCGCCCGCGATCATGCGCGGTACGAACGCCTGGACGCCGTGGAAGACGCCCCACACGTTGACGTCGAACGCCCACTTCCAGTCGTTGGGTTCGTGCTCCCACATGCGGCCCTCGGCGCCGGAGCCGACGCCCGCGTTGTTGCACAGCACGTGGCACGCGCCGAACGTGGCGTACGTGTCCTCGGCGAGCGCCATGACCTGCTCGCGCTCGCCGACGTCGACCACGCGCGCGTGCACGGTCGCCCCGTCCGCCCGCAGTCCCGCGGCCGCGGCCTCCAGGGCGCCCTTCTCGACGTCGGCGAGGACCACCTTGAGGCCACCGGCGGCGAACCGCCGGGCCATCGCGAGCCCGATGCCGCTCGCCGCGCCCGTGACGACGGCGACCTGTCCCTCCGTCAGCTCCATGTCACACGCTCCCCTCGGGCGGGCCGTCGAGGATCTGCTGGGGGTCGTCGTAGCGCTGGTGGATGTACGGGAGCAGGGCCTGGGCGCTGACCCGCTCGGCGACCCGGCCCTTCTGGTCGGTGGTCTTCTCGCCGATGGTGATCTCGACCAGGGTGCGCACGGGCAGGTCGGCGACGGGGTCGTACATCGACTCGCGCAGGACGACGTCGCCGGTGACCGCCTCCAGCTTCCTGACCTTCTCGTTGCGCAGGCAGTGCACGAGGACCGGGTCCGCGTCGAAGCCCGACCCGTCCACGGCCGGCAGGAACTTGAAGTAGAAGTCCGTCTTCTGCGTCGGTTCGGGCAGCGGCAGGCTGCCGCTGACCGCGCCGCGCACCTCCACGAACGCGATGCCGTGCCGGGCGAGCGCGGCCCGCACCACGAGCCCGTCGCGCTCGACGGTGACCTCGCCGAGCTTCTTGGGCTCGCCGAAGACCTCACGGCCGCCGATCAGGGCCCGCTCGTGCGTCATCGGCATGACGAGCGGATACCAGCCGGCCACTCCCCCGTGCTCGGCGGCGACGGCCACGGACCCGGCACCCAGCGGGTAGCCCGGCAGGTCGACCTTGCTGATGTTGGCCCGCACCAGGGGGCGGGCGGTGGGCTTGAGCGGCGGCGGGAGCACCGCGGCCACCGCGTCCGGGTCGGACTCCCACACGGCGACCACGCCGGTGGACCAGATGTCGGGGAGCTTGCTGCTCGCTGTGCGCGCGGCGGTGATCTCCGCCTCGGTGCGCGCTCCGTACCGTACGCGTGCCATGTCGTGCCGCCCTTCTCGAAACCGGTGATGGCTTTCAGGAGGTCGTTCGCGAGGCGCCTGTAACACAGTTACACCGACGTCGATGAAGGGTAAAGACACGTGCACGTACGGGAGTCGGCGACCGGTCGTCGAGGGGGCGAGGAAGATGGCACGCGCACCGCTCACCCGGGACGAGGTGCTCGCGACCGCCGCGGAGCTGGTCAAGCAGCACGGCCCCGAGGCGCTGACCATGCGCAAGCTCGCCGCCGAGCTGGGCACGGCGGTCACCTCGATCTACTGGCACGTCGGCAATCGCGAGTCCCTGCTCGACGCCCTCGTGGAGCGCACCGTCGCCGACCTCGGCGCGATCCGTGCGCGCGGCGCCGGCCCGGCCGAGCGGATCGTCTCCGTCGCGCGGGCGCTGCGCCGGCAGCTGCGCGCCCATCCGCATCTGGTGGCGATGGTGCACGAGCGCGGCCTGACCGAGCGGATGTTCCTGCCCGCGCAGCGCACCTTGGTGCACGAGGTGCACGCGGCCGGACTGCGGGGCGCCCGCGCCGCCGAGGCCGTCCGGGCGGTGCAGTTCCAGGTCGTCGGATTTGTCCTGATCGAGCGGAATCGTGAGCGGGCTCCGGTGCAGCGGCCGGGCGAGGAGGAGCTGTGGGACGCCGCGACCGCCGAGGACGACGCGGCGCTGGCCCGCGCGCTCGCCGGACCGGTCGATCCCGACCGGCTCTTCACCCTGTCCGTGCGCGCGCTGGTCAAGTCACTCCTGGAACCGGGCACTTGACCCGGACGGGCGGTCGAGGGGCGGGCGGCGACCGAAGTGTCAGTGACGGCCCGTATCCTCAGGGACCATGCTCGAAGACCGCCCGACGCCAGCGTCCGCAGCCCCCTGGCCGATCGCGTACCCGCAGGGATACGCGGTCGTCGACGTGGAGACCACCGGCCTCTCCAGGGACGACCGGATAATCTCCGCTGCCGTCTACCGGCTCGACGCGCAGGGCGAGGTCCAGGACCACTGGTACACGCTGGTCAACCCGGAGCGCGATCCCGGCCCGGTGTGGATCCACGGCCTGACGACGGACGTGCTCGAAGGGGCGCCGCTGTTCCCGGAGATCGCCGAGGAGTTCGCCGCGCGTCTCGACGGCCGCGTCCTGGTCGCGCACAACGCGGTCTTCGACTGGTCGATGATCGCCCGTGAGTACGCCCGCGCGCAGCGCACCGCCCCGGTCCGCCAGCGGCTGTGCACCATCGCACTCTCCAAGGAGCTGGGCCTGCCGCTGCCCAACCACAAGCTGGAGTCGCTCGCCGCGCACTTCGGGGTCGTGCAGGAGCGCGCGCACCACGCGCTGGACGACGCACGCGTGCTCGCGGAGGCGTTCCGCCCGAGCCTGCGCGCGGCCGCGGCGGGCAATGTCCGGCTGCCGCTCCTGGAGTGCAGGCCGCTCACCGAGTGGACCGACGGCGCGTCGGGGGCGGTGCCGCGCCAGCCGCAGTCGTCGTACCGGGGCGGCGGGGCCGGCTCCTGGCGCCCCTCGCGCAAGCGGCCCGCCTGCCCGTACCCGAACCCCGGCCGTTACGAACCGGGCAAACCGCTCAAGCAGGGCATGCGGGTCGCCTTCTCCGGCGACACGTCCGTGGAGCGGGAGTTGCTGGAGGACCGGGCCGTCGAGGCGGGGCTGCACGTGGCGACGAGCCTGTCGCGGCTGACGAGCCTGCTCGTGACCAATGACCCCGACTCGTACACGTCGAAGGCCGTGAAGGCGAAGCAGTTCGGGACGCCGGTGGTGGACGAGGCGGCGTTCGGGCAGCTGTTGCAGGACGTGGCGCCCGCGGAGAAGGCCTGAGCGCGGACGATCCGGACGGACGGCCGGTACGGACGACCGGTACGGACGACCGGTACGGACGACCGAGGGCCGTCCGAGGGACAGACGGGTGATTGTCGGGTGATTGCGGGGCGACTCGCCCCGCGCCCGCTCGCCACCCGGAGCCCCGGCCCCCACCCTGTGGCGCATGGCACGTTGCGAGGTCTGCGGAAACGACTACGGCATGTCCTTCGAGGTGCACGCGCAGGGCGCGGTGCACGTCTTCGACTGCTTCTCCTGCGCCATCCACCGCATGGCGCCCATCTGCGAGCACTGCCGGTGCCGCATCATCGGGCAGGGCGTCGAGGTCGACGGGCACTGGTTCTGCGGGGCGCACTGCTCCCGCGCGGAAGGGAAGGTGGGCATCGTCGACAAGGTCTGAGCCCCGCCCCGCGCCGCGTCGCCACGGGCGGGCGCACCCCCTGATGGCACCCCGTGGATGACACCCCATGACGGAGTTGTACCGTCATGGGGTGTACCGCTTCCTGTTGACCCGGCAGTGGGTGATCCTCACGCTGGTCGCCCTCGTCCTCATCCCCACGATGATCCGGCTGGGCATCTGGCAGATGCACCGCTACGACGAGCGCACCGCACGGAACCAGCTGGTCACCGACGCGCTCAACGCGAAGCCCGTACCCGTGGAGGAGCTGGCCTCCCCCGGCCACGCCGTCACCAGGAGCGAGCGGTACCGCACCGTGACCGCGCAGGGCCGCTTCGACACCGACGACGAGGTCGTCGTCCGCCGCCGTACCAACTCCGACGACGCGGTCGGCTACCACGTCCTGACGCCGTTCGTCCTCAAGGACGGCAAGGTCCTCCTGGTCAACCGCGGCTGGATCCCCGCCGACGGCCCGAGCCAGACCGCCTTCCCTAAGATCCCGGCGCCGCCGCGCGGCGAGGTCACGGTCTCCGGGCGCCTGATGCCCGACGAGACGACCGCGGCGAGCGGCATCAAGAACCTCAAGGGCCTGCCCGACCGCCAGATCATGCTGATCAACAGCGAGCAGCAGGCGCGGCGCCTGGACGCGCAGGTCCTCGGCGGGTACATCGCGCAGACGGCCCCCGACTCCAAGAACGACACCCCCGAGCTGCTCGGCCGCCCCGGCAAGGAGGACGCGGCGCTGAACTTCGCGTACGCGTACCAGTGGTGGCTGTTCGCCGCCGCGGTGCCCGCCGGGTGGGTGGTCCTGCTGCGGCGGGAGCTGCGGGACCGGCGGCGCAAGGAGGAGACCGGGGCCGTGGACGAGGTGCCGGCCGCCGTGGGCTGAGCCCGCGTCGCCCCGTTCGTCTGCCTGGCAGACCTCCGCCGTCTCGTGCCGGTTGCGTGTGGTCGACCGCGCAGTTCTCCGCGCCCCTATCGGGGCATACGGATCCGTATGCATCACCCCATCGAGGACTACGCCCTCATCGGTGACCACCAGACCGCCGCGCTCGTCGGACGGAACGGGTCGGTCGACTGGCTCTGCCTGCCCCGGTTCGACTCGCCCGCCTGCTTCGCCGCGCTGCTCGGCGACGACGAGAACGGGCACTGGCGGCTCGCCCCCGTGGGCGCCGGCGACTGCACCCGCCGCGCCTACCGGCCCGGTTCCCTGGTGCTCGACACCGAGTGGGAGACGGACGAGGGCAGCGTCCGGGTCACCGACTTCATGCCGCAGCGCGACCGCGCCCCGGACGTCGTCCGCATCGTCGAAGGGCTCAGCGGACGCGTCACCGTGCGCGGCACGCTGCGGCTGCGCTTCGACTACGGGTCCGTCGTGCCGTGGATGCGGCGCGCCGACGGGCACCGGGTCGCCGTCGCCGGCCCGGACTCGGTGTGGCTGCGCAGCGAACCCGCCGTCCGCACCTGGGGCGAGTCCTTCTCCACGCACTCGGAGTTCACCGTCGAGCAGGGCGAGCAGGTCGCCTTCGTCCTGACCTGGCACCCCTCGCACGAGGACCGCCCGCCGCTGGTCGACCCGCACGAGGCGCTGCGGCACAGCCTGGAGGACTGGCGGGCCTGGTCCGACCGGTGCCGCTACGAGGGCCCGCACCGCGAGGCCGTCCTGCGCTCCCTGCTCACGCTCAAGGCCCTCACCTTCGCGCCGACCGGCGGCATCGTGGCGGCCCCCACGTCCTCCCTGCCGGAGGAGATCGGCGGCGTACGGAACTGGGACTACCGCTACTGCTGGCTGCGCGACTCCACCCTCACCCTCGGCGCCCTCGTGTCGGCCGGTTATCTGGACGAGGCCGAGGCGTGGCGCGACTGGCTGCTGCGGGCCGCCGCCGGGGACCCGGCCGACCTGCAGATCATGTACGGGCTCGCGGGCGAGCGGCGGCTGCCCGAGCACGAGCTGCCGTGGCTGTCCGGCTACCACGGCTCCCGTCCCGTACGAACCGGGAACGACGCCGTGCAGCAGCTCCAGCTCGACGTGTACGGCGAGGTCGTGGACTCCCTGGCCCTCGCCCGCCGGTCCGGCCTCAAGGCCCAGCCGCACGCCTGGCGGCTGCAGTTGGCGCTGCTCGACTTCCTGGAGGACGCCTGGCGCGAGCCCGACGAGGGGCTGTGGGAGGTGCGCGGGCCGCGCCGGCACTTCGTGCACTCCAAGGTGATGGTGTGGGTCGCCGCCGACCGCACCGTGCGCGCCCTGGAGGACGATCCGCAGCTGCCCGGCGACCTCGACCGGCTGCGCAAACTGCGCGACGACGTCCACCGCGACGTCTGCGAGCGCGGTTTCGACGCGGAGCGCGGCACCTTCACCCAGTTCTACGGCTCGACGGAGCTCGACGCCTCGCTGCTCCTCATCCCCCGCGTGGGGTTCCTGCCGCCGGACGACCCGCGGGTCGTCGGCACGGTCGACGCGGTCCGCACGGAGCTGGCCCACCACGGCTTCCTGCGCCGCTACAGCTCGGACGAGACGGCCGTCGACGGGCTGCCGGGGCGCGAGGGCACCTTCCTGGTCTGCTCGTTCTGGCTGGCGGACGCACTGCACATGACGGGCCGCACGAAGGAGGCGCGCGAGCTGTTCGAACGGCTGGTGGCCCTCGGCAACGACGTGGGGCTCCTCGCCGAGGAGTACGACCCGGTGGGCAAGTGCCAGCTCGGCAACTTCCCGCAGGCGTTCAGCCACATCGGTCTCGTCGGCACCGCGCTGACCCTGTTCGGCACGGCCCGGGACGGAGAGGCAGGATAGGACCATGGATCTTGGACTGAAGGACCGTGTCTACGTAGTCACCGGCGCCACCCGTGGCCTCGGCAACGCCGCCGCGCGCGAGCTCGTCGCCGACGGCGCGAAGGTCGTCATCACCGGCCGCGACGAACAGAAGGCGAAGGACGCCGCGGCGCAGCTCGGGCCGAACGCGATCGGGGTGGCCGCCGACAACGCCGATCCGCGCATCGCGGAGCGGCTCATCGCCGTCGCGCGCGAGCAGTTCGGCGGGTTCGACGGGATTCTGGTCAGTGTGGGCGGGCCCGCGCCCGGCTTCGTCGCCGACAACACGGACGAGCAGTGGACGTCGGCGTTCGAGTCGGTGTTCCTCGGGGCGGTGCGGCTCGCCCGGGCGGCCGCGGCCGAGCTGGGCGAGGGCGGCGTCATCGGGTTCGTGCTCTCCGGCTCCGTGCACGAGCCGATCCCGGGCCTGACCATCTCGAACGGGCTGCGTCCGGGGCTCGCCGGGTTCGCCAAGTCCCTCGCGGACGAGCTGGGGCCGCGCGGGATCCGGGTGGTCGGGCTGCTGCCGGCCCGCATCGACACGGATCGCGTGCGCGAGCTGGACGGGTTCTCGGCCGATCCCGAGGCGACCCGGGCCGCGAACGAGTCGCGGATTCCGTTGCGGCGGTACGGGGCTCCGGAGGAGTTCGGGCGGGCCGCGGCGTTCTTCCTGTCTCCCGCGGCTTCCTACTTGACCGGGGTGATGCTGCCGGTGGACGGCGGGTACCGGCACGGGTTCTGAGCGTCCGTCGCGGCGTGGGTGCACGGGGCTGCGCTCCCGTCGATCGCCCTCCGGGCTCGTCCTCAATCGCCGGACGGGCTTGGTTGACCGGGCTCGACCTCGATCGACGGCGGACTTGGTTGGCCTGAGCTCGACCTCGATCGACGGCGGACTTGGTTGGCCTGAGCTCGTCCTCAATCGCCGGACGGGCTTGGTTGACTGGGCTCGACCTCGATCGACGGCGGACTTGAGTGGCCTGAGCTCGACCTCGATCGACGGCGGACTTGAGTGGCCTGAGCTCGACCTCGATCGACGGCGGGCTTGAGTCGCCGGGCTCGACCCGATCGACGGTGACTTGATTGACCGGATTCGACCTCGATCGACGGCAGGCTTGAGTGGCCAGGCTCGTCGCCGATCGGCGGCGCGCTTGGTTGACCGGGCTCGTCGCCGATCGGCGCGCAAGCTTGGTGGGCGGGATCGTCCCCAGGCGGCGGACGGGCTTGAGTGGCTCAACTCACCCTCTCCGCGCGGTGCTTGACCGCTCGGAGGCGTACTTCTGCCGGGAGTTCGGCCAGGCCCGCCGAGTCTCTTGCCTGGGCCAGGGCGTCCTCGCTCAGGAGGTGCAGGGCCTCGCCGGGGGCGGCGTGCGGCTGGAGGGTGAGGGCGACGCGGGCCTGCGGGGTCGAGCGGCGGCCGGTGAGGCGGACCCCGGCCCGCTCCACGCCGTCGAGCGCCTCGGCCCCGCCCGCGAGCACGCCCTCCAGCGCCCGGCCGCGCAGCAGCGCGCCCTCACCGTCGCCCGTGTCGACGAGCACCTCGGCGAGACGGCGCCGCCGCAGCTGCGCCACCAGCCACCACAGGGCCAGCAGGACCAGGACGCCGAGCACGGCGATGACCGTCGGCCACCACCAGCCGTCATCGCGCCAGCGGTTGCGGTCGGCGACGCTCAGCAGGACGTCGTCCTTGCCGTCGTGGATCCACCAGGACGGCGGTTTCACCCCGAGCCCGACGGCGAGCACGGAGCCGCCGCCGAGCACCAGGACGAGGCCGAGCAGGCCGAGCACGATCCGGTTCACGGTCCTGAGCACGCCGTTCATCCCTTCCGGCCGGGCCGCGCCACGTGCACGGAGAGCCCCGGGGCGCTGCCAAGACCCAGCTCCCGGATGCCGTCGCCCAGCGAGGTGTCCAGATCGGCCCGTACGTCGTCGAGTTCACGGAAGTGCGAGACGGCCCGCACCTCCACCTTGGAGCGCTTCATCCGGACCCGTACGGACTGCACGCCCGAGACCTCCATGGCCCGGTCGCGCAGCACCATCGCGGCGGCGTCCCGGTGCAGACCGGCGCGGACGTCGGTGTGCGTGCGGCGCATCGGCAGGACGCCGCGCAGGCCGGGCGTCGCGGCGAGGACCAGCAGCCAGATCCCGAGGGCGACGGCGACCCCCGCCCCGACCAGGACGCCGGTGTCGTCGAGGGGCCGCTCGGCGAGCTCCCGGGCGAGGCTGCTGCGCCACTCCATGGCCGACCGTCCGGCACGGACGGCCGCGATGTCGTAGAGGAGGACGCCCACGCCGCCGAGCAGCACGAGTGCGGCGAGTGCCGCGGGGATGCGGCGGTGGGACCAGAACCGGGCGGGTTTCTCCTCGCCCTCCAGAGTGGGGTGCGGTTCGTACGAGGCGGCGGACGCCGACTGGTCGCCGAGGTCGGTGCCGGCCCGCTCGACGACGGGCACCGGCTGGGTGGGCTCGCTCACCGGATCCTCCCCCGGTCCGTACCGCGCGTCTGTGCCGAGTGCAGCCGCTCCACCTGGACGGCCACCTCCGGCACCTCCATTCCCGCCAACGTCCTTACCCGCTCCGCCACTTGGTGACGCACGGCACCGCACTGCGCGCCGATGTCGGCCGGGTAGTCGAGCTCCAGGCTGATGCGGACGCGGGCGGTGTCGTGGTGCACGCTGACGGTGGCGTGCGGCGGCGCACCGTCCTCGGGAACGGCGCCCAGTGCCTCACGTGCCGCGTACGCGGCGATCTTCGCGACGACCCGGTCGGCGATCCGGGTCGCGCCGCGCTCGGCGGGCGCGACCTGTGTCGCCATCGGTCACCGCCGCCGGTCGCCGCGCATGCGGAAGAACTCGCCGGGTTCCAGGTCCCCTTCGAGGAACCGGCCGGCGACGAAGCCGATGGCGCCGAGCGCCGCCACCAGCAGGAAGGCCCCGAAGCCGCCGAAGTATCCGGCGAATCCCAGGGCCATGCCGGCGATCATGCCGATCACGGCCAGATTCATCGTGCGTTCCTCCTACGGCTGCGTGCCCGGGGTGCGGACCCTGCTGTCACCGGATGCCACCGGTTGTCATTGGAGCCGGGACTCCGGCTCTTCGTCCTCCTCGTCCGGCAGCTTCACGTCGCTGACGGCGATGTTCACCTCGACGACCTCGAGCCCGGTCATGCGCTCGACGGCCGCGATGACGTTCTCGCGCACGGCGCGCGCGGTGTCCGCGATCGACACCCCGTACTCGACGACGATCTCCAGGTCGAGCGCGGTCTGCACCTCGCCGACCTCGGCCTTCACGCCGCGCGACACGGACTTGGTGCCACCGGGTACCCGGTCGCGCACCGCCCCGAACGTACGGGACAGGCCGCTGCCCATCGCGTGGACGCCGACCACGTCGCGGGCGGCGAGCCCGGCGATCTTCTCGACGACGCCGTCGGCGATGGTGGTACGGCCGCGGCTCGCGGGGTCGCCGCCGCCTCGCTTGGTCACGTTGGTCCTGCTGGGCGTCGCGGGTGTCTCACCCGGCTTCTGTGCGGTGTCGCTCATCGGGGGTGTCCCCTCTGTGAGGTGCGGTCTCCCTGCGGGTGCTGCTTTCTTTTGCCCACACTAAGTGCGGTTACCCGGAGCCGCGCCCGGGATGAGGCAGCCTGGGGCCATGACGGCTGACCGATGGGCACAGGCAGTACGGCAACAGCTCGGGCTCGGCAGGCTGCTGCCGCTGGGCGGACCGGGTGACGGGGCATGGATCGCGGAACCGGCGGCCGTGGCGGAACTGCGCCGGGCGGTGTCCGCCGTCCGTGGCGTGCGCCTCGGGTCGTTGCGCCTCGCGCTCGCCGACCCCGAGGGCGAGTACGCGTCCACGGTCCCGGCCCCGCCGAGCGCGCTGCCGCCGGGTCCGCTGCGGATCGTGGCGGAGTGCGCGGCGACGGCGGCCGAGCCGCTGCCGCAGGCCGCCGCCCGGCTGCGCACGGCGCTGGCGGAGGCGGCGGGCGAAGGGCTCGGTCTGGTGGTGACGGAGGTCGACCTCCAGGTCACGGCGCTGCTGGACGAGGCGCCGGACCGGCCGACGGAGACGATGGAGCCGACGGAGAAGAAGGCGGAGAGGGGCGAGAGGGGCGAGGAGCCGGCGGAGCCCGCGGCCCCCGCCTCCGGGCCGGCGTCCCCCTCGCTCAGCGGCGACGAGCAGCGGGTCGCGGCGGCCGCCCTCGCGGTTCCCGGGGTCGCCCGGCTGACCGGTGCCCTGGGCGGTCTCGGCCGGGCGGTCCACATCGAGGAGCCGGATGCGGCGACGTCGCTGCCGCGCCGCCACGTGCGGGTGGAGCTCGCGGTGGGGCCGGGGCACCGGGCGCTGACGGTGGCGGGTGCGGTCCGGGAGGCCGTGCCGAAGGCGCTCCCGGACCGGCCGACGGTCACGGTGCTGGTGACGGAGGTCGCGTCGACGTGACGGACGCGCCGCACCGCGACAGAACGGACGGCGTACGCCGCCGGGGCGTCACTCCCCCAGGCCGGCCAGGTCCCGCAGACGCCGGCCCTGCGCGGCCCGCTCGGCGGCCCGCTGCTCGTCGAGGGACCGGCCGCCGACGCCCTGGAGCAGCGCCTTGGTCTCGATCACGGCGTCCCGCGGCGCGGCCACGAGCGCGGCGACGAGGTCCTGCGTCGCGGCGTCCAGCTGCTCGGCCGGGACCGCCACGTTGGCCAGGCCGCTGGCGACGGCCTCGTCCGCGTGGACGTACCGCCCGGTGACACAGATCTCCAGGGCCCGCGCATAGCCGACGAGCGAGACGAGCGGATGCGTCCCGGTGAGGTCGGGGACCAGGCCCAGGCTGGTCTCGCGCATGGAGAACTGCACGTCGTCGGCGACGACGCGCAGGTCACAGGCGAGGGCGAGCTGGAACCCCGCACCGATCGCATGGCCCTGGACCGCGGCGACGGACAGGATGTCGCTGCGCCGCAGCCAGGTGAAACCGTCCTGGTACTCGGCGATCGTCGTGTCGAGGACGTCGTCGGCGCCGCGTGCCAGGTCGATGAAGGACGGCTCGCCGTCGAACCCTTCGGGCGTGAACGCCTGACGGTCCAGGCCGGCGGAGAAGGACTTGCCCTCACCGCGCAGCACCACGACCCGCACGGACCCGGGCAAGGACCTGCCGGCTTCGGTCAACGCCCGCCACAGCGCGGGACTCTGGGCGTTGCGCTTGTCCGGATTGGTCAGGGTCACCGTGGCGATCGCGTCGTCGACGGTGAGCCGTACGCCGTCCTTGTCGAGCAGGGGTGCGGGCATGGTCATCTGGACCTCCGGGTCTGCGCAGTCATCAGCAACGCGAGAGCGTAAGTGACTGCACAGTAACCACCCGGTCGATCAGCCGACCGACCGGGTGGTCACCGACGGAGCCAGTGAACGGACGAGCCATGTGTGACTACGAGGGAAGACAGGACGGAGCGAGCTAGCTCGCCGCCGCCTTCTTGCCTCGCGTGGCCCCGCCGCGACCTCGCAGCGTGACCCCGGACTCGCTGAGCATCCGGTGGACGAAGCCATACGAGCGGCCGGTCTCCTCGGCCAGTGCCCGGATGCTCGCACCGGAGTCGTACTTCTTCTTCAGGTCTGCCGCGAGCTTGTCGCGCGCGGCGCCGGTTACCCGGCTGCCCTTCTTCAGAGTCTCGGCCACCCGTGCCTCCTCATGGGAAGTGCGCTCTGGATTTCCCATGATCACCCCTCGCCGCCTTCCTGGCCACCCATTCGGCAAGGTCCGTAGGCCCGGAATTCCGGGCAGGAAGGCGATCCACACGAGTGGAACATGAGGTTCCGGAGGCCTTTCGCCACGACCGGAAGCACCCGTTCGAAAGAACCGGCAGGTCAGCGACTACCCAGGCGCCGCAAGGGCTGTACGGCCGACGCCGCGGTGAAATCCATGTATGACACACCGCAGTACGAGGCGATCTCACTCAGATGAAGGATCACGGATCGGCCGAATGATCCATACGGAGTGGATCAGTCATTCGATCAAGCCGTGCTGACGCCTTTCCGCCCCTGCGGCCGGCCTCCCCGAGGAGGTCAGGCGAGTGCGACGAGATCCGCGTAGCCCTGGCCCCAGAGGTCCTCGACGCCGTCCGGGAGCAGGATGATCCGCTCCGGCTGGAGCGCGTCGACGGCGCCCTCGTCGTGCGTGACGAGGACGACCGCTCCCTTGTAGGTGCGCAGCGCGCCGAGGATCTCCTCACGGCTGGCCGGGTCGAGGTTGTTCGTCGGCTCGTCGAGGAGCAGCACGTTGGCCGCCGAGACGACCAGCGTCGCGAGCGCGAGGCGGGTCTTCTCGCCGCCGGAGAGGACTCCGGCGGGCTTGTCGACGTCGTCGCCGGAGAACAGGAACGAACCGAGCACCTTGCGGACCTCGACCAGGTCGAGGTCGGGGGCCGACGAGCGCATGTTCTCCAGGACCGTGCGCTCGGGGTCGAGGGTCTCGTGCTCCTGCGCGTAGTAGCCGAGTTTGAGGCCGTGGCCCTCGACGACCTGACCGGTGTCGGGCTTCTCGGTCCCCGCGAGGAGGCGGAGCAGGGTGGTCTTGCCCGCACCGTTCAGTCCGAGGATGACGACGCGGGAGCCCTTGTCGATGGCCAGGTCGACGTCGGTGAAGATCTCCAGCGAGCCGTACGACTTCGACAGGCCCTCGGCCATCAGCGGCGTCTTGCCGCAGGGCGCCGGCTCGGGGAAGCGCAGCTTGGCGACCTTGTCGCTCTGCCGCACCGCCTCCAGGCCCGCGAGGAGCTTGTCGGCGCGCTTCGCCATGTTCTGCGCGGCGACCGTCTTGGTCGCCTTGGCGCGCATCTTGTCGGCCTGCGCGTTCAGCGACGCGGCCTTCTTCTCGGCGTTCTGCCGCTCGCGCTTGCGGCGCTTCTCGTCGGCCTCGCGCTGCTGCTGGTAGAGCTTCCAGCCCATGTTGTAGACGTCGATCTGGGAGCGGTTCGCGTCCAGGTAGAAGACCTTGTTGACGACCGTCTCGACCAGGTCGACGTCGTGGGAGATCACGATGAAGCCGCCGCTGTACGTCTTCAGGTAGTCGCGCAGCCAGACGATCGAGTCCGCGTCCAGGTGGTTCGTCGGCTCGTCGAGGAGCAGGGTGTCCGCGTCCGAGAAGAGGATGCGGGCCAGCTCGATGCGGCGCCGCTGACCGCCGGAGAGGGTGTGCAGGGGCTGGCCGAGCACCCGGTCCGGGAGGTTGAGCGCGGCGGCGATGGTGGCGGCCTCGGCCTCGGCGGCGTACCCGCCCTTGGTGAGGAACTCCGTCTCCTGGCGCTCGTACTGCTTGAGGGCCTTGGCCTGCGTGGCGCCCGAGCCGTTCGCGATGCGCTGCTCGTTCTCCCGCATCTTGCGCATCAGGGTGTCGAGGCCGCGGGCCGACAGGATGCGGTCGCGGGCCAGCACGTCGAGGTCGCCGGTGCGCGGGTCCTGCGGCAGGTAGCCGACCTCGCCGGAGCGGCTGATGGTGCCGCCGGCCGGGATGCCCTCACCGGCCAGGCACTTGGTGAGGGTGGTCTTGCCCGCTCCGTTGCGGCCGACCAGGCCGATGCGGTCGCCCTTGGCGACTCGGAAGCTGGCGTTCTCGATGAGGATGCGGGCGCCGGCGCGCAGTTCGATACCGGATGCGGTGATCACGGGGACTCCAGGACAGGATTAACGGCTGACTGACGAGCAAGGGCCAGGGCGAGGGCCGGTCGGCGCCGCTAATGCACCCAGAGAAGAAACGTCATACGAGCCAGTTTAACGGTGGGATGCAAGCTCTTTTTCCACGCCTGTGCGCAGCCCCGCGCGCGGCATGCCGTTGCCCAGCGGCGTACGCCCCGGCACGACCCTGCCCAGGCCGTCGACGGCGATGATCCGCTCGCTCCAGGCGATCGCGGAATCGGTGCAGGGCTGGGCCACGAGGAGGACGCCGCCCCGTCGCGCGAAGGCGGCCGGTTCGAAGGCGCAGCCCTCCCGCGCGGGCAGCACCCAGCGCAGGTCGCCGTCCTCGGTGCGGTAGCCGGCGATGCGCCGCGGCGTGACGACGGCCAGCATCCGGGCGCCGGGGTCGAGCGGCTGGAGG
>NZ_JASERH010000065.1:0-40463 GCF_030766975.1 Streptomyces sp. KL116D | reverse complement strand
AGAGCTGCGCGAGATCCCGCTGCCCACAGCGAAGGCCATCGAGATCGTCGCGTTCGTGCCCACGAATCGATCGACCTGGATCCGCATCGGTGAGGGCGCCACCTCGAAGTCGACGGCCAGGTCGCAGCGAAACCGTATGTCCTGCTCAGACATGGCCCTGGAGCGGAATGCTGTGCGCCGCTGTCGCGTTCCGCCTGGCACGGGCGGGAACGACTGCCTGCCTGGGTGGTCGAGGCGTCATCGTTTCACGCCATGAAGTGGCCCGACGAGATCCGCTCCCGGAGTCCTTGCTCCTGACTCCGTCGACATCACCGACAAAGAGATCGACGAGGCCATCCTCCTGATCGACTCGATGACCCGCGAGGAGCCAATCGCCGACGCCGACTGGGCCACTGACCGCTACACGGACGCCCTCTCCGACGTCATCCGCGCCAAGTCCCAGGGCAAGAAGCCACCGACCGTCGAGGCCGAGGAAGCAGCCGGGCAGGTAGTCGACCCTATGGCGGCCCTGGAACAGTCCGTGCAGAAGGCCAAGGCATCCCGCGGCGACAGCGGCGACGCGCGACGGTCCACGAGATCAAGCCGAAGAAGAAGGCAGCGAAGAAGGCGCCGGCCAAGACGACCGCGAAGAAATCCGCGGCGAAGAAGACCACCAGCAAGAAGACGGCCGCGAAGAAGCCAAAGACTGCTTGACCAGGCGCCCTATCGCGCTACCCTCCGTCGCGCCGACCGCCTCCGGGGTGCTGGATCGGTCGCACACGTCGCACGAGGGCACCGTGAACTGCGTCAGCCGCCCGTTGAGCGCTATGCACGCCTTTGATCGCATCCAGGGGCATGGGACCGTCCTGATCACCCAGCAGTCCGCCCGGTGCAGGTGCGGCTCCGGGCGCTGGGCTTCGACTCCGCCGTGAAGCACCCCGGTCGAGCTTGGCCCACTGCTCATCCAGCTCACTGATGCTGCGCGTTCTTACGCCGAGCTGGTAGTGCGGTGGCGGCCATCGGGCGGCGCTGAGCCGGTCGTGGCGCCTCCCCGCTCAACTTCTTGACGGCGCCTTTCAGGCCCGGGGTGGTAGCCCAGCCAGGTCCGGTGGATGTGGTGCCGGCTTATGCCCTGCTCAATATTGTTCACCAGCCCACATGCTCGATGGCGCGGGCTCGTCGGCGCCTCCAACATCCACAGGCGACGCCTCGACCAGCCCACAGCCGCGGGCCCACTGCGTCATGCGCTGACAGGCGGCGAGACCTCTCGGGTCGGGAGCGACCTACTCCTCGGCTCCGCGAAGGGTGCCGCGACCTGCCGGAGTTCTTCTCGACATCGAACCGCTGAGACCTTGCTCGTCGGCGTGCGCGACCGCGGCCTGAGCCGCGGCCGCTCGAACTGCCGCGCGCTGCGTCAGCGGTCGCCCGTGTCGAGGTGTTCCATCTTGCGACCCTCGTCGTCGGCCGCTCGCTGCAATTCGATCAGTCACCGGGAAGATCCACGAGCGATCTTAAGCAGGCGCGCGGTGATCGGCGCGGTGGATGCGACGTAGCGCCCACCCACCAGAAAGACGGAGGCCTTTGACAGTGACCCGAATCCGGCCGACCGCGGCACTCGGACGGAAGATTCACCTGATCACCGACCGGAACGGACTACCCCTGCCTCCCTTGGCATCTAGGGCGCGAACGAGCACAACGGTCAGCTTGGAGCCGCTCGTCCTGAGCAATCCCGCCCATCCGCTCCTCGCTGTGGACCCCGGCGCCGCAAACTGGCGAAACTCGCACGCCGACAGGGGATACGACGACGTCCACCGGCGCCGATGGCTCCGTCGGCGGGGCATCCGCCGCCGCATCGCCCGCAAGAGCGTCGAATCACCGAAGGACTGGGGGCGACATCGTTGAGTGGTCGAGCGAACGTGTCCTGGATGGCTGGTCCGCCAACGGCCTCACCGCCGCTACGAACGCAAGGCCGAACACTTCCTCGCCTTCGTCGGCATGGCAGCGATCCTCATTGGCTAACACCGATGGGCGGCACCGATCAGCGCCCTGAGCCGGCCCCGCTGCACGTCGAAGCAGACCAGTCCCATGGACTCCGCGGCAGCCACCGCGTAGGCGGATCGCCTCTCCTCGGCCATGCTCCACCGCATGGCGAAGTAGATCAGCGGGCCGCTGGCCTCATCAATCAGCGGACCGGTCGACCAGGGCGAGGTGTCCTCGTCGTCCTCAGTGATGTCGCACCACCGCTCAAGCAGCACGGAGACGTAGGCCGCGATGCGTTGCGACGGAGGGTACCCACCTCGCCGTCGATGTAGCGGTCGTAGAGGTCGCTGAAGACCGCTGGCAGTCCTGCCATCCGCCGGCCCTCTCGCCTTCCCAGACAGCAAGGTCGTAGCTCATGACCGGAGGCTCTCATGCCGCTCCGACACCCACAGGAAGCAACGTCTAGAAGGTGCCGCACGAGACTGTGAGCGATCTCCAGGAGGCACGCGCAGCGCCAGATTCGAAAAATTTACCTCTGCACATCTCTGGCATATGACAAGCATGGATGGCACACCCTCCGCCGTGCGCAACTCGGTTAACTACGTGTTCAGTTTCGACATCTGTAGCCCCAAGTTGCCCGTGATTCTTACAGAGTTGGGACACACAACCAGTCAACCCGTGGGTACGTGGCCGCAACGCACGGAGATCAAGGCCGCTCACGGCCACTTTCGGAGATCGGATCGGAGGCGCCACCTGAGTGGAGAGGCCACAGCAGACTCACGCTCACACGGGGAGACTTCATGACACGACCAGGACACCACCAGGCATATTCCGTTGTTCGCAGGCGAAAAGCGGGCGCTCAATCGGTTCTGTACTTGCGGTTGCTGCCGCGCGCCACCGCAACCGCACTCACCGCCTGCTCTGCCACCAGCAATGAGGGTCCGGAAGCGACACTCGCCCCATCCACTCCAACGACAGCGTCGAACGAGTCGAGGTCCGCGCCCAGCCCCAGCCATAGGCCGCACCCCGATGCCGCCCCTCAAGAAGACCGTCTCAACACCTACGACCGCATGTGGGACGAGAGCAGGCTTCAGCGCCTACGCGCAGGGCAGCGTCAAGGGCACCGATCTTCGGAAGTTCTCCGCTGGGCCTCGCCTTTAGCGGACACACGGAGATCGCCATGGACTCCTACCGCGAAAAGGGCATAGTCGCCCAGGCGCTCCGGACCCACGACGTCACACTCACAGGGCTGAAGGCCGGACAAGAAGGCGCCCTGGGCCAGCCTGACTGACTGCCTTGACACCAGCTGGAAGCGTGTGTACGAGAAGACCGGTAAGCCAGCGGAAATGCCGAAGAACCGCGTCTTGAAGTACGCGACTGTCCAAGCCGAGAAGTGGGGGAAGGAATGGAAGATCGTCGAGGTCAAGCCATCCGCAACGTCCTTGCTGATCGGCACCTTCAGCGTAGCGCTTCTGCACCCCGCCACAAACCGCGATTTCGCCGATGTGCCACTGCTGGATGCAACGCACCCGACCCGTTCATTACCTGTGAAGCCAGCGGTAAAGCGGCCAATCGGATGGCACTTCCCGGCCAGGGTTGGCGAGCAAGCGTCCCCACAGGCAGCACTGAGAAAGTGACACAAGACCTCAGACTGCAAGGTGAAGAAGCTTGGACCCACAGCCACCGCCAGACAGTGCGTTTTTATAAGGGCGAGGGCAAGACCGTGTACGAGCGTGTCTCGTCCTGGTGGAGGCGCAACAGATCACTTTGGCGTTGTCGAGAGGGTGCCGCCGTTCCAGCCATCGACCCAGCAATTGTCGCCCAGCAGGCAGTGGACCAAACGAAGTTGCAGGTCCTGGCAAGGCGCGAGACTCGCGCACAGGTGCGGAAGTGCGCGGTCGGGGTCCCGATGTGGTTGTGGGTGACCCCGAGTGCGACGACGTTCGACCGAACACGCGTCGGCGTCGGCGGGAGGGGTGATCGGTCTCCGCGACGGCGAAGGTCTCGAAAGATCGTGTGGAACATGGGTGATGGCGAGAAGGTCGTCTGCAACGGGCCCGCACTCCGTTCCACGAGCACGCGCAGCGGCGTCGAGTCGCCGGACTGCGCCGCCACTCTACCAGGAGCCCTCCACTCAGGAGCCGGGCGCGAAGCGATCGGCTGTCGGCGACCGCGTACTGGGACGTGACGTGGCAGGCCAGCACCGGCGAACAGGGCCAGATCCCGACGACCCGGCAGACCGATGTGAGCGCCACCGTGCGTGAGTAGCAGGCGGTGGGCAGCTGGACACGCGCCGGACCGGAGCAGCGGATGAAAGGCAATCAAGCGAGCAGGACGGAAGTGCCCTCCGCAGACAGTAAGCCCGACGACGGCTGTCGTGACCCCCGGTGGGGGTGCGCAGGCGAAGTGGCAATCACGTCGTCGTCGGCCGGGGATGCTGGCGGTGCGGCGGTGGCGTGTATCGCGGCGTGTGCAGTGGGCAACTACTGGTACTGGACGCAGAACGGGCAGCGGCAGCCGGTGATCGAGCTGGGCCCGGGATGTCCCGCCGGCAGTGTCATCAGCGACAGTGACCTGCAGTGGAGGCGTCGGTTGCGCTGGATCCGTCGATGAAGGTGGCGGGAGTCCAGCAGCGCGACGAGGTGGGTGCCGGCATGCGCGCGGTCTCCGCGCTGCAGTCCGGTGCGCTGCTGCACTCCCGGCAGGTCACCCGCACGACACTGGTGAAGGCCGGTGAGCAGCTGGTCGGCTGGCGCTGAAGCCGGGGCAGTTGCCGGATTCGGTGCTGCGGCCGGGTGACACGGTGCAGGTGGTGTTCACCAGTGACGATCCGGCGGCCGATGCGGCGAAGGATACGGCTGGCCCTGCGTCGGTGCAGGCGCGTGGTGCGGGTCGGTGCGGCGCGGGAGTCGACGGGTGAGCGGGTCGGACGTCGCGGTGCCGCGCTCGCAGGGCGGCGCTGGCTGCCCAGGCAGCGTCCGGTGATGTGGCGCTGGCGGTGAACGGGGCGAGTGGGCTGATGGCGGTCATCGCGTTAGCCGGTTCCGCCCGGGCGCCCGGTGTGACCATTACGCGTTGGCCCTGTTGCGGAGTTGGCCGCTGGAGGGCGATCGGCGGATGCTGCTGGCCGAGTGCGACCCGGACGGAGGGGCGGTGCTCTCCGGCGCGTTGCGGGCAGTCTGTCCGCGGATGAGCCTGCGGAATCTGCGTCTGTGTCGCTGAGGGGCGAGCAGTCGTTGCGGGATGCGTTCTGACGCAGCTGGTGCGTTTATCGGATGACGGCGGGGTCAACGACGGCCGGCATGTACTGCTGCCCGGATTGACCGAGCCGTCGCAGGCGGCGGGTTTGGCGCCGGAGTGGTCGCAGCTGGCGGAGTTGTTCACGGTGATCGACCGATGCCGACGCTCGCCCATGACGTGATCGTCGATCTGGGCCGGAGCGGCGCGTACGGGCCCTTCGGGTGCTGGCACAGCGTGCGGATCTGGTGCTGCTGGTGGTGCGGGGCACGCTGCGCAGTGTGAACGCGGCCCGGGGACGGATCGGGATGCTGCGCCAGGTGTTGAGAGTGATCCGATCGTCCCACGCCCGCGCTCGGCATCCTGCTGATCGCCGAGGGCACCTACGGCCACCGTGAGGTGGGAGGAGGCGCTCGGAGACGCGGGTGGTTGCGACGTTGCCATGCCGGCCTGGTGAGGCGGCGGTGCTCTCCGATGGTGCGCCGCAGGACCGCAGGTTCACCAAGGGCCCTCTGCTGCGTGCTGCGGCGTGAGGCGCGTACGCCGATCCGGCAGCAGGCCGCCTCGCGGCGCCAGCGGTTGTACCTTTCCGCCGATGCAGCAGCGGCTGGCGGAGGTGCGGCGTGCGCGCTGAACCCGTCTACAACGGCCCTCCCCGTCCCACCCCCCGCGCCGCCAGGCGCCCGCGGGCCCTGGTGGAGTGTCGGTCGCCGGCGTCGTATCGGGCTACGGCACTCCCATAGCTTCCTCTGCCACCCGCACTGCAGTCGCTGTGGCATCCGCCCTCTGTGCCTGCCGCTGGTGGGCAGGCGGTGGACTATCGGGCTGCCCAGGAGATCAAGAAGATCGTGCTGGAGCGCCTGCACGGGAGAGCAGCACCGCGCCCCCGTCTCCCCAGGCCAAGGAACAGCGGGGCCGTCATCTGATCAACGAGCAGGTGGCGATCTGGTCGGACGCGCACGGGCTGTCGACCGGCGGCACGGTCGGGCACGCTCTCGAGCAGGAGCTCGCGTCGCTCGCCTTCGACATGCTTCGCGCCGGGCGGCTACAGCGCTACTCTGGACGACGAGCTGGTCGAGGACATCTGGCTGGAGGGCTTCGACGCGGGTCTTCCTCAAATACAGCGGCCGCCATGAACCGGCCCAGGTGGCCCGCGTCGCGGACTCGGAGGAGGAACTGCAGGACCTGGTGTGACTCTGATCCGCGCCTCCGGACAGAACGGGCGCACCTTCTCCACACACAGCCCGGATGTGGAGCTGCGGCTGCCCGACGGTTCCCGCCTGCAGGCGCTGGGACCGGAGATCACCGGAGGGCGCACCCATGTGACCATCCGCCGCCACCGCTATCTCGACATCGATCTGCCCCGCCTGGTGCAGCTGGGCACGGTGAGCGAACAGGTTGCCGACCTGCTCGCCGCTGCAGTGCGCGGGCGGCTGAACGTCATGGTCGCCGGGGAACAGGCGTCCGGGAAGACGAGACCCTGCTGCGCGCCCTGATCAAGCAGATCCCGCGCACTCAGCGGTTCGGCACCGTGGAGACCACGTTCGAGGGGCTGGCCGACCCGGCGTTCCACGAGCATGGGTGCCGATGGAGGCCCGGTTCTCAACGGCGAGCGGATCGGCCCGGCCGGCGCGGCCGCAGGCGAGATCACGCTGATGGATCTGATGCTGCGGGCGAAGCGGATGTCGCTGACCCGCACCATCGTCGGGGAGGTCTGCGGGCCGGAGATCACCGCGATGATGCAGGCGATGACGTCGGACCGGCCCGGCAACATGTGCACGATCCACGCCTCCGAGCCGGCCGCCGTGTTCGACCGAGTCGCCGAGCTGTACCTGCTGGCGCAGGCCAACTTCACGCCGGAGCTGGCCTACCGGCAGATCGCCAACGGCCTGCACCTGATCGCCTTTCTGTCGGTCGACGACAGCATCGGACGTCCCGCGCCGCTATCTCTCCCACATCTGGGAGATCACCGATCGGCCACGACGGCCGGCCGATGTACAACGAGGTGTGCTGGCCCGGCCGACGACCTGACGGGCCAGCTGTGCCCAGGGCGCGCTCAGCGAACGCAGACGGCACCGCCTGGAGCGGGCCGGCATGACCTCGCCGCCGCTGTCCGCCCAGGCCCTCGCCTATGCCCAGGGAGGCCGGTGTGATCACCAACCTGTGGTGGGTGGCCAATGGCACCCTGCTCGGCCTGGGCCTGGTCCTGACGGTGGCCGGCTTCGTCGGTACCACCGCGCCCAAGAAGCCGCTGCCCTGGCAGCGTGAACGCGGCACGGTGGCCCGGCGGTTCGCCGCCCAGCGGCGGATCCTGCTCGGCCCTCGCGGTGCGGCTGCGCTCATAGGGGTGTGGCTGGTCACCGGCATGGTGATGGCCGGGCTCATCGTCGGCGCCGTCATCGTGGGCGGGCCCTGGCTGCTGTCCGGGCCAGCCATGAACCGGACACAGATCGCCCGCCGGGACGCACTTCGGCGACTGGGCGCAACGCCTGTCGGAGATGGTGCGGCTCGGCAACGCGCTGGAGAAGGCGCTGATCGCCTCCCGCAAGCATGCGCCGGCCGCGCTCGCCGCGGGAGATCTGGGAGTTGGGCCGACAAGGTGCAGGCGCAGTGGCCCACCCACGAGGCCCTCAAGGACTTCGCGCACGGTTTCGACGATGTCACCGGGGACAAGGTGTGCCCGCGCTGATCCTGGCCGCCCAGGACCCCGGCCCCGGGCTCGCGCAGGCCATGGAGGACCTGGCTGCCTCGGTGCGGGAGGAGGTCAAGATGCGCCAAGGCATCGAGGCCGACCGGCAGAAGACCCGCACCACGGTCCGCACCTCACGTTGATCACGTTGGGGATCGTCGGGCTCGGGTTCACCGTGCCCCAATACACCGGCGTGTACGCCACCGTGATGGGCCAGTTGGTCCTCGCCCCGCTCGCGGCGGGCTTCGTGGCAACCCTGGTGGGTGCGCTGCTACGCCACCCGCGGGCACACCGCCCGCGTCCTGGTCCCCGACTCCCGCAGCCCCCGTCACCCCACCCACTCAGGCAGACGAGGCGCTACCGGCAACGCGGGCGGGAGTCTCGATGCACACCCTGACCATGGTCATCGTGTCCGGCGCATTGGGCGGCGCCGGGGTGGCGCTGCTGGTGAACGAACCGCTGCCGGCCGCTCCGAAACTCGGGCCGGCGCTGGAGCGCCTCCACCCGGCGCCTGCTGCGCCCCAACAGCCACGCGCCGAGACTCATTCGGCGCAGGCGCAGATAGGGGGGCGTGGCTGGTCAAGCGGCTGCCCGTCCGGCTGCCGGCCAGGACCTGGACCTGCTTTGGGCAGAGCGCGGAGATGTTCTTGCTCAACAAGGCGCTGCTTCGTGCTGCTCGGCTTGTTCGCCCCCCAGTATGTTCATCGCTGCCTGGACGCTGCTGGGCATCAGCGTCCCGCTGTATGCTCCCCGCGGTCGTTGGCGTGGTCCTGGCGGCCGTGTTCTGGTTCGTGCCCGACCTGATGCTCCGGCGCGATGCAGGCACCGCGCGCGCCGAATGCGCGCACGCCATCGCCGTCTACCTGGAGTTGGTCGCCCTGCGCCCGCGGCCGGGATCGCGATCGAGAGCGCCCTCGAGCAAGCCGCGAATGTGGGCCGCGGCTGGGTGTTCGTGCGCCTCCAGGATGCCCTCGATGCGTGCCCGGGTGGGAGCGCACCGCCCAGTGGGCGGCCCCCTCAGCGACCTCGGGGAACGCCTCGACGTCCCGGTGCTCGCCGATGTCGCGGACTTCGTCCAGATGTCCACCCAGGAAGGCGCGTCCGTCTACGACACCGTGCGCCACCGGGCCGCCAGCCTGCGCACCGAACAGCTCAACACCGAGGCCGCCGCGGCCAATGCGAACACCGAGAAGATGCAGGCCCTCGCGGTCCTGTGTGTCCCTCGTCATGGCGGCCCTGGCCTTTCCTGCCCTCCTGAACGCCTTTCAACCAGAGCTCCTGAACGGAGAACCCCCATGTCCGACCTGTTCCTGAAGACCGGCATGCTGCTCGCCCGGATACCGGCCGCTATCAGCCGACGTGTCGAGGAAGCGCACGAGGAGATCACCGAGCGTGGCGATCGCGGAGACAACCCGGTCGTCACGGTGATCCTGTGGGTGGCCGGGATCGGCATCGCGGTCACGATCGTCGCCGCCCTGGTCGCCCTCGGCAACCGGGCCAGCAGCAAGGTCGACAACGTCGACCTCGGCGGCTGAGACGACTGACCCGATGCGCAGACAGTGGGACGACCGCGGCTCGTCCCCGATCCAGCTCGCCATCCTCTTCCCCGCCGTCATCCTCATCACCTTCCTCCTCATCCAGGGTGTGCTGTGGGCGTACGCGCAACATCGCCTACATCGCCGCCCGTTCCGGAGTGGCCGCCGGCCCGGATCTACGAGGCCACTCCCCGGCGATGCGGCTCGGCGCGCGCACGGCAGGCGCTGGACGATCCTGGCGGGCAACATGCTCACCGGCACGCAGGTCAGCACCGCCGGCAGCAGCCCGGACACGATGCGCGTGCGCGTCGGTGGGCAGGCGCTGTCGATGCTCCCCGGCTTCCATCTGACGGTGCACGCGACCGTGACCGGACCGATCCCGAGCACTGGACCGTGAAGGGACAACGGTGACCACAAGCCGATACCCCACCGCGCCGAACGTGGGCCGCGGCGCTGCGCGAAGACCGGGGCAACGCAGCGATCGAGGCCGCGATCACGGTGCCGGTCCTGATCGTGCTGGTGCTGCTGTTCATCGCTGGCCGCCCGTCTCGCCGGGCCGGGCAGAAGACCGATGCCGCAGCACAGGCCGCCGCCCGCTGTCCGCCTCCTCTTCAGCGTACCCCCGGCCAAGGACAGGACGCCGCGCAGAAGGCCGCACGGCAAGCCTTGTCGGGCGAGCAGCAGGCCTGCTCCAGCATCGATGTCGGGCCGACACACGCCGGTCTTGCCGTACCCCGTGGGCACGGTAGTCCGGCGGTGACCGTCACCGTGGCCTGCCGGGTGCCGGTGGGGATCTGGTGCTGATCGGCGGTGGGCCCGGCGTCCGCACCGTCAGGAGTTCCTTTCACCTCCGTGGTCGACGCATATCGAGGCCGATCGCGAGGCGCCGCCAACGGGCCGCGCAATGGCGGCAACTGCGCTTCGATGACCGCGGCGGGGTGAGCATCTTCGTCGCCGTTATCACCGGCCCCCTCATTCTCCTCGCCGGGCTGCTCACCGTGGATGCGTTCGGGGCCCTGCGCGCCCGGCAGAACGCCGACGCGCTCGCCATCGAGGCTGCCCGCGCCGCCCAGCAGGCCGTCGACCTCGACACGGCGATCCCCCGCCCACGGCGTGCGCGTCGACCCTGGCGCCGCCACCACCGCCGCCCACACCTACCTGGCCCGGGCCAGCGCCCGGGCGCACGGTCGCATCACCGGCGCCGGACGCAGGATCACGGTGACCGTCACCGGCACCTACCGCGGCGTGTTCTACCCCCACACCTACCGCCGCAGGTCTCCAGCACCGCCACGTTGCTGTACGGCACGACCCAGCCCGAGGACGGTGAGAACCCATGACCCGCTCCCGCACCCGCACCCGTTCCCCTGTCACCGAGGCGGTTCGCGGCGCACGGCGGCGCTGCTGCTGCGCGCCCTGGGCGCGCCCTGCTCGCGCTCGCCGTCACCGTGGGCGGGCTGCCGTGGCTGCTGTGGCAGGCCAGCACGGCGCTCGCGCCGGGCGGCTGGGACGCGCTGCAGCACCTGTTCACCCGCCAGGACACCGGCAGTGTCGCGCTGCTGGCCGTCTGCGCCATCGGCTGGCTCGCCTGGGCGAGCTTCATCCTGTCCCTGCTGCTGCAGATCCCCGCGCAGCTGCGCGGAGTACAGGCGCCCGCCTGCCCGGCCTGCAGATCAGCCAGCGCGCCGCCGCCGCGCTCGTCGGCTCGCTGCTGGTGCTGCTGCCCACCAGCACGGCACTGGCGGCCACCTGCCGAAGCCGCACCCGCACCGTAGCCTCCGCCAGCGCTGCCACACAGTCGGCCGGCGGTTCCCACCAGGCTGCTGTCGCCTCCGCCGATGCGGCAGCAGCCAGTCAGACGGCGAGCGACCGCCGATCACCTACCGTCCGCGACATGCGCCCGGCCGAAAGTCTCTGGTCGATCGCGGAACACCTCTACGGCAACGGCGGGTTGTACACCCACCTCGCCGACGCAACGAAGGCCGACCGATGGCCGACGGCAGCATCTTCCGGGCCGACGCGCCGATCCGCCGGCTGGATCCCTGCGGCGCCGTCGGCATCCCGCGCCACGACAGCCTCTTCAGCCGACAACGCGGAAGGCGGGCCGTCGCGCAGACCAAGGAGACCCGGCCCGCAACTCATATCGTCGCACCCGCCGAGACCTTCTCCCAGATCGCCCATCCAGGAGACGGGTGACGCGGCGAACTGGCCAGCTGGCTATGCCGCCAGCCGCGGCCACAACCCGACGGACTGCCGCGCATCACCGATGCCAGCCTGATCCGCCCAGGCCAGCACATCACCATCCGGCCACACCCCCGACGGCGACCGAGACGCCCCGCCGGCGACCAGCACGAAGGCAGCCGGATTCCGAAGAGGCGGGAAGCAGCCTGATCGCAGCGGCGCGGGGGCGAACAGGACGGTTTCCGACACGGCGCGCGACCCGGAACGGGGCAGCGACACGGACGCGCGGGGCAGCCGCTCCCCCGACATCGACTCCGTCCGCAACGCCCAGCCAGCGCGGCGTCCCCGTCTGCGCGGCCTGGGGGTGCCGAGGGCGCAGAGGTGTCTTCGGCCCGCCTCCCGACGAGCAGGCCCGCCTGTCGGCTGCGCACCTCCGCGTGCCATCGGCATCGGCATCCGGCTCCGAGCGCTCACCGGCCACGGCACCTCCTTCGCCGGGACAGGCCGGTCCAGGAATCTTCGAGTGTCTCGCTGCAGCAGGGGGCAGGCGTGGGCGCGGTGCTGGCTGCCGCGCTGACCGGAACGCTCGCCTGGAGGCGGCTGCGGCAGCGCCGCTCCCGCAAAGCCCGGCGGAGCCCTTCCCGACACCGTGCCAGCGGCGGGCAGAGGAGCGAGAGTTGCGGACGGGCGGCTCGCGGCGGCGCCGACGGCATCCAGCGGCTCCAGGCCGCGCTGGCTGCCCTGGCGAGCAGGGCGGGCGCTCCGCCGCCGTTGCGGAGCGCGCGTGTCACCGCCAACGGAGTGCGCAGAGTTCTGCCCGACGAGGTCACCGCCGACAGCCACGCCGTTGCACTTTGTGTGGGGGTGGTGGCACCTGCCCGACGACATCACACTGCCCGCTGTATCTGAGGAGGCAGACCGCTTCTCCGGCGCGCTGGTCACCCTAGGCACCGATCCGGCGGGCAGTTTGGTGCTATTGAACCTCGAAACCCGCTCCAGGTGCTGCTCGTCGAGGGTAATCCGGTAGACGGACCGAAATCATGGCTGGTCTGGCTACCGAGCTGGTCGAGCCCGCACGCCGAGCACGTCGAGGTTCTGGCCTGTGGCCTGGGCGCGGGGGGCCGACCTCGGAGCACTCGGGGTGCGCTACCTGCCCGATCCTCGCCTGGTCGCCGGGAGTTCGCCGCACGCATCCTCAAAAGCCCAGGACGCTGAAGACCGCGGCATCCCCATCGTGCTCTGCGCCCGGCGGCCTGGACGACGACACCGCCTGGCAGCTCGCCCGCCCTCGACCGCTCCCACGACCTGACCCCGTGTGTCCTCATCCCTGCCCCGCCGCTGCTGCTGCGGTGTTCCCGGACGCGGAGACAATCTGACGCCAGCGTCTCAAACGCCCAACGCATAGAATGCACTCGGCGTCGATGTCGTTCTGCAGCGCCTGGACGCCCGCATCCCTCGCCGAACTCGCCGACGCCTTCCAGACCAACCGCCCGCCGAAGACCCGCACGGCGTAATGAACACGTCCCTCAGAGCCCGTCGAAGTACTCGGCCCCCGCCGTGCGCGCCGTCCTCGACCCACAACAACACACCATTTGACACCGGAAGGTTCCCCAGCCCATGACCGTTCCGGAAGCCCTGCGCGCGGATGCCCCGGCGACCGCAGAAGGGCACCACCGTCGCATTCCAGGTCCTGCTGAATGCGTCGGCCGACCCGGGCGGGCAGCGCTCGCAGCCGCCCCCAGCTGCTCCCGCCGAAGGCGGCGACGAGCCGGCCGAGCAGACAGAGCGGATCGGGCCGCGGTTCCTCATCCCGCCGGTCCACGCCCTCCTCGCCCCCGAACGCACCCCGCCGATCCCCGAGTCCGATGCCGACCAGGCACTCAGCCAGGCCGGGCCGGACGACACCGCACCCCGCCTGCGGGCGCTGGGAACCCTCGACATGCAAAACGCCGACGCCCTGGAGCCGCGTCTGATCGAACTCGCCGCGCACCTGCTCCTGAAACCGGACAGCGGCGCCGACCGGCTGTGCGAAGACCTCGGCGACGGCGCCCCCTGGTCCCCGAAGACACTCGGCTCCCGGCTCCGGGAACTACGCACCCGCCTCGGCACAGACGTCGACGGGAACCCCTACGTTCCCCCAGCGCAAGGGCAAGGCCTCCCCTACATGCTCTCGGAACAAGTGCGCTGCGACTGGTGGGAGTTCGAGCGACTCGCCACCCTCGGCCTCACCCGCGGCGAAGACGGCCTGCCCTACCTGGAGCGGGCCCTGGCCCTGGTCGACGGAATCCCCTCAGCCAGCACCCCGCCCGATGGATGACCGGGCTGCGCACCACGATGCAGGCCCGCATCGCCGACGCTGCCCACACCGTGGCCAGCTACCGCACAAGTGACGGGCCCCACCAGGACTTCCACACCGCACGCCGGGCCTGCACAACCGGCCTGACAGCCGACCCCCACGCCGAACCCTCTACCGGGCCCTCATGCGCACGGGAAGCAGCCGCTGGCAACCGCAGCGGGCTACAGGCCGCCGTCGCCCAATGGCACAACGTGAACGGACACCTGAGTCGCGAACACCTCGACAAGGAGACTCTCGCGCTCGCCGACAAACTGCTGGCCGCCTCCTGATGTCCGCTTCAACAGGCAATCCCAGACCGCCGAACGCTGAAGGGGCAGCACCGCGAAACCGGCACCAGTACACCGCCACCTCAGGTCACCCGTGCCCATCGGTGGCTGATCGGGATGATCGTTGGCGGGGCGGTGGTGATCGCGGGTATCGGTTTCGCCGGTTCGTACGCGGCAGTCCGCGAGCTGGCCCTGGCCAGAGGGCTTCGGGAACTTCTCCTACGTCCTGCCCATCGGCATCGACGCGGGCATCTGTGTGCTGCTCGCCCTCGACCTGCTGCTGACCTGGATCCGGATCCCGTTCCCGCTGCTGCGGCAGACGGCGTGGCTGCTGACCGCGGCGACGATCGCGTTCAACGGCGCGGCGGCCTGGCCCGACCCGCTGGGCGTCGGCATGCACGCCGTGATCCCGATCCTGTTCGTCGTCTCGGTCGAGGCGGCCCGGCACGCGATCGGGCCGGATCGCGGACATCACCGCGGACAAGCACATGGAGGGCGTGCGCATCACGCGCTGGCTGCTCTCCCCGTGCCCACGTTCCTGCTGTGGCGCCGGATGAAGCTGTGGGAGCTGCGTTCCTACGAGGCCGTGATCAAGCTGGAGCAGGAGCGCCTCGTCTACCAGGCCCGCCTCCACTCCCGGTTCGGCCGGGCCTGGCGCCGCAAGGCCCCGGTCCGAATCCCTGATGCCCGCTGCGCCTCGCCCGCTACGGCGTCCCGCTCTCCGACACCGCCCCGGCGGGTCTCGCGGCCGCGGGGATCGAGCCAGCGCGGCAGTCCAGCGATCCGGACACACGCACCAACCACAACCATGCCGCCACCGCCCGAAATAGCCGCCACAGCACACTCCGCGGCAAGCCCCTTCCCTGCAACCAGATCCCGAACATGAAGAAGCAGAGCGGCACCCGCGGAACCCGTGTTTCGCACCCACCGAGACGCTTGCTGGATCAGACACCCAACACGAAGGCCTCCCCGGCGCCCTCCAACAGCCTCCGGACAGTCCATGGAGCACCAGTCGGTCTCAACCAGTCCGCTCACGGCCAGCACCACGTACATGGCGCCGTCCAGCCCGGCCAAAGCCCAACGATGCACCGGCCAGAGCCCTTCCTCGCTGAGAACACCGAACTGCCCAACCTGGGTCGGGCGGGCCCTGGACAGGGCCACCACGCCAGAGGCCCAAGTGGGCGCCGACCCAGAGGCGGAACAGGTCGAGTCGTCGCTCTACCAGGAGGACGACCAGTACCTGAGTCAGCCGAGCACTCACCTGCGGCCGGACCAGCCCCACGGGTACCCGCCACCTCCGAAGCCGGAGCCGGAGCCGGATGAGGCACCGGACACGACGCCCAGATCAGTCGTCCCACCGGCCCCCCGTGCCATCCAGGCAGCCCCGCAGCACGATTGACGTCCCACTCGGCCAGAACGCCGCCAGTGCATTTCAAAGCACACCGTCGGAAGCGCCGCACCTCACGGCCCCCGACCAGTACTTCCTCGCCTACCAGCACTACCTCAACACTCACAACAACACAGAACCCAAAGGCGCGGCCGCTTTCGAAGAACTCTCCCAACACCTCGCTGACCTGGGCATTCGCGGAGCCAAAGGTAGGCCAGTCAGTCCCAGTACCCTGCGCCGCTACGCCCTCGAACAACGCATCTACAAACGGTGGCCGAGCAATACGCAGAACTGGGCGAGCCACCATCCCCTGAGGCTCTCCTCAAAACGACTGGCCCAGGACGGCATCCGCGCCGCAAAGCCGCCACCCCACCCCTCGACGACGTTAAGCAGAGCGCAACAACTAGCCTCCGGCTTCCGACGCCGCCACACAACCCTGCGCCACCACCAAGAAGACAACACTCGCCCGTAGTTCCAATCTGGAGCGTGTCTGACTCTCGCCCGCAGGGCGGGACCCCAGGCCGCCATCCGACGTCTGGCCTACCCTGCTTTTCAGGCGGGACCGATCGCCGAGCGCTGCGGGCTCGCTCGCGCGCGTGTCGGGCCCGGAGATGGGCAGCAGGGCCCGACTGCTCCTTACTCTGCGGCCTCGCGCTCGCGCCGCTCCTCCATCTCGCAAAAGCTGCGATTAACGGTGTCAGCGAGCCCAGGTGAGGCAGAGGCCGGCATTGTCGGCACCGCGATAGCGACCCATCCAGTGAGAACACATCGTGATTTTTGCATGTGATGTCATGAATGAGCGTGTCCTCTTGAACTAACCGGCCAAATATATGACAAAAGTATGTACCCTACAACAAGTGCAGGATGGGGTCACGTGGTCAGCAGCAGTCCAGTCAGCCGTCGCCGGGTCCGTACCGCGCTGCTCGCCGCCGCGCTCGCAGCCCTGTCGTGGGCCCGTCGGACCAGCCTGGCCCACCTTCCCGGCGGCTGGCGCTTTCGCCGCCTGCCAGGGGGCAGATGTCGTCGAGAACGCCGACACCGTGAAGATGGCCTGGGTTGGAACCCCGCTCAACGCCCTGCGGATTCCAGCCTGTTGACGCTTCAGGCCGCACTCAACGCTGCCGCCGACGGGCGAGCGGGTGTCGTTCGACCCGAACGACTACGTCTTCGCCAAGCGGCTCACCGTACCGCGCCGGGTGCTGCTCGACGCGTCGGGTGCGTCGACCCTCTTCGCCCAGTTCACCGTGGCCGGGGGCGGGTTGAGCGCCGCGAGTGCTGTGACGTTCGGTGTCTCCGCGACGGGCGCGACGGTTCTCGTGAACACCGCGGACGCCGCACTCGACGGCATCAAGGTCGTCAGCCAACGCCGTCCTGCGGCCCACCGGCATCCAGCTCGCCGCCGCTGCGACCGGTGTGAGCATCAGCCGGTTCACGATGCACGGCGGCGACCAGACATCTCCTCCTACGGCATCAACCTGACCACCGGCTCCGCCACGGTCACCGACCCCGCCATCAGCGGCGTGGCCACCGGCATCACGGCCACCGCCGCCTCGACGGCCTCCGGCATCGCGATCAAGGGCGGCACCGTCTCCGGCGCGACCAGCGGCATCTCGCTGGGCACCGCCACCGCGCCCGCCGTCACCGGCACCACCGTGACCAACACCGCCACCACCGGCACCGGTATCGACCTGGCCAACTCCAGCAGCGCCACCCTCACCTCCCCGACGGTCACCGGCTTCTCCCGAGGCATCGGCGCGAGCACGACGAGCACCGCGCCCGGACCGACCATCGACGCCGCCAGAGTCACCGGCGCCGGGAGGGAGGGGCATCGCCCTCGGCTCCACCGACAAGGCCACCGTCACCTCGGCACACGTCACCGGCACCGACACCGCGAACTCCGTCGGGATCCAGATCCACAAGGCCACCGGCGTCACCCTCGACCAACCCGTCGTAGGCCACTTCAGCAACGGCGTCTACACCCACCTCGACAACGAGGGAGCCGGCCCGAAGATCCACCTCCCGGTGGTCACCGCGCGTGACGACCGGCGCGCATCGCCCTCGGCTCGACCCAAGGCGCGAGCGTCACCGAACCGGAGCTCACGGGCGTCGGCACAGGAAGCGGCATCAACCTGATGAACGCCGGCCGGGCAACCGTCACCGGCGCGACAATCAGCGACTTCAACACCGGCGTCGCAACACAGAGCTCCTTCACGCCCGCCTCCCGACCGCACCGGCATCACGCTCAAGGATCTGAAGATCACCGGTCCGGTGGCCTCCTCCACCGGCATCTCGCTGCTCGCCACGAAGAGCCGCAGATCAGTGACGTACAGGCGGAAGGTCACCGGAGGCGCCGTCGTGGTGCACCAGTCCACCGATGTAGACGTCAGCAACGTGACCGTCACCGGGCATCTGAAGGGGCCACCAGGCCCGCCGGTTCTCGCGATCCTCCAAGGCATACGACTCGCAGGACGTCGCCGTCGACCGCTCCTCGATCGACGGCGGCGCCTGCAGTTCTTCTACTCAGGGACCTCAGGCGCCACCGTCACCGCCTCGAAGCGTCGCGAACGTCGCCGAGAACGCCCTGTACAGCCGGGGCGTCGCCGACCTGGAGGTGAGCGGCTCGACCTTCAGCGACAACAAGGCGCTCGGCAGCCTCAGCGCCGGGGACGCGGCCTTCGGCGTCAGCCACGACATCGACGTCCACGACAACACGATGAGCGGCAACCGCGCCGGGCTGCGCCTGTACACCGGCACCAGCACCGTCACGTTCACGAAGAACACCGTCTCCGGCCAGCCGAGCACGGTTGTCGCCGCCCCGGCGCACGGCGTCACCGTCGCCTCCAACACCGTCACCCAGTCCGAGCCCGCCGAGAGCCAGGCAGCGGTCATGGCCGCCCCGCTCTACGAAGACGCCGCGACGTCCGGCTCGTACTCCTCCTCGGACATCGACGTACGCGACAACACGTTCAAGGGCACCGGCACGTGGATCAGGTCGGCTCCCGGACGCGAGCGCACCCGACGCCGCCCGCCGGACCCTGCGGGACCCGCTGCTCGCCGTCGGCAACACCTTCCCGGCGGACTCGACCGCCGTACGGAACTACGCGAACGCGGTGGCAGGCGACGACACCGCAGCCACGGCGAACCGGGCCCGCCAGCGCGCGGCGGACACCCCCGTCGCCGTCGACGCGCGCGACTATGACAATCCGAACGACTGGGGTTCGCCGTGCCGGGCCACCGGGTACCGCGATGGGAGCCTCGTCTTCGACGGTGGTGGGGCGCAGGTCCACGAACTCACCGAGGCGCCCGCGCTGTATCCGACCGACTGTTCGGAACTGTCCCTCACCGAGACCGTCACCGGCAAAGACTCCGCGGACCACCACGTCGGCGACCTCGTGACCTGGGAGCTGACACCGCACAACGACGGTCCCGCCGCCGCCCCCCGCGGGCTGGTCCATCCACCAGCTGCTGCCCGACGGCGTCGACCTCGTCTCCCTGAGCGGCTCGAGGCTACACGGTGAAGGGCCTGACGGCGACGGCCGGCACCGCGCTGCCTCCCGGCGCCGACGGGCCCGTGCTCACCGTCACCGTACGCATCACTGCCGAGCCGAGCGCCCGTACGACGATGAAAAACGTCGCCTACGTTGCGCCCCCTCCCCGAGGACGAGGCCACCGACCTCGACGGCGACGGGTATGCGGACGTCATCGCCGAGCACCTCAACCCGCTCGTCGTGCCGACGCTGGACACGGACACCGACCGGTCCGACACCGACAACGACGCCCAGGGTGTCTGGACCGTCGAGGGAGCGGCCCTCAGCCCTCACCCAGTCCGACCCCCACCTCAACGGTCACGCCTTCGCCGGCGCCCAGCCCTTCGGGCGGGAATTCGGGGTCCGGCGGCGGTCTGGCGGACACCGGCACGGACCGGACGGCAACAGCGGCGGCCATCGGTTCCGTCCTTCTGCTGAGCGCCGGAGCCACTGTCATGACGGCCGTACGGCGTCGACGCCGCCGCGTCTGAACCGGTTCCGCGTGCGGGGTGCTACGAGACGAACGGGTTGGTGTGTGCCCGTCGCTGCACCGTGTTCCCCTGGCGGGGAAGCCGGGCCGTCATCAGGTGTTGGGACGTCTGGTCGACACTGCAGGGTGCAGGAATGCCGTGCCCGAATCCGGTGAGGGGGCACGAGCGCGGAGCGGCGAGCCGGGCGCGGCCTTCATGCGCTGGGCCCAGGCCAGGGACGTGGCCTGGTCGTGGGTTTTCGTTGAGGAGGAGGACTGGGCCCTTGCCGCGGTTCCACGGGCCGGTGTAGCGGGGCAGGTTGGAGCGGTCGCGCAGGCTGCGGCAGGTCGCGTAAGCGGCGGTGATGCCGGAGCCATCGACCAGCGAAGCGGCCCGGGCGGCACCCAGATGCCGGCCCATCCGGCCTCGGTGCGCGGGGTGAGCGGGAAGTCGAGGCAGTTGGTGACGATCGAGACGTCCTCGCTGGTGTGGTCGGCGCTGTAGGAAGCCAGGGCGCGCTGTCCGAGGGCGGCTCGGGGACGGGCTTCAGCTGCGGCAACCGCAGTTCTCTTCTTCCGTCGGTGGGGAACACCGCCTGGTAGAGGCCTGGAGTTTCTCGGCGGCGGGCCGCGCTCGTTCGGCCGGAACGTGTTGCCGAGGGCGCAGGGCCGTGCCGACGGTCTGCAACCACGCCTGGAGGAAATCGACGCCACCTGCGCCGGTGCTGCTGAGGCGCTTGGTGAGCCGGTCGTACTTGGACTGCGCGCCGCCCGCGAACGCGCATGCGGACCGGGCCCGCCCGGTCGCAGGCCATGAGCATGGCCGACATGGTGCGGTTCGACTCGTAGGCGTCGGAGACGACGTAACGCCGGAAGTCGTTGAAGCGGGCCGGGTTGTCGACAACGCCGTGCAGCACCATCGAACGCACCGTGTTCGGAAAGACGTTGCGGTACACCGCGCCGATGGTCGTGCCGTAGGAGACGCCGAAGTAGTTCAGCTTCGGGTCGTGGAACGCCATGCGCAGCCGGTCCAGGTCGCGCACGTTCTCCATCGTCGACATGTGCGGCAGCAGGGACGGGCGGGGGTGGCGCGCAGTCCGTTGACGGTGGCAGGACGCGGCCAGGGAGTCGGACGTACGCAGGGTGCCGTTCAATTCCTTCGTGGTGCGCGGCGCGCTGTAGGGGCCATCGCTTCGTCGAGGCGCGTCGCGGGCCTGGTCGGTGGCCGCGCACCTCAGCGCCGGGGTGCTCTCACCGACGCCGCGCGGGTCCCAGGTCACCAGGTCGAAGTGGCGTTTGACCTGCGGGGCCGACGTAGTTCTCCCAGCCGCCGCCGCGCGCGATGTCGATGCCGGAACCGCCGGGTCCGCCGGGATTGAAGAACAGGGGCGCCGATCCGGCCCTTGGGCGTGTCGGCGGGCCGGTGAGCGATGGCCAGCCGCACCGTGGGTGCGGCGGTCCGGCCGGTGCGGCCGTAGTCCAGCGGTACGTCGACGTAGCCGCACTTCCAGCCCCTGCGGCATCGGGTCCTCGCCGCTTGGGCTGGGTGCAACGCCGCGGGTGCACGTCCGGCGGCTGGCCGTCACTGCCGGCGTTCGGCGCGCTGTACGCGGTCGTGGCGGGGCTCACAGCCGCGCCAACCAGCAGCGCGATGCCGACCAAGCGAGCCATCAGCCCTCTGCCGCGCGGCAGTTGTGCCTGCACACCCATGGACCTGCACCTCCATGTCGGGGCGGCGCGGGTGCGAGTCACCGGCGCCGGCCGTCCCGTGCATGCATGTCCGTCTCGCCGTGCCCGCCTTCGGCGGACGGGGGCGTCAGAACCACGGATGCCGCCGAGGATCACCCGGGGAGTCGGTCCCGGGGTGCGAGGTGCCCGTGGCCGCTCTACCTTCGTGCGACAGCCACCACCACACGCTCCGACCGGCGGAGGGCCATGCGTGTCACGATCGTCCTGCTCGCTCTGACCGTCCTGCTCAGCGGTCCGGCATCGCTGCCGTCCGGCGCCGCCGCTGCAGCGGCCGAATGCCCGGCCACCACCGGGGGTCAGGACCGCTTGTGTCGACCTGACCCACCAGCGGATGTGGGTGCGCCAGGGCCGCAAGGACGTCTTCGGGCCGGTCGACAGCCGCTCCGGCAGCAGGACATATCCCACCCGTACGGGCTGGAAGCGGATCCACCTGCGCAACCGGCATCACTACTCCACGCTCTACAACGTGCGCATGCCCTACGCCCAGTTCTTCGACGGTGGCCAGGCGTTCCACGGCGTCGACTACCCGCTGGATCTGCCACCCGGCTCCCACGGATGCGTCAACCTCTCCGAGGCCGACGCGGAAGAGCTGTGGAAGGTGCTGCGTCTGCAGGGATCCAGTGGCCATTTGGGGCCGCAAGCCCCGCAGTTGACACTTGGCCGGAACCGTTCACCCGATCGCACGCTGTACGTGCAGGCCGCAGCGAGAAGGCTTTCCTGTCGGAGAGACAACCGCCGACCCGAGGAGTGCAGCGATGCCCCCTGACGCAGCCCGCCCCGACTCCGCGGAGCCGGGCGTGGCCGTCGGCTGGGATTCGGGTCCGCTGCCCGGAACGAGGGAGCCCAGGGCCAGTGCGCAGGCGTGGCCCAGGACCGCTACCGGGCGGGGGCGCGGCAAACGGTTCGCCCAGATGACCTCGCTGCGCGGCGGCGGCGCAGGTGGCGTACAGCGTGTGGTCCTCGAAGACACCGGGGCGACGCGCGAGCAGGACGTCGCGCAGCACGCCGCCGCCGACCGTGATGGTGCCCAGCAGGATGGCGGGCAGCCACCCGAGCCCGGCGGCCAGCGTCTTCTGCGCGCCTGCTGTGGTCCAGCGGCCCAGCGCGAGTACGTCGAGCAGCAGGTAGGTGCGTTGCCACAGGCGTCCGCCGAGCGCTATGAAGAACGCGACGAGCGCGGCGGACACGGCAACGGCGAGCTACCAGAAGTCGGTGAGGGCGACGGGCGTGCTGTGCTGCCGCAGCACATCGCGGATCATGCCGCCGCCGAGCCCGGAGATGATGAGCGGCGGAAGACGAACGGGCCTTGCCCGCACCGAGGACTGCGTTGGCGTCGACGCCGGGCCAGGTCGAGTCCCCGGGTGACGTCCGCGATGGTCACGGCGGAGACCAGATCGGCCACGCCGTCCCCCCCTCTAGGGCACTTTGGGCCGGTATGCGCAGAACGTTCTCGGAACCGCAGACTGACCGATATGACGGGCACGAGTGAGCGCGAGGCGCCGGGTGACGAGGTGCTCTGGCCTGGTCGCACGGCTGGCGGAGTTGCTGGTGGCCGGCGGGGTTCGAGGGCACCCTGCGCTCCGAGGACCGACTGCGTGCGGTGGCCGCCGCCTATGGGCGACAGGCCGAGGTGACGGTGCTCGCGGAGTCGGCCGTGGTGGCGATGGACGGCGCGACCCGCGTGGTGACCGGGGTGCCGGAGATCCCGCAGCTCGACCGGGTCAGCGCCCCTCAAGCCGTGGCTGGCCGCGGTGCGGTCCGGGCAGCTCCCGGTGACCGAGGCCAGACAGCGGCTGGAGGAGATCGCGGCATCGCCCGCGCCCTACCCGCGCCCTGGCTGCGGGTGCTCGGCGTCGTGCTCTTCTCCGTCGGATTCGGCGCGCTCGATCCAGCCCACCCTCCAGGAGGTCTGGATCACCGCCGTCCTGGGCCTTGCCGTCGGTCTGATCCAGGTCGGCGTGCAGCGCCTGGGCCGACCGGGTCGACTCGCCCCGCTCGTGGCGTCGGCGGTCGTCGGTGTGGTGGTGCTGACGGCGTCCCACGCGGGCTGGGTGACGGGCGGAACGATCGAGCTGATGATTCCGGGTGCTGTTCGTGTTCATCCCTGGCGACGCGATCACCATGGCGATGATCGAGCTGTCCGTGGGGCGGATCACCGCCGGCGCAGCCCGGCTCGCGCAGTCCGTCGCTCTGCTCGGCGCCCTCGCGTTCGGCCCCGTCCTCGCCTCGGCCGCACTGGGCATGCCACAGAGCGAGATCCCCGACTCGCCCGTCGCACCCGACCTGGGCTGGGTGGCGGCCTGGCTCGGCTGGGTGGTCTTCACCGTCGGGGTACTGCTGGTCTTCGGCATGCGCCGCGGCGACCTGCCTGGGCGCTGGCCGTCGTCCTGGTCACGTACGGCGTCCAACTGCTCGCCGTACGCGCTCTGTCCACACTCGCCGGAACCTTCGTCGCAGCCGCCGTGATGGCCGCGGTCTCGCCTCCTCCTCGGACGCCGCCCCCGTACACCGCCGCCCTACGTGCTCTACCCCGCCTTCTTCGTCCTCACCCCGGCTCGCACGGGCTACGCGGCCTGGACGCCTGGCTCGGCGGCAGCCCGATCCACGGCGTGAAGGACATCGGCACCATGTTCGCCCTGATCGCGGCGATCGCCCTCGGCATGCTCACCGCCGCGACCCTCGCCCCCAGCACCCGGAACGACCCCCGCCCACAGGACTGGTTGAGACCGCCCACGAATCGTGAACGAACTGCGATTGGCACAACGCGCCCACTGCGTGCGGACTTCCTTCCTGCCGGCCCGGCGGCGGGAGCTCAGTGACGGGCTCGCAGTCGTCTACAACCACCTGCCCAAGCTCGCCCTCGCCCAGATCCCACAGCTGTTCCCCCGACTCGCCCGACCGCCTCGCCCAGACCTGCCACAACGCCATCCTGCTCGGCAGCACACACCTGGACGAACAACTCGCTCCCACGACGACCTCGCGGGCTTACCCCCTCTCTGCACCCCACCCGAACGGCCCAGTTCACCAACGCCGACCGGCCTCTCCAGCGGAGAGCTGGGCGCAGCTCATCCCGCCCCCGGAGTGCGCATGAGCACGATGGACGTGCAAGACCTCCCACAGCGCCAGATCAGCGTGCCCGCCACGGCCCGCACCGCCCGCCGCACCTCCACGATGACATGGGTGACGCTGGCGCTGATGACGACGTCGTCCGTGGCCAGCCTGCGGGCCTCCCACGATGGCCGTGTACGGCCTTGCCTGCGTGTTCCTGTACATCGTCCCCGCGATCGTGTTCCTGCTGCCGACGTCGCTGGTGTCCGCGGAACTCGCGTCGGGCTGGAGCGGCGGTGTGTACCGGTGGGTGGCCGAGGGGCTGTCGAAGCTGCTCGGGTTCCTCGCCGTGTGGTGCCAGTTCGCGATGACGATCTTCTACTACCCAGCCTGCTGGCCTTCGTGGCGAAGCACCATCGCGTACGTGATCGACCCGGCACTCGCAGCGAACGGCGTCTACACGGCGATCGTCATCATGGTCCTGTACTGGACCGGGGTCTGGGTCTCCTCACGCGGTACGAAGGCGCTCGCCAGGGCTCTCCTCGTGGGGCCTGGTCATCGGCACGCTCGTGCCGGGCACCGTACTCGTCGTCCTCGGCCTGGTCTTCCTCGGCCAGGGCAGCCCGTCGGCCGCGCCGATGGACAGCAGCCATCTGCTGCCCCGGTGGACGGGCCTGGCAAGCCTCGTCCTCATCGTCAACAACTTCCTCTCATACTCCGGCATGGAAATGAACGCCGTGCACGTGTCCTCGCTCAAGGACCCGGCGAAGGGAGTACCCGAAGTCGATGTTCATGGCGATGGGGCTGGTGCTGGTGATCTTCATCCTGCCCGCCCTGGCGATCAGCTGGAGTGGTGCCGGCTCATCAGCTGAGCCTGACCGCCGGTGTGATGCAGAGCCTTCGACGCCTTCTTCTCGTACTTCCATGTGGGCTGGATGACCCCGATCGCTGCGGTGATGCTGATCTCGGCCTCGCTCGGCGGCATGCTGACCTGGCTGGCGGGACCGTCCAAGGGCCTCTGGAGATCTCCCGCAGCGAGGGTTATCTGCCGCCGTTCCTGCAGAAGCTCAACAAGTTCGGCATCCAGCAGAACATCCTCGTCACCCAGGGCATCGTCACCACGGTCATCGCCCTCATGTACGCACTGATCCCCCAACGTCTCGAACGTCTACTGGATCTTCTCGACCATCACCACGCAGGTGTACCCTCATCGTCTACTCTGCTGATGTTCGCCGCCCCCGCGATGCGGCTGCGGAAGACCCAGCCGGACCATCCGCGCGGCTATCGCGCCCCGGCACTCGGCCTGTTGTGCACGGTCGGCCTGCTGGCGTCCATCGCCGCCCTGGCCATCGGCTTCGTACCCCCTCACGGTTCGGCAGCGGCAGCGTCTGGGCGTACATCGGCAATCATCGGCGGCAGGTCTGGCGATCCTCGGCCTGCTGATCCCACTCGCCTTCCTTCAAGCTGCGCAGACCTGACTGGAGCAAGCAGGATGGCGGTGAAACGGCATGAGCTCCCACCCAGCTCGCCCCAGCCAGCACATGTGGCTGTACATCGGCGTGATCGATTCCGCTCAGCTCTGACCGTCACGTCGGCATCATCCGGCACGAGAACGGAAGAAGACCAACGACGCCACCGCAAGGAAGGCGAACCAGCTCGCCGACGCTGCACAGTCCGCCGGCTACCCGGAGGCCGAACACCGACGCGATCGTCCGCGCCCTCGGCACGGTCGGACGGCGGGACGGTGCGCGACGATCCTGCGTCCGCGCTGGAAACCGCCCTGTGGGAAGATCAACATGTCCAACGGGGGCGACGGGCCCAGGTCAGCGGCCCGTGATCGCCGACACCAAGGCCGTACGCGCCGAGGAGAAAGTCCTGAGATCTACTGCCCCGACAAGCTCTCGACGACTTCCGCGACAAGGTCGACGACCCCAAGACCGAGCACACCGTGAGGCGATGATCACGATGACCGCCACGCTCGACGAACTGGGCCACTGCATCACCGGATTGATGGCGCGCCCCGACCGATCTCACTCGAACTCGTCGCCATCCCTTCGGTCGCCGACCCACGCCAGTACTGCCGGAGGAGTGCGCCGCGCAGGCAGCACAATGGGTCGCCGACGCCTTCACCCGACGCGGGACCGCACGACGTACGCCTCGTCAGAGACCCCGACGGCACACACTCGGGTCGTCGGTCACCGCCCACTACCACCACCCGGCGCGCCGACCGTAGCTCCTGTACTGCCACTACGACGTGCAGCCACCGCCCGGACGACAACGCCTGGACCATCGCCCACATCATCCGAGCAAGCGACGGACGCTGGTGCGCTGACGGCGGCACAGCCGACCGCAGGCGGGCAACATCGTCATGCACCTCACGGCACCGCGAGCCCTCGGCGACGACATCCCGGTAGGGCTGGAAGTTCGCCGCCGAAGGGTCAGAGGAGCAGGGCACGGGCGCGGGCTCGAAACAATACGTCGCCCAGCAGCACCTGAGGAGTTCCTGGCCGACGCGCTGCTGGGTGTGCGACACCGGCAACGCCGGAGGTCGGCGTGGGGACCGCGACGGATCACCCTGCGAGGCCTTCGCGAACCAAGGTCGTCGCCGTCGGACACGTCCCACGGCGAGGTGCACTCTGGCATGTTCGGCGCGCGCGCGCCCGACGCGGTCGCCGCCTCTGAGTCCAAGCCCTGCCGACACCCAAGCGACCCAGAAACCGGCGCGCGACCCGCATCAACGCGCCTCGACTGTGACGGCACATGGGAAGGCGTCGGTTACGACGAGCGTACAGTTCCGAGCTTCGACGCCGGAGTCCTCGACGGCGCAACCGACCGGAACTGGCAGCGTCGCGGACCGGCTCTGGGCCCGGCCCGCCGTCACCGTCGGTATCGACTGCCCGCCGGTGGTGTCCTCGGCTTCCGTGCCACTCCACAGCACGGGCCTGGGTCAGCCTGCGCGTGCCGCCATGACCGACGCCGACGAAGCCCACGCCCTCTCACCGCCCATCTGACTGACGTCGCCAGCCCCGTGCGCGGGTCACGGTGGAGCCGGAAAGCACCGGGTCCGCGCCTGCGCGCGCGCTCACCGACGGCCCGCCGGCGCCGCGCTTCGCGAAGCGATGCACGTGCGGCATACGGCAAACCGCTGGCATACCTCGCGGCAAGGCGGCCTCGATCGCAGTAACGTGCTCGCGCAGATCGCATCCCGGCGCGCGAAATCGTGCTCATGGAGTCGAGAGCCATCGCTGTCTCTATCCACGCTCCGAACGAGAGCGTGTACCTGACCGAGATCCAGCACATGGCACACGTGGAAGCACTGTTCCTGCAACGCTACGCCACGGCGTCGCGCACGAACTGACCGTTTGTCTCAAATGCGACCCGCAACTGTGCTCCACAACCCGGAGGGCCCCTCCCAGCGGGTGCGTGCCCCGGCCGAGACCGCGACGCCTGTACGGGATAGCGATCCGCCCGACAGCAGCGACTGGAAGAGTCCGCTCGCGAGGCTGGGCGCCTTCGGTCGAGTCCGCATCACCAGCACGCTCTGTGAAATCAGGGCGAGCGAGCTGGTCAAGGTCGTGACCATCAGGACGGTGCGGGAGGTGAGGGAGCCGACGACTCGCGGGGGACAACGCCGGCGCAGAGGCCCGCGACCGGGTTGAACCCGGCGATGGCCGCGTACGCCGTAGCTCCCCTCCGGGATGGAGAACAGGCCGGTGACGACTCCGGAGCCGACATCGGATGACGTCGGCTTCCCGAGCCCCGGCAGCCGCTTCGCAGACGGCCCGGTGTTTGCACACTCACCCGGCGAGGCCGCTGATGGCGTCCCCACGTACTTGGCTCCGAGCACGACGAGCAGCGTGGTCATGATGGCCGCATTGTGCCTGGCCATCCACTCCTTCCAACTGGCAAGCACATGGGCGGAGTTGGATCCGCCCAGCACATACACGGGCGAGCGGCGCAAGCGCGCACAGTGAGCCGATGACGACCATCAGCGCGGCGGCGACGGTCCTGCCGCCGGCCGAGGCGTCGCTGCTTGCGATGGAGACCGCGCCGCCGAGGGCGAGGACCAGGTTCTTCGGGTTGGCGACGGCGAGCAGCGCGGCCAGGCCCGCCGCCTTGGCGGGGGAACTTGTCGATGGCCTGCATCCAGCCGGGCGTCTCGGCCTCGTGGCCCTCGCGCGGGCGCCCCTTCCACTGCTTGACGCCGAGCAGCAGGAACAGCACACCGAGGACCAGCTTGAGCCAGAGCGTCCAGGTGGCGGGACCGTCGTCGCCGGAGTGCGTCGGCGCCCGAGCCGAGCAGTACGACGGCCGTCACGACGACGCCGAGCGAGATCACCCAACTGACCGTGAAGGCCGTGCCGTTGACCTTCCCCTCGCGGGTGTGGCCAGCATCAGCACGACGGCGATCAAAGGCACCGGACTGATGGCGATACCGACCGCCGAGGCCAGCATCTGCCCGATGGCGTCACCCACCGTCGGCACCTTCGACGGGCTCGAACTCGCCGGGCCGCCACGACCCGTCGAACCACGGCTCCAGCGGCCCGTACAGGCGCAGCATCCCGAACCACGACTTTCCGGGCACGGTCTGGATCCAGTTCGTCTCCCCTGCCCGCGGGTGCGACGGGCCCGAAGTGGAGGTCGGTGGAGCCGTCGTCGTTGGCGGTGACCGTTCCGGGCAGGCTGCTCAGCGCCGGGTAGGGGTTGTCGGTCTGCAGGAGCGACCGGGATGCTGGGTGTCGTACAGGTCCATCGCCCAGAAGTTCTTCGCCGGAACGCCGGCGGGCAGTCGCGGCCGGTAGGTGCGCCCGCCGTCCAGCCAGGCCCCTGTCGAGTCCTCCGCCGTGTATGCGTACTGCGATCCGGTGCCGACCGTCTTGGCCGCCATCGCCGGGGGGTGATGACGGTGGCGAAGTAGTGGAAGGAGGGTGCGGGCGTCGAGCAGTCGCGCCCCGTCCCGCAGGAACGCGTAACTCCCGCCCACGAAGGGCGTCTTCCACGACGACTCCCCGGATACAGGTAGACGGCCGGGTCGCGCGGCTTGTAGACCAGCGCGCGGGCGATCCCGGCGGCGATCGGCGCGGCCTGGGCCAGCAGTCCGCGCAGCCGCTCGTCGGGCGCGAAGGGCTTGCCCTTCACGATCCCGATCGCCGCCACTCGCCCGGCTCGCTCTGGGTCGAGGGCCTCCACCGGCTCCTCCTGCACGACGCGTCGATTTCCTCGTAGTACGAGAAGTCGTTGGAGTGGACGGTGTTGTGGCGGGGTGTCGGCGATGTTGAGGTGGGTCATCGGCGGCGGGTCGTCCGCCTGCGCGAGCGGATACACCTTCGTGTTCTTCAGCGCGGGTACACCGCCCAGAGCCCGCACGACGAGCCAGTTGGTGAAGGTGGGCGAACGGAAGACGAAGTAGCCCTCGGGCACCTCGCCCTCCCAGCCTGGCGGCAGGAAGAGGTATTTTTGCCGCCCGCCCCTTCGTCGGGCCCGGCCATTCCGAGGTCGGCGACGTAGCGGAACCAGAAGTCGTCGACGACACACAGCGACTCTGGGCGGATTCTCGACGACGGTCGGCCCGTCCGCGCGCAGATCCAGGAACGTCGTCCCGTACGTGCGTCTCGGTGTTCGGCGTGAGGTAGTAACTCCCTGAATTGGCTCCGGGGATCGGTGAAGGCGAGGGTGCGCGCGTCCTTCACCCCGACCGAGCGCAGCCCGGCGCGCAGCGCGACGAGGGAGGCGCCCGGGATGGTGTTGAGGTAGACGTCGATACCGCGGATCAGGTCCAGCAGGTCGTACGAGGAGGAGACCGTGGCCGCGTCCGGAAGGCCGTCGAAGAAGGTGAGGCCGCCCAGCGGGGTGGCGATGTGGTCAGGCATCGCGATGGAGCGCAGGGCATCGGCCGGCATGGCGTCGTTCGAGCCGTTCATGAGGGCCTTTCGGAGCGGGATGCGGATGCGGGCGGGGCCTCAGTCGGCCGGTTCGATCTCACCCGGCTGCCAGGTCTTGTCGAAGAAGGACGGCAGCGGGCTGTAGAAGCGCAGGATCGCGAACCAGTTGTGACCGGGGGCGGTCTGCACCCAGTTCCCCTCGGACACGTCCGCGGGACGCTCGGGAGCGAAGCGCAAAACCGTCGAGCCGTCGGACTCGGCCGTCGCGGCCGGGGTCGGATAGGCCTGCGAGCCGGCCCGCGGGAAGCGCTGCGGCGTGGCCAGCATGGAGCGGCTCTGGTTGTCATAGAGCGTGATCGACCAGAACTTCTCCGCCGGGATGCCGGGCGGCAGGGTCAGCCGGTAGGAGCGGGAGCCGTCGAGCGCCTCGCCACGCGCGTCCATCGTGACGCCGACGTACTGCGAGCCGATCCGCGGGAGGTTCATGCACATCGCCGGGGTGATGCCGGTGGCCAGATAGAAGAACGAAGTGCGCGCGTTGAGCATCTTCGCCCGCGGGTCGGGGAACGGCTTCACCCCCTCCTGGGTGATCAGCGGTGGCGGGGTCTGGAAGGTGTGGCCGCCGGCGAACAGCGGGGACGTCCACCGCGAGCCCGTGCCCGGATAGAAGTGGAAGCCCTCGTCCGGGTGCGGGCGCATCGCGACGGCCCGCGCATACGCGTTGGCGGTTGCCGCCGCGTCGTCGAGAACCGCCTCGACGGCGGGCGTCCGGCTGGAACGGCCGGTCCCTTGACGATGCCGATCGCGGCGGCGCCGGCGACAACCTCGGGATCGAGGGCGGTGGCGGGCTCGGCCTGCACCGCCTCGTCCAGGAGCGTGAAGTACGTGGCGTCGACCGGCGCCACCGTGTTGATCGACAGGCCGCTGCCCTCGACGAACCGCGGGGTGCGCGGTTCACCGAGCAGGGGCGAGCGCGGCCTCGCCCAGGGAGGAACGAGCCAATCGAGGTGCCGTAGCCGCCGGGCACGTACGGCGTGATCTTCAGCTGCTCCTTGATGCGGCGGGCCGCCGGCGCCGGATCGTCGTCCTCCAGGAAGCAGCGCCCCAGCATCCACACCCGTGTGGTGCGGACGTGGTGGACGAACATGCCGCCCTCGGGAAGCGGTCCGGTGTGGCCGGGCCCGACGAACAGGTAGCGCCCGCCCGCCCCGCGGTCCCGGCCCCGAGTACGCCCAGGTCGGTCACCCAGCGGAACCACATGTCGTCCGCGACCGTGAGGCAGTCCTCGGGGATGTCGACCACGACCGGCCCTTCGGACAGGTCGACGAACGTGAAGAAGTGAGACGGTGTCCGCGTTCGCGGTCAGGAACAGCGACGCGCAGTCCATGAGGTCGGAGAAGAGCAGTACGTCGTTGTCGGCAACCCCCGCGCCGAGCATCGCCTTACGCATCGCCCACAAGGAAACCGCGGGCAGCCCCGCCAGATACGCCTCGACGCCGTGCATCCGATCCAGCTGCGCGTACACCGCCTCGACCGTCTCGGCAGTCGGCATTCCGTCGGAGAAGGTGAACGCGCCGGCCGAAGACTCCCACAGTGTCGGGAGTGACCAGGGGACGCGGGAACGTACTCACTCTCGGGCACGAGCCCCTCTCGGCACGGTCCGGTGGCGCCCCGGCGGCGCACCGATGGGAATCACGCTAAACGGAGCCCTCAAAAGCCGCATTTCAGTCGGCTTTTGACCGTGCCGTCTGCCCGTTCGTCCGGCTTCGGTCACGGCGCCCATCAAGACGTCGTCACTTGTCTGTGTCCAGGGCGTCGGCGAAGCGTTGGTGGGTTCGGTTCGTGGCCTGGGAGTCCGTGTCTGGACAGAGGGTGGTGGCAGTCAAATCCTGGTCCGTGAGGCTGTGGGGTGGAACAGAGCGGCTGGATCTTTGAGCGAGTAGCGGCAGTGTTGGTTTCCGTATCCGCCGACCGGCAGCATCACGATGCGCTGCGCTCCGGCCGCCTGAGAGCAAGCGAGGCGTTTATCCAGGTCAGCCCCTGCGCACGATCCAGGCGTAGTCGGAGCAGGCGCACCACCGACGTCCGCCTGTCCCCTGGGGCTGGTCGTAATCGCTACGGCGAACCCCCAGCAAGCGCGATGCATCGCCGTCTTCCGCCGCTGTTCGCCCACGGCCGGCGTCGACACCACCCCGACCACCCGCCGGCCGTCCCGGGTCCGCGCGAGAAGAATCCCAGCTCACCAAAGAAGCCAGCACCGGACGAGACGGAAGCGGGCGGATCGGGGGCGCTCGTCACGACCTCTGATCGCGCGCAACATGGTCACCCCAAACAGGGAGTGCCGGCCCGTCCCAGCCCTCGACTGACTGCCTCGGCTCACTGCCACGACTGCGCAGGACGGCGTCCTCTCCCCGCGGCGCTCACGACGTCCCGGGCGCCGGTTCCAGGCGGTGCTGACCTGGCCACACCGGCCACCCCGGCCACGAGGGCCTCGATCATGGCCCGTCGGTGGCGCCGGATGGGTGAGGGCTGGTCGCGCGGTGCGGTCTCTTCTAACCCGGCCAGCAGGACAACCCCGCTACCCGCGTGCCCCTCGCCAAGTGGCACGCCGACCGCGAGTGACCCCTTCGGGAGTGGCCTACTCCTCCGGCTGCGGAGGGTTCCGGGTGATCTGCCGCAGCGCCTTCTCAACGTCGAACCGGGTGAGGGCCTTACGACGCGGTCGCCGCCGCGCCGCGTTGCACCCTGAAGCCGGTCGCGGTGGCGAGCTGCTGCCGATTCACCGCGACCGCGGTAACTTCCGCCGAGGCCGAGATCAGCGAATTGCTGCGCGGTATCCAACATCGCGGAACGGCGCGCGGCACGCGCCACAAACGTGTTCACAGACAGGCCAGCCGCCTCCGCGGCCTGCCGGATCGCAGGAGCAAGCTCGGCAAGGAAACGAAGCGTCATCGCGGAACAGATGTGACACCACTTGCTGGTGGCGTAACCCAGTAGCGCAGCTGGCAGCACGAGCGGACCCACGAGCTGGCCGGTCCGCTCGCTGGCCAGCGCCCTGACCACATAGGTTCGTCGGGTTGGTGGCCCTGGCGGTTGCATGGGCGTTGATGTTCTCATCAGCTTGCCTTCACCACCACACAGACCGCCCCCGTCTGCGTGATACCGGAGTCTGCGGGATCCACCGACAGGGTACGACCACGTACCCCGGAGACGGACGTGTTGTGGAGAACCAGGGCCCTAGCTTCGACCGCGCTGATCTCCAAACGTCCGCACGGTCACTGTGGCCGCCGTGCTCACCCTGGCCCTGTCTGCGCCGCTTCTCGGCGCCACACCGGACGCCTCCGCCAACGCAGCGCAGGCCGCGCCCCAAGTCCCGTACAGCAGCGGGTTACAGCTGCCGTCCCCTACCGGCCCGTTCCCCGTGGGCCGCCGTACCCTGCACCTGGTCGAGCGGAACCGCACCGATCCATGGGTGCCGACGGCGGTCACCGGCAGCTGATGGTGACGGTGTCCTACCCCGGCACGTTCGGCGAGCGGATTACCGGCGGCCTACATGACCGACGAGGAGGCGCAGCTCCTCCTGAAGGCGAGGGGACTCGGCGGTGTCGTGCCCCCGAAGCGGTTGCCGGGGCGCGTACCCATGCGTACCGCACGCGCCCGGCGCCAGATCGTTTTCCCCCTGGTGCTGCTCTCCCCGGGGGTTCTCCATGCCGCGCACCACGCTGACCTCGCTCGCTGACGATCTCGCCAGTCGCGGCTACGTCGTCGCATCGGTGGACCACGCGTACGAATCCGTGGGCACGGCCTTCCCGGGCGGCCGGATGCTGACCTGTGTGGCCTGCGAGCGGGTCGACACCCCGGAGGAGCAAGCTGCTGTCGTACGCGGGCGCGCCAAGGACATGTCCTTCGTGATAAGCGAGTTGACCAGCGGCCGAGAAGGCGGGCGCGCTGTCCCGCATGATCGACCCGAGGCGGATCGGAATCGGCGGGCATTCGATCGGGTGCGACCGCATCGGCAACCATGGCCGCCGATGGTCGTGTGCGGGCTGGGGTCGACCCTGGACCGGCGACTTCTTTCTGCACCCTGCCGCGGCAGGGCTCGGTAGGCGCCCGCTCATGATGCTCGGCGCCGAATCCACGCACCGCCCCGACAGCCGGGTACCGACTGGCCCGAGGCGTGGAAGCACCTGAGCGGGTGGAAACGCTGGCTGACCGTGTCCGGCGCTGAACACTTCTTCACGGATCTGCCGTATCTGGCCGGACAGCTGGGCCTGTCGGACCCCGCCATTCCACTGTCGGGAGAACGCGCGTGGTACATCACCCGCGACTACGTGTCAGCCTCCTTCGACCTTCACCTGCGGGGCATATCGCAGCCGCTCCTCGATGGCCCCAAGGCCACGCATCCCGAAGTCGCATTCCAATGAGCGGAGCGTGAAGGTCCCCGAGTTCGGTGCCGTGGGTGCGTTGGTCGCGTCAGTTGCCTGCCGAGCGCCCGCGGCGCCAGCCGATCCGCAACGCACACACCCAGTCCCAAAGCCCTGCGCAGTGGTGGCAGGATGCGCCCGCCGGCTCAGCCGATCAGTGCCCGCCGCGGCGCTTCTGGACGAAGCAGGACCAGCCCTGACCGCCCACCACGAACGGCCCGATGTCACGGTCCTTGCTGTCGCGCACGGCCACGCTCCCCTCCCCAGGAACGCCACCTCCACACGCCCCACTGCCGTTGGACGCCTGCGCCGTGAACCAGTGAAGACCTTGCAGGTGCTCAAGACACTCACTCATGCCAACTCCTCAGCGGCACACACCAAACGCACAGGGAGCTCGCGCGAGCTGGGGCGGCGGCTTCCCCGCAAGGGCAAGACGGGCTGCTGCCGCCCCGAGCCCATGTCGTGGAAAGCCGGTGCATCCACCCGCCCTGCACGAGCAGAACTACCCAGGCAGAGCTGCACGCGCCCGACCCTGCATCGGTGCCCCACCTCCCGCTCCACAAAAGGAACTCCAACCCTCCTGAGATTCCTCCGCATTTAGGCGGATGTCAATGGATTCGCAGAATAAAGGCGATCCCTGGTGTTTCAGAGTCCACTGGTGGACGCGCGTAGGGCCTGTCGGCACCGAGGGACCCATGGCACGGATGATCGCTGCGAGATTGCCCGGGGAATGAGGGACAGCACCGCCGCGTGCGGTGACGGCCGTCCTCGGCCAGAATGTCGTCGACAGCGGAGTAGGGCGTGCACCAGAGATGGCCGGGGCCCCTCTCGAGAGGAGGGGCGGCCATCTTGACCTCTCACACAGGGTGAGGACCTGGATGTACGTGGTCGGGGCGGTCCCGCCGATGTCTTTGAGGGCTCAGTGCGGCGTGGGTGCGCCGTTCGTCGAGATTCGAGGTCCCACTGTGCGGCAGCGGCATACCTCGTCGATCACTCTGTGAGGCTGCCCCCGCCGCTGTCACTACCTGCGGCGCTGAAACAGACTGATCGAGCGGTCCCCATGAGACCGCCCCCGCACCTTCGGAGTCCCGCTACACTCCCGCAACCCGACGAAGACCAGGGTCAGACAGCGAACTCCTGCTGCAGTGCTCAGTGTCCCTGCGCCGGAGATCCGCTGGCAAGAAGCGGGCGAGTGAGTCGAGATCTCTTCGGCCGTCTTGGTCCCAGGTGAACGGGGTCGAGGATTCTGTTCCACCGCTTGACCCACGCGCGGGATGTCGGCCTCCCGCGAACGCACGCTTTTGTGTGCGCCGCGGCGGGATCTTCTGGTCGGCGAGGAAGCCGAACCCACCGCTCCGCCTGGTTGATCCAGGAGGGAACCTGTGAGGCGTGGAGTGCAGGTGGAAACCGCAGCGGGTGTTTGGCGAGCCATGCCTTGATGACCGGAGGTCTTGTAGGTTGCCGTAGTTGTCGCAGATCAAGTGGACCTGCAGATGCTCAGGGACCTCATTCTCGATCTTGATGGGGAACTTCTTGAACTCCGCTGCCCGGTGCCGGCGGTGCAGTGAGGTATTATTGACTACGCCGGTCGCGACGTCGAAGGCTGCGAACAAGGTGGTCAGACCGTTTGCGGACGTAGTCATGTGTGCGGCGCTTCGGCGCACGCCTGGCATCGTGGGCAGCACCGGCTGGGAAACGGTCCAGGGCCTGGATCTGGGACTTCTCGTCGACCGACAACACCACCCGCACCTTCGGGCGGTTGAAGCACAAGGCCCACGCACGTCATAGAGCCTTCGCGACGAACAACGGGTCCGTCGACAGTCTGAAGGTGTCGGTCAGGGTGCGGCTTGAGTTGGAACTTTCGCTTCAGCTCGGGCCCACGGTCGGCTTCGACAGGCCGCTGCGGTCGGCCATCGATGAGACGCGACCCAGTGAGTGGCATTCTTCGGAATGTCACTCCAGCGATGCTGACCACAACTGCGTCCCTTGGTCGACGCTGATGCGTGGGTGGCCGGGCACCGAGCCGCTCGTCCACCAACCCGTCCAGTCGGGCGGCCAGGACCGGCGGCGCCATGCTTGCGGACCGTGTCCGCTGCGATTCCGTAACTCCTCGCCACCACAGCAATCGGTGGGACATCCAGCACCATCACACGCCAGCGTCAATGCGGGCCCCGCAAAGCCACTGCCTGGGCGAGATGGCGCCCGCCGGGCCCAACGTTCCAACACCACACGCCTCATCAGCGGACAGCTAAACAACGGTACCAACCCTCGGGCCACGACGGGGCACCGGCACATCTGAAGAAGCAGTCATACACAAACTAACGACGGGATCTCCGGCGCAGGACACTAGCCTCACAACGCCTGTGGCCGCCGGAATTCACATGGCCCCCTGACTCGCTGGATGATCCGAGAGTGGTGCCAGCGCCACCCCCTGGATTCGGGGCCTGGGTCAACTGCTTCCAGCGAGCGACGGCGGAGGTAGGGCTGCTCCGTCACCAGATCTGCGGCCGGCAGAACCGGCAGCGACAACGGAGCGGAGGCCTGATGGCCAGTCACACACGGCGGAATCTGATCAAGGGCGCCGCGGTTGCGGCAGCGGGCAGTGTGGTCGGGAGCGGCCCCGGTCCTGACTCTTCACAGCTGCGGCGCAGACGAGGGGCGCGACCGGGAAAGATCGGTGTGGCGGGGGGCAGTCCTGTTCCTGCAAGGCGTTCGCTCCGGTCACCGAGAGTTGACCGCTCGACCTCCAGGTCACCGGCCGCATTCCACGGGACCTGGACGGCCGTTACCTGCAACGGTCCGAACGCTCTGGGCCCGAGGACGTCCGCGCCCACCACTGGATGCTCGGCGACGGAATGGTGCACGGGGTCCGTCTGCGCGGCGGGCGCGCGGAGTGGTACCGCAACCGCTGGGTCCGGTCCTCCCAGGTGACGACGAAGCTGGGAGAGGCGTACCCGGGCCAGGCGCCGCCGGACGACTTCGCGTGCAACACGGCGTGATCCCGTACAAGGGGCCGCATCCTGGCGATGCAGGAAGGCGGACCGCTGCCGTACGAGTTGGACGGCGAGCTGAACACCGTGCGCCCGGTACGACTCCGCTCCACTCTCCAGGGCGCCTTCACCGCGCACACCAAGTACGACGCGCGGCCGACGAGCTGCACGCGATCGCGCACTACCCTCGCCTGGGACCATGTGCGGCACATCATGATCGACCGACTGGCCGGGTGGCCCCGGACGACCCGCGTTCCCGTCGCGGACGCGCCGATGATGCACGACTTCGCGCTCACCGAAAGTACGTGGTGATCGTGGACGTGCCGATCACCTTCGACGGCGCCCGCCGCCGAGGCCGGGCGCGATCGTGCCGTATGTGTGGAACGACGAACATCCCATGCGCATCGGGCTGCGCTGCCGCGCGCCGGTGGCAGTACACGCTGGTTCGAGATCGCCCCGGTGTACTACTGCACACGCTCAACGCCTACGACCAGGGCGACACGGTCGTGGTGGAGTACACCGGGTTCCCCGCGCCTTTTCTACGCGGCCGGCCGCGGTGCCGGCGGCTTCGGCGACCGGTGCGCCGACACTCGACCGCTGGATGATCGATCTGCGCACAGGCCGGGTCCGAAGCAGCCGGCTGGACGACCGTCCGCAGGAGTTCCCCCGCATCAACGAGTCCCTGGTCTCACGACGGCACCGCTATGCCTACACCGCGAGCGCGGCCGAGATGTGGCGCGCGTACGGGACCGTCGACGGCGCACCGCCGGACGAGAAGTTCAGCAACTACCTGATGAAGCACGACATGCCGCGCGGCAGAGGCAGGTCCACCGCCTTGCCTGGGCGCGGCGGCCGGCGAGGCGGTGTTCGTCCCGCGGCGCGGGGCGCGGGACGAGGACGACGGTTACGTGCTGTCGTACGTGAACGACCCTCGACCGCGGGGCGACCGACTTGATGATCTCCCCGGCCCAGGACTTCGACGGCCGCCCGCTGGCCCCTGATTCACCTGCCCGGTCGGGTACCAGCTGGGTTCCATGGCAGCTGGATCGCGGACGCCTAGGGACATGGCGTACCGGCTTCTGAGCGCTGGCACCTCGCCCACACCGACCGGCCGGAGCATCACAGCGGAACGCGACGAGGCCGCATCCGCGGTGGCGGCCCCGGCAGGCTCATGAGGTTACGGGCACCTCCGTGTATTGCCGACCGGAGTCGGCAGCTGCGTGGGGGGCCTGTCCCCGTCGATGCGGCACCTAGGCGGTCCGGTGCGAGTTCGGCACGGCCGAACAGCAGCTGCGTAGCCAGAGGAGCTGGCGCAGGATACGGAGTGAGAAGGTCAGGACCGGCATAGGGCTGCGACGGCGCACAGGACGGAGCCGACGCGTCCCCAGCGCGTAGGACCCACGGCGCCGCTGGGTGGGTGGCGAGTGTCCTGACGAAGGCCCAGCCGGTGAGGGGCTGGATGTCGGGGATCTGGGCAGTGAGGACGCGCGCAGCTTCGAGGGGCAGGCGGGCGGCCAGTTCGACGCGTTCGTCGCCTGTCAGCCGACGTCCGAGTCCGGCGAGGACCAGATGGACGGCTTCCCCGGCCTGCTCCCGAGTGGGGTAGGCGCCTTCATAGCGAACCTCCAGCATCTGCTTGTACGTCATGACGGGCAGATGCTGGAGGGTGCACGCCAGCTCGGACATCACTGCGGTGTTCGCCTTCTGTTGCTGATAGTGGTGGGGCCCGCACCCGAAAGGGGCGGGCCCAGGGCGGTCAAGTGTAGGGGCTGAGGGCGGCCGAAGAACAGGTCGTAGCCCGCGGGGGAGCTGAACAGAATCTGTCCCAGCAGGTCGTCGCCGGCCGCGTCGGCGACCGTGCTGAGGACGGCGCTGACGTCCCAGGTCAGCCGTCTGCCTCGGTGGCGCCCTCGATCCAGGCCGCCGTTGCGCGCACGAACCGGGCTCCGGTGGAAGGTTCCGCGCTTTGCAGCGGATTGAGGAGGATCAGAGCGAAGCCTTCCGGCAGGCGCGCCGCCAGCTGGGCCCGCACCTGCCGACCAGGTGGGGCCCAGCAACGCGAGGACGACACGCGCCGCGCGTTCCGCTTCCTGCTGACTCGTACTTGCCGCGTTCGGGTCACCTGGTCGAGAACGCGTCCCGTCGCAAAGTCAGCGTCGGTCGCCCGTCGCCGCGGTGAGTGATGCGGAGGACGGCACCAGTGAAAGTCAGGCGCCCGTCCTCCGCCATGGTTCGGACTCCTCGTCATCCGGCTCAGCCGAGATCTCCAGGGTCGGCCCTCCGCCGATCGCGATTCAGGGGCTTGGCGCGTTCGGCGATCGGGATGCGTGCAGGGTGAGCACCCTGGCGTCGTATCGGTCTTGATGCGCTCGGTGTCCAGGGTGTCGGCGAGCAATGAACTGGCGAGAGAAGCGCCCAGTGGCCGCTCCGCCAGTTCCATCTGCACGTCGTCGGCTCCTCGCCGCGGGGCGGCGCTCGGCCTTGACGGTCAGCATGTTGCGTTCGACATCGATGTCGATCGACTCGGCGCTGACGCCGGAAGGTCGAAGGCGACCACGTACTCGTCGCCCCTCCCGGTAGGCGTCCACGTCATCGTGGCCGGCCGCGACCAGGTGCCCGGGCTCATCAGCTGCTGAGCGAGCCGGTCGAGCTCACGGAAGGTCGGTGCGCACTGCAACATGGTTGAAGCGGCGCACGAAAACGCGAAAGCGTTTCACGATAAATGCGAAAACGGTTAAACACCCAATTCCATTGAACGAAGTACAAC
>NZ_JASERH010000064.1:0-221934 GCF_030766975.1 Streptomyces sp. KL116D | reverse complement strand
CAGGTAGCAGAGGAAGACCCCCGGGTCTGGTCGTGGTGATCAGATCCGGGGGTCTTCTTCGTGTGCGCCCCCGGCGGGCCGCGTGGCGTGGACGTGCTTGAGGCGGGCCCGGGCCCGCACCGCGTCCGTGCCGGAGAGCGCCGCCCAGTGGCGGTGGCACGTCACGAAGACGGCCAGCTCGCGCTCGCGCTGCCGGAGCTTCTCGATCTCGGCCTGCTCGTCCTCGCTCCAGCCCGGCGAGGCGGGGCGCTCCAGCTTGCGCCAGCCCTGGGTGTCGCTGAACGCGTCGAGGGGCTCGACGGACCAGGGGAGTCTCTTCAGGAGGGCCACCAGGTCGGCCCGGATCTGGTGCAGCTCCTCCTGGCCCGCGAGGAGGTCGCTCGGGTAGTCGAAGGGATCTGGGGCGGAATCGTCGTCGGTCGCTGCCACCCGGCAATGCTACGTCTGTTCGAATTGACGGTGCGAGCAACTTCGCGGAGTTCACGCGAACGTGTGTCCGTTCCGTGGGGCGGCGGCAGACTGGAGGCATGTGCCGAAGCATCAAGACCCTCCGCCCGCCCGTCCTCCCCGAAGAGGCCACGGAGGAGGAGGTCAGAGCCGCCGCCCTGCAGTACGTGCGCAAGGTGTCCGGGTTCCGGGCGCCCGCGGCGCACAACCGGGAGGTGTTCGAGCGGGCCGTGGACGAGATCGCCAGGGCCACCGCCGAGCTGCTCGACGGCCTGGAGGTGCGGGGAGCGGCGAAGCCCGCTCAGGCCTCCTGAGCCTCCGGCACAGGGCGGCGCATCACATAGGCCGCCACGATGCCCGCGCCCACGAGGGCGAGCAGTGAGACGACGGTGGACAGCCAGCTCGCGCCGAGCCACTGGGCGCCGAAGTAGCCGAGCGCGACGCTGTACGCGGCCCAGGCCACGCCCGCGAGGGCCGACCAGGGCAGGAACTCGCGGACCCTGCGGTGGGCCGTGCCGGCCGCGAAGGAGACGACCGAGCGGCCCGCGGGCGCGAACCTGGCGATGATCACGAGCAGTCCGCCGCTGGACCGGGCGAGGGCCCCGCCGAGACGTTCCTGCGCGGTGGTCAGCCGGCGCGAGCGGGCGATGGCGCGGTCCAGGCGCTCACCGCCGCGCCAGGCGAGCCGGTAGGCGACCAGATCGCCGAGGACCGAGGCCGTCGCGGCGCTGAGCGTGAGGAAGAGCAGGTCGGGCACGCCGTGCGGGATCTCGCCCGTGGCGGTGCCGGCCGCGGCGGCGGTGGCCGCGGTGATCACCAGGACACCGCTGGGCAGGACGGGCACGAAGACGTCGAAGAGCACCGAGAGCGCCACGATCGCGTAGATCCATGGGCTGCCGGTCAGCGACCCCACACTCTCCAACACCGCGAGCCAACTCCCGTACGGACCGATCCCTGGACCGTTCCCTCCGGACAGGAGCGGCTTCATGACAGCTGTACAGCGTACGCCTCAGAAGTTGCTCAAGTGACGCAAGGGGTACAGATGTTCCCCACGTCACGTTCACTCGTGTGCCGGTTTTGGCGCTGCGCCGGGCGCCCGATTCCCGTACGAAGGGCGGTGAACCGGGGGAAAACCGAGTGACCGGAGGAACCGGCAATGGTGGCAGGAATGGTGACCGGGGCTCTCGCGGCGGCCGTGTTCGCGGCAGGCGGCGGGACCGGAGGAGCGGCGGATTGTTACTGGCTGCGGGTCGGAGGGGATTTCGCGCCGCCCTCGGCGATCGCTTCCTCGCGCGCGATCACGTACGACATGGAGCTGGTGCCCGCGGGGGCCGGGGTCTCGGTCGAGCAGGGCGGTGACGACCGCGGCATGACCGTCACGCTGCGTGTCGACGGCCTCGTGCCCGGCCACGTCTACGGCGCCCACGTCCACCAGAAGCCGTGCGGCGCCGACCCGGCCGACGCGGGCGGGCACTACCAGCACGTGGTCGACCCGAAGCAGGCGAACCGCGAGAACGAGGTGTGGCTGGACTTCACCGCCGATGCCCGAGGCAACGGTTCGGCGGTCACGCACAAGGACTGGGGCGTGCGGCGCGGCGGGGCGGGTTCGGTCGTGCTGCACGACGAGCCGGGCAGCGCGGGCAAGCGCGTGGCCTGCGTCACGGTGCCGTTCGTCTCGCAGCCGTAGGTACTGGTCAGGTACGACGGCGGCGCCCGCCCTCCGTGAGGGGGGCGGGCGCCGTCGTGCGTGCGGGTCAGGCCGCGACGGTCTCGCGCGCGGGCGCCGTCTCGTCGGCCGCCGCGCCGCGCCCGGCGAAGAGCCGGTCGAGGCCGAGGGCGCCGGAGCCGGTGAAGACCAGCAGCAGCATGGCCCAGCAGAACATCGCGGAGGGCTCGCCGCCGTTCTGGAGCGGCCACAGGGACTCGGGCTGGTGGACCTTGAAGTACGCGTAGGCCATCGAGCCCGAGGAGACCAGCGCGGCGAGCCGCGTGCCGAGGCCCAGCAGGACCAGGCCGCCGCCGACGAGCTGGATCACGGCCGCGTACCACCCGGGCCAGGTGCCGGTGGGAACGGTGTCGCCGTTCATGCCGCCGAGGACGCCGAACAGCGAGGCGGCGCCGTGGCTGGCGAAGAGCAGGCCGACGACCATGCGGAACAGGCCGAGGGCATAGGGCTGGGCGTTGTCGAGACGTCCAGTCATGGGGGGACTCCTTCGGTCGGGGACGTAACCGAGTCACCGGTGGGGCCGGCGCCGCCGTTGCCGCCGTCCCACCGATGGGGGAGCGGCTCAGATTAGGAGAACCTAACCAATGCTTGCAACTTCAACATTCGGCCATGGTCGTCTTCCGTTTTGCACCCCATGTCGCCCCCCGCGACGGTCCGCAGCGCGGCCCGCGCCACCGCGTCGGCGTCCGAGAGCGTCACCGAATCGACCCCGGGGCGGGCCCCGGCGGCGGTCACCCAGTGCACTCCCTCGGTGGGCACGCCGAACGCGAACCGCCGGGCATGGACGCCCCCTTGACGGTCGATCAGGCGGTACGGGCGCGGCGTCACGTCGAGCCCTCCGGTTTCGTAGCCGTCGACCGTGTGCGGCCGGACCCGGCCCGTCTTCAGCAGCCGGGCGAGCAGTTCGTCGGCGGTCCTGCGGACGTCCGGCTCGGGCAGCCGTGCCTCGACGAGTGTGGTGACCGTCACGGCCGAGCCCGGTACGTCGGGCGAGTGCGCCGTGAACTGGCCGTCCCGCGCGGCCACTTCGAGCCGCGGGCCGACCACGGTCAGCACCCCGGCCTCGATCAGCGCGGTCATCTCCTCGATCCGGCGACGGGGCGGACCGATCGACAGGAACGCGTTGAGCGGGGTGTACCAGCGGTCGAGGTGGTCGCGGCGCGAGACGCCGGACAGGCCGCCGTGGTCGACGACGAGGCGCAGTTCGTTGCGCAGGTCGCGCAGCACGTCGAGCGCGGCCTTCACGGGGCCGTCGACATTGCCGAGCGCGGCGTGCGCGGCGTCCTCGCGCAGCCGGTCGAGGAGCCGGACGCGCCACTCGGCGGCGGAGGCGAAGCCGCGTCCGGCGTCCGGCCGCGAGACCCGGTCCCAGGACCAGTGCCGGTCGTCCGGCACCCCGAACTGCCGCAGGACGGCGGCCTCTTGGGGCGAGCGGTGCGGGGTGTCGAGGAAGCGGTCCCGGAACTCGGGGGCGGTCCGCCCGGCGGTCTTCAGGAGGGCCTCGTAATAGACGGTCTCGACCTCCTTCGCGACCAGCGGCCATATGTCGGCGAGGAAGTCGGGCGCGTCACCCGAGTCGGCCCGCTTGCGGAACCGGGCTATCGCCTCCGGGGTGAGCACGGCCGGCCGATGACGTCCGTAAGGGCCCTTGGCGTTGTCGCCGCGCGCCTGGTACGGGACGCCGCGGCGCGAACCGGCGTACAGGCGCGGCTCGTTGCCCGAGGGCCGGTAGCGCAGGGCGCCGCCCCTGCCGGTGGTGTAGCGGCCGCCGCGGCCTTCCGTGAGCAGGGCCATGTGGTCGAAGAAGTTGAGGCCGAGGCCGCGCAGCAGGACCGGTTCGCCGGGGGCCACGGAGGTCAGGTCGAGGTCGGCCGGGTTGGCCGGCGGGACGTGGCGCAGGCCGTGTTGGTGCGCGTACGCGGTGAGCCGGCGCTCGGCCGGGGTGCCGGCGGCGGGCAGATGGCCCTGGGTGAGGACGACCGCGTGCAGTCCGGCGAGTTCGCGGCCGTCGGCGAGGGTGAGGACCTGGCGGCCGTCCGGTGACTCCTCCAGGCGGACGGCGCGGGTGGCGTGGGTGACGACCTCGACGGCGGGCGGGGCAGCGGCGACCGTGTCGGCGAACACCCGCCGCAGATAACGGCCGTACCGGGCGCGGCTGGGATAGTCGTCGGGGCCGAGGGGCGCTTGCTCCGCGTCGTCGGCGCGCGCCCACTCGTACAGGCTCGGGCCGGGGCGGACCGGGCCCGCGCAGTCGACGCTGTCGTCGGTGAACAGGGTGACCTGACAGGCCACCGTGTTCATCAGCAGCTCGGGCGCCTGGTCCGTGCGCCAGACGGCGCCCGCGCCCGGCGGCGCCGGGTCGATCACGTGGACCGTGAGCCGGACGCCGGCCGGCAGGAGCTCCTCCGCGGAGGCGGTCAGCCGCTCCAGCACGCTGGTGCCGCGGGGGCCCGCGCCGACGATCGCGAGGCTCGCTGAGGGGGTTCCGGCGGGGCGTGGCACGGTGTTGCGGGCAGGCAAAAGGGAACTCCCGGGGCATGTGGGGCTGCTGGAAGCGGACGGTCCGCCTCATCATGCCGCTACGCCCGCCCGCCGCGACAGGCCCGGTCGACCGGGCCCCCGGCCGGCCCGCCGGGAGGCCGGTGGCGGGTCCTACGTCAGCCGCCGCTCCGCCGCCCTGGTCAGTCCGCCGGCCTTCGCGTCGGCCTGGTCGAGCGCGAGGTCCGCGGTGCGGTCCCGCATGGTCAGGGTCATCAGCTGGTTGCCGAACCAAGGGCCGCCCGTCTTGCGCCAGTTGATCCGCGGGGCGGTCGCGCGGGCGTGCCGGGCGAAGCGGCGGCCGAGGGCGCGCCCGGCGCGGCTCCAGCCGAAGCGGAAGCCGACGCGGATCGAGGCGGGGATGGAGTTGTGGACGGGCGAGCAGGTCAGCTGCAGCACCCGCGCGGCGGGGGCGGCCGCCGCGCCGCCCGGCCAGCCGGGTTCGGCGACGTACGCGTGGTGCACGTCGCCGGACAGCACCGACACGGTCGCGGGGGCGGCCGGGCCCGAACCGGCCTCCTCGATCAGCTCCGTGAGCGCGTCGAACGACGTCGGGAACGCCGCCCAGTGCTCCAGGTCGGCCCGTCTGCGCAGGTTCTCGCCGAACCGCGCCCAGCGGGCCCCGCGCTCACCCCGGCACAGCGCCGCGTTCCACCCCTCGGCGTCGTGGACGAGGTGCGGCAGCAGCCAGGGCAGCGACGTGCCGATGAGGAGGTGGTCGTAGGCGCCCGGCGCGGCGTCCTGGCCGTCGAGGGCCTGGGCGCGGATCCACTCCGCCTCGTCCGGGTCGAGCATCGCCCGGTGCTGCTCGTCGAGGACGCGGGCCGCGCGGGTGTCGACCATCAGCAGGCGGACCCGGCCGAAGTCGCGGCGGTAGCTCCAGCGGACGCAGCCCGGGTCGGCGTCGGCGCGGGCGGCGAACTCGCGGAGGGCGTCCGTCCCGTCGGGGGTCGCGCGCACCGCTGCGTAGACGGGGTCGAGGGCCAGCTCGGACGGCGGGAGGTTGCCTATGTGCTGGTGCACCCAGTACGACATCAGTCCGCTCAGGATGCGCTCCTGCCACCAGGGGGTGGCGCGCATGTCCCGCAGCCAGGCGGCGCTGGTGTTCCAGTCGTCGATGACGTCGTGGTCGTCGAAGATCATGCAGCTGGGGACCGTGGAGAGCAGCCAGCGGATGTCCGGGTCGAGCCAGGACTCGTAGTAGAGGTGCGTGTACTCCTGGTAGTCCGCGACCTGGGTGCCCGGCGGGTCGGTGAGGTCGCGGCGGCGGGCCAGCCACTTCCGGGTGGCCGGTGACGTCTCGTCCGCGTACACCTGGTCGCCGAGGAGGACGAGCACGTCGGGGCGCTCGGCGTCCGGGTCGGCGGCGAGCCGGGCGGCCAGCGAGTCGAGGGCGTCGGGGCCGACGGGATCGTGCTCGTCGGCGGGCGGGGCGGCCCAGCGGCAGGAGCCGAAAGTGACGCGGACGGGCCCGGCCGGGGCCGCCGTGTGGTCCGGGGTGCGGATGGTGCTCGGCGGGAACGCGGAGTCCGGCTCCGGCCAGACCAGGCCGCCGTCGAGGACCACCTCGTACGTGGTCCCGGTCCCGGGGGTGAGGCCGGTGACCGGGACCAGTGCGTAGTGGTGGCCGTCTATCTGGAAGGTCGGCGCGCTGCCGTACGCGCCGTCGGCGCAGCGCACCTCGGCGACGCAGGGCCGGTTCGCCTCGACCCAGACCGTCGCGCACTCTTCGTCCACGTACCTGAGCAATGGTCCCAGGCGCAGCCTCGCCACGTGATCGCCTCCGCGTTCCTGGGGCGTCCCTCCGACGTCCCGCCCGTACGGTACGGAACGTCGGAGGTGAGCGGGCCGGTTCCGGCGGCCCCGATGATCCGGATCCGTCGTCAGCAGCCGCTGAGCCCCGACTGGATCGCCGACTTCTCGGCCGAGTCGACCGTGAGCGCGTAGTAGTGCTTCACCTGGACCCACATCCGCAGGTACGTGCAGGTGTACGCGGTGCGGGAGGGCATCCAACTGGCCGGGTCCTGGTCGCCCTTGGACTGGTTGACGTTGTCGGTGACCGCGATGAGCTGCGGGCGGGTGAGGTCGTTGGCGAAGCCCTGGCGCTTGGTGGTCGTCCAGGAGTTGGCCCCGGACTTCCACGCCTCGGACAGCGGGACGACGTGGTCGATGTCCACGTCGCCCGACGCGGTCCAGGTGGCGCCGTCGTACGGTGAGTACCAACTGCCGGACGTGGCGGCACAGTTGGAGTCGGTCACCACGTTCGTGCCGTCGCGCTTGAGGACGACCTCCCGGGTGTTGCAGGCGCCGGACTGGGTGATCCAGTGCGGGAACAGGTCACGGCTGTAACCGTCCGACGAGCCCTCGGCCTTGACGGTCAGTTCGGAGAGGTACGTGCGGGCGGTGGCGGCGCTGATCGGGGTGGGCGGGGCGGCCTGGGCGGCCGGGGCGGTGGTGAGGAAGGTCGCGGCGGCGGTGAGGGCGACGGTGCCCGCGGCTATCAGGGCCCGGCGGGGTCGACGCGCGTAGAAAGCGGGGCGGGGGGTGCCGTTCATGTGAACTCCCTTGGTGTGGGGGGACGGTGGCCGGGTGGGTCGCCCGGCCATGGTCGTGGGGTGGGGTTTCCGGGAGGTGTGCGTTGGGTGACAGGGTCGCGTCAAGTGGGTGTGCGGGGCAAGGGGTAACTCCGCTCGGGGTGAGGTGAGTTGCCCTGTCGGGCCGCTGGGGGAGTCGTGGTTCCTGGTGGTGGTTCGCCGGCGGGGCGGGGTGTTGTGGCTGGTCGCGCGCGCGGGGCGGGGTGTGGGGGGTCCGGCCGTGTCGCGCGAGAGGTGCCCCTGACCCCGAGTGGCGATCATGGGGGTTTGTTTTGTACCGTGGTGAAACAAAGTGGTTCCCGTCCACTCACCCTGACCGGTGGGCGGGGCCGCCTTGTCCCACCCCCCTCGCCTCCGTTCTCTGGAGTCCGCCGATGACGGCCACGCCCACCGTTCTCTCCGCGCGCGCCCTGCTGCTCGACATGGACGGCACGCTCGTCAACTCCGACGCCGTGGTCGAACGGATCTGGCGGCGCTGGGCCGCGGAGCACGGGCTCGACGGCGACGACGTGATGCGCGTCGCGCACGGGCGTCAGGGGCACGCCACGATGGCCGAGCTGCTGCCCGGCCGGCCCGTGGCCGAGAACCTCGCCGACAACGCGCGGATGCTCGCCGCGGAGACCGCAGACATGGACGGGGTCGTGGCGGTGCCGGGTGCGGCGCGGTTCCTCGACTCGCTCGTCTCGGGCGGGCTGGCGCACGCCCTGGTGACGTCGGCGGACGTGCCGCTGTCGACCGGGCGGATGGCCGCGGCGGGGCTGCCGTATCCGGTGGTCCGGGTGACCGCGGAGAACGTGGGGGCCAGCAAGCCGGATCCCGAGGGGTTCCTCAAGGGGGCCGCCGAGTTGGGGGTCGAGCCTGCGGACTGTGTCGTGTTCGAGGACTCCGGGGCCGGGATCTCGGCGGGGCGCTCCGCGGGTATGCGGGTGGTTGGGGTCGGGCCTCGTGCGGGTGGGCACGGGCCCGATGTTCATGTGGATGATCTGACGTCGGTGCGGGTTGCCGCCGGCGGGGGTGGGGAGATTTTGGTGTACGTGGGGTGAGGGGGGTTGCGGCGGCGCCTTTGGGGGTTTGGGTTCTGGGGTGTGGGTGAGTGCGGGCTCGTTGGGGCTGGTCGCGCAGTTCCTCGCGCCCCTTGTGGGGCGTTCCCGCCGTCGTTGGGGTTTTGGGGTTGTGGGTTAGTGCGGGACTCGTCGTGGCTGGTCGCGCAGTTCCCCGCGCCCCTTACGGGGCACTTGCTCGCGCGGCGGAGACGCATGTCGGGGCGCGCCCGTTGCGGGGCGTTCCCTTGCGCGGCGGAGGCGCATGTCAGGGTGCGCCCCTTGCGGGGCACTTGCTCGTGTGGTGGAGGCGCATGTCGGGGTGCGCCCCTTGCGGGGCGTTCCCTCGTGTGGTGGAGGCGCATGTCAGGGCGCGCTCGTTACGAGGCGCCCGGCGGGGTGCGTCAGTGGGAGGTTTCTCGTTCCAGGGCTTCTCGGGTGGATGGGCCGTACGTGCCCGGGTGGTCCGATGTGATGCCTCGGGAGATTTGGTAGGCGCGGACCGCGTACTCCGTCGGGCCGTTGAAGTTGCCGTTCGGGTCCCCGGGGTACAGGTTCAGGCGCCTGAGGCGGGACTGGAGTTCCGCCACCTCGGGGCCGCGGTCGCCGCGGCGCAGCACCGTCGTGTCCGTCGGGCTCACCGGCCGGGTCGTCGTGGGGGACGGCGTGGTGGTCCGGGTCGTGGGCGGTGGCGTCGTGGGGGTCGGCGTCGGGCTGGGGGACCGGGTCGGCGTGGCCGACGGGGACGGCGTGCCGGACGCCGAGGGCGTCGGGGAGGCCGAGGTGGCACGGGTCGTCGGCGCGGACGGCGTCGGCGTACGGGGCGCCGAGGCGAGGGTCCGGGTGGCCGACGCCGCGGGCGCCTCGTCCGCGGTCGTGGACGGCTGGTCGCCGCCGCCCGAGGAGACCAGGACCGTGACGAGCGCCGCGACGCTCAGGACACCCGCCACCGCCGCCAGCAGCAGCACCGGGGCCTTGCGGCGGCCCGGCTCGGCGAAGTCGTCCGGTTCGTCGCCCCGCGGCTCCTCGGGCGGCAGCGGCTGGGGCGGGTGCGCGTACGGGTCCGCGGCGCGCGGCGGCGCCGGCTGCGAGGGCTCGGGGAGCGTGACGTAGGGGCGGACGCGGAGCGGGCCGAAGCCCTCCACCTCGCAGGCGCAGGACGGACCGCCGTCCGGTTCCCTGGCCGCGCCGCACTCCGGGCACGTACGACTGCTGTCGGTGCTTCCGGCGTCGCTTCTGTCTTCGGTCATGCGTCTCTACCCCCACCACACTCGCCGCTCATCCCAGGACCCCCCGTCCTTGAGCGTTCGCAGCGCATTATGCAGACCCGGCCGCCCCCGGCGCAGCGCCGGTCCCGGTGAACCCCGCCGGATCGAGGGCCCCGGACAGGACTCAACAGGCCAAACAGGGACACACCTACCAGGATGGGAAGTACCAAGCCCCCGGCCGACCCGGTCCGGGGAGGCTTCGGAGGTGGCCATGAGCAGCCAGGACATCGGCAGCGCCGGGGCGGGCGGCACCGGCCGCACCCACCAGGCGGTGCCCGACGACACCGCCAAGAGCGGCGGCGTCCTCGTCTCGATCGGCGCGCTGCTGCTGGGCATGCTGCTGGCCGCGCTCGACCAGACGATCGTCTCCACGGCGCTGCCGACGATCGTCAGCGACCTGGGCGGCCTGGAGCACCTGTCGTGGGTCGTCACCGCGTACCTGCTGGCCTCGACGGCGGCGACACCGCTGTGGGGCAAGCTCGGCGACCAGTACGGACGCAAGAAGCTCTTCCAGATCGCGATCGTGATCTTCCTCGTCGGATCGGCGCTGTGCGGCCTGGCGCAGAACATGCCCCAGCTCATCGGCTTCCGGGCCCTTCAGGGCCTGGGCGGCGGCGGGCTCATGGTGCTGTCCATGGCCATCGTGGGCGACATCGTCTCGCCGCGGGAACGCGGCAAGTACCAGGGCCTCTTCGGCGCCGTGTTCGGTGCGACCAGCGTGCTCGGGCCGCTGCTCGGCGGGCTGTTCACCGAGCACCTGAGCTGGCGCTGGGTCTTCTACATCAACCTGCCGATCGGCGTCGTCGCCCTCGCCGTGATCGCCGCCGCCCTGCACATCCCGGTGCACGCGCGCAAGCACCGGATCGACTACCTCGGCACGTTCCTCATCGCGTCCGTCGCCACCTGCCTCGTCCTCGTGGCGTCGCTCGGCGGCACGACCTGGGGCTGGGGCTCGCCGCAGATCATCGGGCTCGCCGTGGTCGGGGTGATGCTCGGCTTCGTCTTCGTGCTCGTCGAGTTCCGGGCCGCGGAACCGGTGCTGCCGATGAAGCTGTTCCGGGTGCGGACGTTCACGCTGTCCGCCGTCATCAGCTTCGTCATCGGCTTCGCGATGTTCGGCGCGATGACGTACCTGCCGACGTTCCTCCAGGTCGTGCAGGGCGTCTCGCCGACCATGTCCGGCGTGCACATGCTCCCGATGGTCATCGGCCTGCTGATCTCGTCGACCGCGTCCGGGCAGATCGTCAGCCGGACGGGACGCTGGAAGGTCTTCCCCGTCGCCGGCACCGCCGTCACCACCCTCGGCCTGCTCCTGCTGCACAATCTCACCGAGACCAGCTCCACCGCCGAGATGAGCGCCTACTTCTTCGTGTTCGGCTTCGGCCTCGGACTCGTCATGCAGGTGCTCGTGCTGATCGTGCAGAACGCCGTGCCGTACGAGGACCTGGGCGTGGCCACCTCCGGCGCCACCTTCTTCCGCTCCATCGGCGCCTCCTTCGGCGTCGCGATCTTCGGCACCATCTTCACCAACCGATTGGGCGACAAGCTGGGTTCGGCGCTCGCCGGGCAGCAGCTGCCGCCCGGGGTCAGCCCCGACTCGCTCAGCGCCGACCCGCGCGGCATCGCCGAACTCCCGGCCGATCTGCGCCCGTCCGTGCTGCACGCCTACGCCTCGTCGATCACCGACGTCTTCATCTACGCGGTGCCGGTCGCGCTGCTCGCGTTCCTGCTGTCGTGGTTCCTGCGCGAGGACAAGCTGCGCGGCTCCGTCACCGCGCCCGACCCGACGCAGACGCTCGCCTCCAACCCCGTCGAGCGCTCCTCGTACGACGAGGTCATGCGGGCCCTGTCGGCGCTCGGGACGCGCGAGGGACGGCGCGAGATCTACGAGAAGATCACCGCGCGGGCGGGCTACGACCTGCTGCCCGCGGCCAGCTGGCTGGTGCTGCGCATCAACCGGTACGGGTGGGCGGAACCGGCCGCACTCGCCGAGCGCAGCGCCGTGCCCCTGCCGGTGATCATCGCGGCGGCCCGGCAGGTCGAGGAGCGGCACCTCGCCACCCGCGAGGGCCTCGACCTGGTCCTCACCGACGAGGGCCGCGAGGTCGCGGCCCGGCTCGGCAAGGCCCGCGAGGACTCCCTCGCGGAGCTGCTCGGCGACTGGTGGGGGCCCGACCGGCCCACCGACCTCATCCGCCTGGTGTCCGAACTCAACGCGGAGATGTGCGGCTCGGACGCCGAGCGGCCGCACGACGGCGCGGGCCCACGGCCGGGCCTGGCCGCCTGACCGCGCCCCCCGACCGCGCCCCTCAGCCGCGCCGCCCGACCGCGCTCCTCAGCCGACCGGGTGCAGCGACTTCCTGAACCAGTGCTCGGCATAGACGTCGTCGTTGTGCGGCGCGGTCTCCTCGTAGCCGAGGCGCGCGTACAGGGCGCGGGCCTCCACCAGGTCGCCGCGGGTGTCCAGGCGGATCGTGCCGGCGCCGAGCGCGCGGGCCGCCTCCTCGGCCGCCGCCACGAGCAGCGGCGCACCGCCCTTGCCGCGCCACTCCGTACCGACGAACACCCGGGTCAGCTCGGCCGTACCGGCGTCCACCAGGCGCACCCCCGCGGTTCCTGCGGGCCGGCCGTCGTAGCGTGCGACGAGCAACTGGCCGGTGGGCGGCTCCAGTTGCTCGCCCGCGCCCGCCGCGACCTCGCGCTCCAGCTCGGCCGGATCCGTGGCACGCCCCTCGTGCAGCAGGTACCAGCGGTCGCTCACCTCCGTGTAGTACGCGCGCCAGAGCGCGGCGGCCACGGGGGAGTCGTACGGTTCGGGGGCGATGGTCCACAGGGTGCGCATGGGGCATTGTGAGACGCGTGGGACGCCGCAACGCAACCGGATATCGCCTGGTCCGGGCCTTCGCCGTTTGGTTCGCGGCGGTCGGGCAACTCGCCACCGGAACGCACAGTTGACGGGTTTCGGATACCGGGAAGGTCGGGAGTCACCCATGTCCACAGGCGTGATCATCGCTCTCATCGTGGTGGGGGTCGCGGTCGTCGTCGCGGCGGGCCTCTTCGCCGCGCGCACCGCACCTCGCGGCGGACGCGGCCTCAGGCGCCGGTTCGGCCCCGAGTACGAGCGGGTCGTCGCGCGGCACGACGGCGACACCAAGGCCGCCGAGCGGGAGCTGGCCGAGCGCGTGCGACAGCACGGATCGCTGCGCACCCACCCGTTGGAGCCCGCCGCCCGCGAGCGGTACGAGGCGCGCTGGGCCGACGCCCAGGAGCGCTTCGTCGAGTCCCCGCAGGACGCGGTCGCCGAGGCCGATCTGGTCCTGGCCGACTTGGCGCGGGAGCGCGGCTTCCCCGACGGCGGCCAGTACGAGGAGCAGTTCGCCGCGCTGTCCGTGCACCACGGCCCGCACGTGCACGGCTACCGGCGCGTGCACCGCGCGGCGCACGCCCGCACCGGCCGCGCGGAGGAGAGCCGGGCCGGCACCGAGGAACTGCGCGCGGCGATGGTCGAGGCGCGGGCCCTCTTCGGCGATCTGCTCGGCCCGGGCCGCGGCCCGCGCCGGCGGCCCGAGGACCCGGCGGCACACAAGCGGCACGGAGCCCTCAAGGGGCGTCTGGCGAAGGGGAGTTGAGGCGACGATGACGGACATCGGACGGGCCGGGCAGGCCAGGCAGGACAGGCAGGACAGGACGGTCCCCGGCCCCGGTACGGACGGCGAGCCGGGCTACGAACCGGGCTACGAGCCGGGTCAGGAGCCCGGTCACGAGCCGGGCGCCGTGAAGGGCGCGCGGGCCGTCGACCCGGTGGCGACCGAGCACGGCGCGAAGGAACTGCGGCCCGAGCGGCCCGAGCGGTCCGGGCGCGACCTGGTGGAGTCGGAACCGGGCGGGAAGCCGGTGCGGATGAGCGGGGCGGGCGACAGCGCCCGTGCCGAACTCGTCCCGCACGACACCCGGGACGAACTCTCCGGCCGGTTGCGTCATGCCGTCACCGGCTTCGTCGACGAGCCCCGGGCCGCCGTCGAGGAGGCCGACCACGTCCTGGAGGACCTGACGGCCCGCCTCGCCGAGACCCTCGCGGGCCGCCGCCGCACCCTGCGCACGTCCTGGCAGGACGCCACGGAGGACACCGAGCAGCTCCGTCTCGCCCTGCGCGACTACCGGGAGACGGCGGAGAAGCTGCTGCGCCTGTAGCGCACGTGGGGCACCCGGCGCACGGGGCGTACAGGCCCTGCCCGGACAGGGCCTAGGCCGCCGCCCGCTCGACGAGCTCGCTGATGCGGGCCTCGGCGGCGGCGGTCAGCTCTGTCAGGGCGAAGGCGGTCGGCCACATGGTGCCGTCGTCGAGCGCCGCCACGTCGTTGAAGCCGAAGGTGGCGTACCGCGACGTGAACTTCGCCGCGCTCTGGAAGAAGCACAGGACCTTGCCGTCCTTGGCGTACGCGGGCATCCCGTACCAGGTCCTCGGCGTGAGGTGCGGGGCGGCGGCCCTGACCAGGGCGTGCACCCGCTCGGCGAGGACGCGGTCCGCCGCCGGCATCTCGGCGATCTTCGCGAGCACCTCCGCCTCCGGGTCCGCCTTGGCGCCGCGCGGGCGGCGCGCCGCGGTCTTCAGCTCCGCGGCGTGTTCCTTCATCGCGGCGCGTTCCTCGGCGGTGAAGCCCTCGTGCTTCTCGGCGGACTGCTGGGTGCGCGGCATGGCGGGGTCCCCTCTTCGGGCAGGTCTTCGGTCGGGTCTTCGTGCGGATCGGCGTGCGGATCGTCGGGTGGAGCGGGGCGGGAGGTCAGGGCGCGGGCGTCAGCGACGACGCGGACTCCCAGGTGAACCCGTCCGGGTCGGTGAAGGGCGCGTCGGTGCCGGTGAGCACGAGGCGGTGCGAGCCGCTGCCGTCGACGGGGACGCCGACGTCCTTGGCCAGGGCCGGGCGCTTGTAGAGGGCCAGCTTCACGGGGCTCGGCCCGGCGGTGGCGAACTCGACGTACTTGCCGCCGAAGCTCTTGCCCACGGCGAGGCCCTGCTCGACGTAGAACTTCTTGCTCGCCTTGACGTCGTCGACGCCGAGCAGGAGCACGATCTCGCCGATCTCCCGGGTCGCGGCGCCCGTGTCCTTCTTCTCCGAGGTCGCGAGCTTCCAGATCGTCCCGTCGGGGGCCTGGACGGTGCCGCCGTAGCCCCAGAACGACTTGGTGACGGGCTTCAGCGACGTGGCGCCGGCGGCGAGGGCCGAGGCGGCGAAGCTGTCGACGGTGGCCGGGTTGGCGACCGTGAGCGACAGCGAGAATCCGCGGAAGCCGGTGGTGGCCGCCTCGGAGGCCCGCAGGCGCACCTGCGAGCCGAGTCCGAAGGCGGCGGAGTAGAAGCGTTCGGCGGCCGCGACGTCGGCCACTTCGAGGGTGACTGCTGCGATGGAGGTCATGTGCATCACGCTAGGCGCGTGGTGCCCGCCGATGCTTCTCGAAAACTGACCGGTTGGTGTTCCCGCAGGTCAGTGGCGGTTCACGCGGTCTTGGGGGCGGCCTGCTGGACGACCTCGAAGGACCAGACGGAGGAGCCGCTCGCGGCGGGCTTCGGGCGGTCGCCGCCGCCCTGGTGCGCGGACTTCATCGGGCCCTCCATCCACGCCTGGAAGGACTCCTCGTCACGCCACCGCGTGTACACCAGGTAGTCGTCGGTGCCCTCGACGGGGCGCAGGAGCTCGAACCACTCGAAGCCGTCGGAGTTCTCCACGGCGCCGGCGCGGGACGCGAAGCGCTTCTCGAGGGTCTCCCGCTGCTCGGCCGGGACGGTCAGGACGTTGATCTTGACTACAGACATGTCCTCATCCTGCCGCACCCGCCGGCACGGCGGGCGGCCGGACCTCCGCCATGCGGCGTTCCGCGCCGCCGCGGCGCAGCACCAGATAGCCGGCGAAGGCCGCCGGGCCGAAGAACAGCTGGGCCGGGACCAGGCTCGGCAGACTGCCGGTGGCCGCCTCGACGAGGAGCGGGGCCAGCGGCGGGAGCAGACCGCCGAAGACGGCGACGAGCGACAGCGACACCCGCAGGCCGCGGCCGCCGTACGCCTTGTACGCGACCGTGGTGTACAGCGCGTACACCAGCAGGTCGCCCATGCCGACCACGGCGCCGAGGTCACCGACGCGGATGCCGGCGGACGGGGCGAAGGCGTAGCCCTGCACGGCGTTGAAGAGCCGCTGGGTCATCGGGATCACCGTGGCGAAGAACAGGTCGTACACGGCGAGGGCCAGCGCGAACCGGGAGACGTGGCGCAGCCGCAGTCCGCCCTGTGCGTTCATGTTCGCGGCGCCGACCGCCATCAGCAGGATCATCAAGCTGTTGACCAGCCAGTACGGCGTCGCGTGCGTGGGGTCGTCCTCGGCCGTGCGGGCGGTCAGCCAGTCGGCCGCGATCAGACCGAGGATCAGCGTCCAGCGCAGCGCGCGCGAGGGGATCACCGGGCCCCAGGTGACGGCCAGGCCGCCGATCAGGGTGAGGCCGAGCACCGGCGGCAACAGCCAGTTGGGGAAGGCGAGATAGAGGAACGGCAGGGCGATGACGAAGGCCATCATGACGACCATGTCGTTGCCGTTGAAGGCGCCGACCGCCGGGCGGGGCAGGGTGAAGCGGCGGAAGGACGCGACGGCGGCGAGCGCGACGCCCACCGACAGGGCGAGCGTGACCAGGACGAAGAAGGTGTGCTGACCGGCGCTCACTGTGCCCTCCCGAACGACGCGAAGCTGTTCTCCGTCAAGTCGCAGCGATAGCGCCGCAGTTGACTGCCGTCGGTGTCCACCGCGGCGACCGTCGCGTCGAGCCCCGCGGCGGCGAACGCGGCGGTCACCTCGGCGCTGTCCCAGGGTGGCGCGGGCCGTGCGGGCAGGTCGACGTGCAGCCGCCCGTCGCGCACCGAGGCGCGGTGGCGGACCGGCCAGGCCGCGCCGGGCAGCGCGTCGAGCACCTCGATGACCTCGCGCGGGGTGACCACGCCGTCGGCGGTGCGCAGCACGTGGTCGGCCTTGCCGAGGATGTGCGAGGTGGCCGGGACGTTCGCCATCTCGCAGTCCGGATTCGCTTCCTCTGCCTCGGACAGCCGCCGTACGAGGTCACGGGTGTCGTAGCGGAAGAGCGGCATGCACTCGCGGTACGGGTAGAAGGGCGTGGCCACCATCGTGCCGAGGGCGCCGGGCGCGGCCGGTTCGCCAGTGTCCAGGTCGCAGACCTCGACCAGGCCGATGCTGGCGTCGATGTGCAGGTGCCGCCTGCTGCAGATCGCGCCCGCCATCGGGGTCAGCTCGGTCATGCCGTAGCCGTCGTTGACGCGGGCGCCGAACGTCTCCGTGGCCGCCCGTGCGAGGGCGGGGGAGAGGACCTCGCTGCCCACGTTGACGGTGCGGAGCCTGAAGTCGGCAGGTCCCAGGCCGCGTTCGCGGGCCAGGGTGATCAACTGGCCCAGATAGCTGGGGTAGGTGACCATCAGGGTCGGCGCGGTGGGGCCCGTCCCCGTCATCAGGTCGAGGGTCTCCGTGGCTGGGACGAGGCCCACCATCCGGATCGCGGCGCCCGCCATCCGGGCCACCTGCATCTCGGCGTACGCCGTGCCGGTCGCCCGGGAGCTCACGTTGAACTGCATCAGGTCGGTGGTGCGGACGTTGCCGCGCAGCACCTGGGAGAGCGCGACGAGCGCGGGCCACAGCCGCTCCTCGTACGCCGAGTACCAGATCTCGGCGGGGCGGCCCGTGGTGCCGGTCGTCCGGGAGGCGAGGAAGGGCTCGCCGCACAGGAAGTCGGCGCCGCGTTTGATCAGGTCGGTCTTGGTGGTGACCGGCACCGTGGCGACGGTGTCGAGGCCGATGCGGGCCGGGTCGACGCCGGCCGCCCGGAAGTGCTCGGCGTAGAAAGCCGATTTCTCGGCGAGGCGTTTCGCGGTGCGCCGCAGCGCTTTGTTCGTCAGGTCGGTGCGCATGTCCGGATCGGCGGAAGCGCCGCGCAGCAATTGCTCGACGTCCTCGCCCGGTGATCCGAATTCGGCCAGGGTCGCGAGTGCGTCCGCGACCAGTTTCTCGGCGGACCGAACATTGACCGGACGGCCGAGGACCATCGCCAATGCCAGTCGGAACTGCCGGACGCCCGAGTCGAACATGACTATCCCCGCCCTCGCGTACTCACCAGCCGACGGTGCCAGAGATCCGATGAAACGGGGTGGGCGACGGCGCCGCCCACCCCGTCAGCGCATGATCAGCTGGGGCAGTTGGTGAACAGAACGCCCACCATGGAGCCCATGATGTACTTCGTGTGCTTGAGGGTGGAGACGATCGCGGACATACGCAGACCTCCTACGTCGTACGGCGTCGTGCTGTTCACCGGGACGGCAAACGCCAGTAATGCTGTGGGGCCCCAGTGGTCATGTCAAGGCAACGTCGGAGGCTTTCTGTTCGGAAGTCGGTCGCCTTGCCATGAATAACGGATCGCAGATTGCGCACGCGAAGAACAATGAAGCGTGCGGTGTACTGGCGGAATTGTTACGTCCGATTTTCCCGCCACTGCCGGACGATCTCGTCGACGTCGTACGGCTTGAGGCCGAGCGGCGGACCCGGTGGCGGCTTGAACATCATGTCGCGGATCTTGTCGTTGAGTTCCGTCAGCAGTCGGCGGACGATCCGCTCGGAGGGGGCCTTCGCCACCGCCTCCAGCGTCTCCTCGGCCTCTTTGCGCAGGGCGAGCGAGGGCGGCAGGACGGAGAAGCCCTCGCGGGCCAGCTTCCGTTTGATCCACCAGTTCTCGTCGTAGGCGGCGGGCTCGGCCGCGGGGTCGAAGGGCTTGCCCGCGCCGGGCAGCGCGGCGAACTCGCCGCGGCGCTCGGCGTCCCGGATCTGTTTGTCGACGAATGACTCGAAACTGACGCCAGGTGGTTTGCGTTCGGTCATGCACTCATTGTCCCGCAGGCTCCGCGCGGACGTCCCGGAGGCTTAGGATGCGGCCGCTACGGACGACGCGAACGCTGGGGGAGTGCGGTGCTCGAACTGACCATGGCCACGGTGGCCGGCGGGGACGTCGGGGCGACGGCCGGAATGGTGATGGCCGAGGCCCCGAGCGAGCCGGGGGCCGTGCTGCGGGTAGGCCGCGACGCGGCCGTGTGCCGGCTGGTGACGCCGGAGGACTGGCTGTTCGTGTCGCGGGTGCACCTGGAGTTCCGGTGCGGGCCCGAGGGCGAGTGGAGCGTGTTCTGGCTGCGCGGGTCGCAGGACGACCCGGCCTCCGAGGTGCGGGTACGGCTCGGCACCCAGGGACCGGGCCAGCCGCTCGCCTACGGCGGGGTGTCGGTCCTGCCGCGCGGCGGCTCCGGCGAGGTCGTCGTCCTCGACCGGGGCGGGCCGCGCAGCGTGAACGTGGGGTTCTACCACGAGCCGTGAGGCCCCGCGGCGCCGCTCAGTCCCGCACCCGGGCCAGCGCGAACCCGTCGTACCCCTTGGCGCCCACCGTCTGGATCGCCGTCGCGTCCAACTTCGGGTGGTCGGCGAGGAGTTGCAGGGCGGCGCGGGTGCCCGTGACGTCCGGCGCCGTGCTCTCGGCGTCCACCACCCGGCCGTCGCGCACCACGTTGTCGACCACGACGACGCTGCCCGGCCGGGTCAGCCGCACCGCCCACTCCAGGTAGTGCGGGTTGTTGACCTTGTCCGCGTCGATGAAGACGAGGTCGAACACCGCGCCCTCGTCGGCGAGTCGGGGCAGGGAGTCGAGGGCCGCGCCGACCCGTACCTCGACGACCTTGTCGAGGCCCGCCCGGGCGAGGTTGGCGCGGGCGACCTCGGCGTGCCGGGCGCTGTGCTCCAGGGTGATCAGCTGTCCGTCGGACGGCAGCGCGCGGGCCAGCCAGATCGTGCTGTAACCGCCGAGCGTGCCGATCTCCAGGATGCGGCGGGCGCCCTGGATGCGGGCGAGCAGGTGCAGCAGCTTCCCGTTGACGGCGGACACGCTGATGGCGGGCAGGCCCGCCGCCTCACTGTCCGCGAGGGCCGCCGCGAGCGCCTCGTCGGCGGGGGCGAGCAGCCCGCTCAGGTAGTCGTCGACGGCCATCGGCAGATCCTGCGCGTGAGTCGAGGTCATGCCCGTCAGCCTAGGGCCCGGTTCCCTCGGTCCGCCCGAAGGGCGGGCCCGTGCCAGGCGTCGCGGGGCAGGAGGGATCCGGGAGACAGGCCCTAGCGCGGCGGCACGATCACGGGCGGAGGCGGCAGCACGGGACGGCGCCGCCGCGCGCGCAGCACCAGCAGGGCGGCCGCGACCGCGAGCACGCCCGCCGCGCCGAGCAGGGTCAGCAGCCACACCGGGACGCCCGGGCCGAACGTGAGCAGCTCGTCCGAGTAGACGACCGTGCGGTACGGGGTGTCGGCCGGCGCGCGCCGCAGCTCGTGGTCGTCGTCGATCGCGGACGGCGTCCAGAAGTCCTGGGTCAGCGCCGTCAAGTACCGCTCGCCGCCCGCCAGTTCGGCCAGCGGCCCGGCCGTCTCCGTGATCCGGCCCGCGTACGTCACCTCGGGCCGCGTCCCGCCGATCGCCGAGCGGGGTTCCATGCGGTGGTCCGCGAGCACGTACAGGTTGAGGTGCTGGGCGTTGCGGGCCAGCCGGGACAGCCGCATCGGGTAGACGAGCCGGTCGCTGGCGAACGTCAGGTGCAGCGGGTCGAGCCGGCCGCCGAGCGTCGCCTCGCGGTTCTCGGGGGAGAGCCGGATCGCCACGTACTCCCAGCCCCGGTCGACGTACGGGCGCAGCGCCCTGTCGAGCCGGTCGGGCAGCCGGAAGCCGTTGTCCGCCAGCCAGTCGGCCAGGGCGTCCGGGTCGGTGGCGGTGAGCCGGGCGACGTCGAAGGGGCCGAGGTGCTCGCGGCCGACGACGTTCACCCCGGCGCTCGGGGTGGCGGCCGGGGCCCCGGCGGACGCGCCGTCGCCCGAGCCGCCGAACGGCCAGTCGTGGCCGCGCGGCCAGAAGTAGTGCCGGGTCCGGTACTCCGGCTCGGTCTGCGTGGCCAGCGCGGAGAACAGGTCCGGGTCGCCCAGTTCGACGCTCGCCCGGTGCGGCACGGGCATCACCCAGGCGACGTCGCGGCCGTCGCCGCTCACCGAGAGGCGCATCACGATCTGCTCGGTGCGGCCGTCCCACCGCACGGCCGACGTCTCCTCGTTCACCGCGATCCGCTGCCCCTCGCGCGGGACCATGGCGCCGCATCCGCAGGCGTAGGCCGGGGCGGCGAGTGAGGCCACTTGGAGCGCGAGCAGGGTCAGGGCGATGAGGATCGCCCTGGCCCTGGTGGTGAGGGGGGCGGGTGCGGTTGTCATGCGCGTATCGACGGTCCGGGTGAGGTGGCGGTTCCCCCTGTTACTGGGCTGTTGCCCCGTCGGGGGCGCGGGGCTGTGCCGATCAGCGGCTCCGCCGCGGGGCGCGCTCAGCCACAGAAAAGCCGCAGACGCGTCCGCTCGGTCGATGAGCGGACGCGTCTGCGGCTTGTCGTGGGTTGCTCGCGCAGTTCCCCGCGCCCCTGACGGGGCTAGATCGCGGGCGGGGAGCCCGGGAGCGGGCGGCCCGCCGATTCGCGCATGCGCCACGCGGCGATTCCGCCGATCACGGCCGCGGCCATCATGTAGTACGCCGGAATCATCAGGTTCCCCGTGGCGGCGACCAGCGCGGCGGCGACCAGCGGCGTCGTGCCGCCGAACAGCGACACCGAGAGGTTGAAGCCGACCGACAGCGAGCCGTAGCGGACCTTCGTCGGGAACAGCGCGGGCAGCGCCGACGGCATCGACGACGTGAAGCCGACCAGCAGCAGACCGAGCGCCGCGAGGCCGAGGGCGATCGCCCAGGTCGAGCCCTCACGGATCAGCAGCACCGCGGGGACGGAGAGCAGGACGAAGCCGGCGCAGGCCCCGCCGATGACCCGGCGGTGACCGAAGCGGTCGTTGGCCGCGCCCATCGGGATCTGCACGGCCATCATCAGGACCATCACGCCGATGAGGATCAGCGTGCCGTGCGTGGCGTCGTAGCCGAGCTCCTCGCTCAGGAACGTCGGCATGTACGACAGCAGCATGTAGTCCGTGACGTTGAAGACGAGGACCAGCGCGACGCAGAGCAGCATGGCGTTGGCCGCGCCCTTGCCGACGAACATGTCCTTGAACTTCTGCTTCGGCTGCGCCTTCTGCTTCGCCTCGGCCTCGTCGGCGAGCTTCTGGAACGCCGGGGTCTCCTCCAGCTTCATCCGCACGTACAGGCCGACCAGACCGATCGGACCCGCGATCAGGAACGGCAGCCGCCAGCCCCACCCGTACAGATCGCCGTCGGACAGCATCGTGGTGAGCAGCGTGGCCAGGCCCGCGCCCGCCACGTAGCCGACGAGCGTGCCGAACTCCAGGAAGCTGCCGAAGAAGCCGCGGCGCTTGTCCGGGGCGTACTCGGCGATGAACGTGCAGGCGCCGCCGTACTCACCGCCGGTCGAGAAGCCCTGCACCATGCGGGCCACGATCAGCAGCACCGGCGCCCACACGCCGATGGCGTTGTAGGAGGGGATCAGGCCGATGGCGAAGGTGCCCGCCGCCATCATGATCATGGTGATGGCGAGGACCTTCTGGCGGCCGATGCGGTCGCCGAGCGGGCCGAAGAAGGCGCCGCCGATGGGGCGCACGAGGAAGGCGGCGGCGAACGTGCCGAGCGTGGACAGGACCTGCGCCGTGCTGGACGCCGTCGGGAAGAAGACGTGGCCGAGCGTCGCGGTCAGATAGCCGTAGACGCCGAAGTCGAACCACTCCATCGCGTTGCCGAGCGCCGCCGCCTTGACGGCCCTCTTCACGAGGGACGGGTCCGTGACGGTGACGTCGGACGACATGTGGCTCCGCGTCGGGACGTGGAGCCTGCTGGTACTCGGTGCGATGGAAGTGGCGGTGGCCAAGGGTCCGCTCGCCTGCCTTTCGTGGGGGACAAGGACAAGGGCCGTCCACGCGGGACGGCCCGAAATCGACCATAGGGGCGTCCGCGATCGTTACGGGTAGTGTTCGTATCGCTGCGCTCCGCACGGAAACCGTCTCCGACCTGGGGAAACGCGAGACCGTAGGAGCGCCGTAAGCGGACATTCCTGTGAGGTATGTCGCGGAACCGGGCCCGTGTAGCGGGCACGAAACCGGTCTCCACCGCCGTCTTCCGGTCAAAACCCGGACGACGAGCAGGTGAAGCCGGGGTTGCCTGCGTCTCACCACGGGGGTGGTGCGAACCTCTATGGATACGGACGACTTGGGGCATCCGAAACGGAGCCGACAAGGACGGGAGGCCGACGGCGCGTGGCGAATGTGGAGCACGGAGGACCGGTGACCGGGCGCGTGAGCGTCGCGCGAGTGGGCCTGTGGCTGATCGCCGGCGTGCTCGCCGTGCGCCAGCTCGTGGTCGTGCTGAGCACACCCCGCGGTGAGCGGCTCACCGACCTGGAGACCTGGATCGGGCCGAATGGCGTCCTGCACGTGAAGGGTTCGCTGTACGACGCCCCCGACCGGTTCACCGGCACCCCGTTCGCCGGCCTCGTCCTCAAACCGCTCTCCCGCGCCGCCGAGCAGGCCCTCGGCTGGGGCTGGACGTTCGGTTCGCTCGCCCTCGTCGTCGTCCTCGGCCTGGTCGCCGCGCGGGCCCTGCCGCAGCCGGTCTCCCGCCGGACGGCCCTGTTCGCGGCGCCCGTCGCGATCAGTCTGCTCATGCTGTCGCTGCCGGTGCGCAACGCGTTCACGCTCGGCCAGACCAGCATCATTCCCGTCCTGCTCGTCCTCCTCGGCTGCTTCGCCGTCCGCGGGCAGCAGGCGTCCGGCGTGCTCATCGGTGTCGCCGCCGCCCTCCAGCCGACCGTGCTGCTGTTCGCCCCGCTGCTCTGGTTCACCGGCCGCCGGCGCGCCGCCGTCTCCTCCGGTGTCACCTTCGCCGCCGCGACCGCCCTCGCCTGGGCCGCGATGCCGCACGACTCGTGGACGTACTGGGTGCACCACCTGGCGGGCGCCGGACTGAGCACCGACCCGTCGGCCAACGCCAACCAGTCGCTGCACGGCATGCTGCTCCGCTTCGGTCTCGAAGGGCCGCTGGAGATCGGGCTCTTCCTCCTCCTCGGCGTCGCGGTCGCCGCGCTCGGCCTGCGCCGCGCCGTCACCTACGCACGCGACGGCCAGCTCCTCCTCGCCGTCGCCGTCACCGGCTGCGTGGCGGTCGCCGTCTCGCCCACCACCTGGCAGCACCAGCTGCTCTGGGTGCTGCTCGCCGTCGTCGGCCGCGTCGGCAGGCGCGCGTCCGACCGCTACATGTGGCCCGTCCTCGTCGTCCTCGCGCTGACGCTGCCGTCGAAGATGCTGCTGCCGAACATGCCGGTCGTCGAGCCGATCGCCGACAACGTCGTGCTGATCGCCGCCCTCGCCGCGGCCTGCGTCGTCCCGTTCCTGTCCCGCACGTCGCCGCTCTACCGGACCCCGATCCCCACGGACCACGCCGCGCCCGTCCCCGCCCGCTGGGCCCGGGTGCCGCTCGTCCCCGTCTGGCGCCGGGTGATCAGCCGGCCCAACCTGATCCTCGAACTGCTCCTCATCCGCGTCGGCTACTCCGCGTACCAGCAGGTCAGGCTCGCCGCGACGGGCGGCACGAACTCGGGGGGCCGGACCACCGCCGAGGCCCACGGGCGCCAGATCCACTCGATCGAGCAGTTCCTGCACATCGACGTCGAGCGCTGGGTCAACCACGCGGTCGTCGACCACGCCTCCTGGCTCAAGGACTTCTTCAACTTCTACTACACGTCGTTCCACTTCGTGGTCCCGCTCGCGGTCCTCGGCTTCATGTACGTGCGCCGCCCCGCCGAGTACCGCTGGGGCCGCTCCGCGCTCGGCTTCGCCACGCTCCTGGCCCTCGTCGGCTTCTGGGCCTACCCCCTCGCCCCGCCGCGCCTGATGCCGAACCTCGGCTTCATCGACACGGTCCACGGCGTCCAGGACTTCTCCAAGCCCGACTACGGCACGCTCACCCACCTCACCAACCAGTACGCGGCGATGCCCTCGCTGCACTTCGGCTGGTCCCTGTGGTGCGGCATCATGATCGTGGTCCTGGCCCGGCGCTGGTGGGTGAAGGCCCTCGGCCTCGTCCACCCCCTGTGCACGGTCTCCGCGATCGTCGCGACCGGGAACCACTGGGTGCTCGACGCGGTGGGCGGCGCGACCGTCGTCGCCCTCGGCTTCCTCGTCACGTACGCGCTGCAAGGCCCCCGGGTCCGCACGCGGACCACCCCGTCCTCCCGGCCACCGGAGACCGCGTCCCCGGTTCCGGATCCCGGCGACGCACCGGTCGAGACCCCTCGCCCCTGACCGCCGGGCTGCCGTCGCGCCGGCCGCGGCGGGCGACGCCAACTGCCTGGGCCTGATCAGCCCCGGTGATCACGTGTCCCTCGTGCTCGACGTCATCGTGACCTGACCGGCCGCGACCCCGCCGTGGAGGTGGAGGGCGCGCAGCGCCGCCTCCATGGCGAACCGGTGTTCCGGGTCCTCCAGGCGCGCGCCGAAGTGGGCGTCGAGGTTGCGCAGCCGGTAGCGGACGGTCTGGGCGTGGACGCCGAGGACGTCGCCGACCTGGTCCGCGGTGCCGCGCGTGGTGAGCCAGGCGTGCAGGGTCTCGACGAGGCGGGCGCGGCGGGTGCCGGACGACTTGTCGAGCGGGGCCAGTTCGCGGGTGGCGATCTCGTTGACCAGGGCCGGGTCGGAGAGCAGCCAGAGCGTCGCCAGGTGGTCGGCGGTGTCGATGACGTGCGCGTCGGCAACGATGTCATCGTCGACGAGCTGAAGCACCCTGCGGGCCCAGCGGAGCGAGTCGGCGGCCTGGGCGGTCGGCACCGTGAGGCCGATCGCGAGAGGGGTGCCGAAGGACGCGGACTCCAGCATGGCGCGGCGCTCGGGGGTGAGCGGTCCGGGGACGAGGAGGTGCGGCTGCGGGACGCCCAGGTCGGTCAGGACGTCGACGTCCAGGTCCGCCTGGATGCGGTCGGGTGTCGGGGTGCGCAGCGCGATCAGGGTGACCTCGTCGGGCAGCGGCCAACTCGCCTGCTCGCACAGCTCGTTGATGGTGGCGTGGTTGAGCGGGGTGCCCGCCAGGATGAGGTGGAGCAACCGTCTTCGGAGCGTTTCGAGCGCGGAGCCCGATCTCGCCTGGACCTCCTGGTAGCCCTCGCGTGAGAGCGCTCCCAGCTCGTCGATGTAGGCGAACAGCGCGTCGGCGAAAGTGAGGAGGAGGGTGGGGGAGAGGTCGTAGCGCCGGCCGATGGTCTTGGCCCGGCGCAGGGCCACCCGGGCGCCGAGCCGGTAGGCGCCCTGGAGGGTCTCCAGATCGCGCCCCTCGTAGGCCTCGACCCGCCCGAACTTGCGGAGGAGCTCGTCCCGTACGGCGGACGAGGCGTCCGGGTCCGCGACCCGGTCGACGAAGGCGGACAGGGCGTGCTCGACGCCGTGGCGGATCGCGCCGGCGTTCGGTCCGTTGAGGAGGTGGGCGTACTCGGGGTACGCGCGGGTCACCTCGACCCGGATCTCCTTGATGAGCCCGGGGAGTTCGGGCCGCATGATGGCGGCGAACTCCGGGGGGAGCGGGCCCAGCGGTTCGTTCACTTCTGGTGGAATCGCGCGCGGGGGCATGTACGGTCCTCGCTGTCCGGGCGCCCGGTGGGGGGAACGGGGTCCGCTTGGTCCGAGGGTGTGGCCCATATGGCCCTTGCGGTGGCCGTCAGGTGCGTACCTTTGGGAACTCCTGTGAAAGTAGAGCAACTTGATTGTGGTGTACACCACTTGAGTGTGGATGGCTGGAAGTGGACGCGGGGCCTCAGGGCGCGGAGGGCTTCCCGATCGGCGGGAGCGGCGGGATGACCGGCGGACAGCCGGGAGCGTCCTTGCCCTTCGGGGAGCAGACCTCGGCCTGATTCATGGTGACGAGGTTGCCCGGCCCGCTGATGGAGGCCGTGAAGAGGGCGTCGACGTTCTCGCCGTTCTTCCCGACGCAGCCCGTGAAGGCGGGGATGTCCACCTCGCCGCTCAGGACGCCGCCGTGGAGGACGTCCTTGTAGCCCCCGCCCTCGCTGAAGTCCGCGCGCAGGGTGGCGCGGTAGGGCTTTGAGGTGTGGCAGTCGGGGCCGACGTCCAGCGGGGTGCCGTTCACCTTCACGTCGTGGATGCGCAACGACTGGAAGAAGGTCGCCACCGCGAAGGGCTCCCTGTTGGGAGGGTTGCCGATGCTGCCCGTGGAGATGGTCAGCTTCCCCGTCTCGAAGGTGACCTTCGCCGTGACGGGCGCGAACCCGAAGCCCAGGAAGGTGGATTCGGCGTCGGGGAGGGTCACCTCGGCGAGCGAGTTGAGCGCCGCGTAGTACGGGCCCGACTTGTAGGTGATCGTCTGGGCGTTGGCGCGGACGTTCATCAGGGCGGGGGTCTTCGTGGGGTCGTTGATGACCATCGACCCGTCGAGCTTGCGGACCGTGCCGAAGCCCACCGCGTACGCGCACACCGGCTGGCCGGGCAGCGTGATCGGATCGCGCAGCACGGTCCCCGGCAGCGGAGGCGGCATCTGGCTCAGGTCCAGTTCGCCGGTGGGCATGTCGGGCGGGCAGGTGTCGGCGCCGGTGGGGGTGTCGGCCGCGTCCGGGGCGACGTCGATGCCGTCGCGCTCGCCCTGCCCCGCGCCCGCGCCCGGGGAGTCGCCGGCCGAGGGGGCGTCGGACGGCTCGCCGCCGGGGACGTGGGCACGGGCCAGCAGCGGTTCGTCGCCCTCGGCGGGAGCGCAGGAGACGGTGACCGGGGTCCCGCCGGCGGGGGCGATGTCCAGGGTGAGGTCGCCGCCGACGAGCTCCAGGTCGCCGGGGGAGCTCACCGTGACCGTCGGGACCTCGCCGGTGACCCGCAGGGAGAGGTCCGCCCCTTCGGCCGGCAGGTCGCTGCGGCCGGCCAGCTGCGACCAGGTCGCCTCGGCCGTCTGCTCGTTCTGCCGGACGTGCACGCCGAGCGTCGCCGCGGTCTCCACGCTCGTCGTCCCGGCGGGCAACAGGTCCGTGAGCGCCGCGCGGGGGAGGACCGCCTCCAGCTGGACCGGGCCCACCTGGATCGGTTGGCCGGTCACGGCGGTCTCCGGCAGCTGCGTGGCCACCTTCACCACGGCGTGCACCGGTTCGGCCGACGTCTGCGCGGGAGACGCGGTCCCGGCCGCGGGGGCGGGCAGCCGGCACGCGTAGTCCAGTACCGCTGCGGCGGGCGGCTGCTCGTCGGCCCGCGAACCCGCTCCGGACAGCAGCCCCGCGACGAGCGCGGCCGACGCCACGGAGGCGATCCGCACCGGATGCCGGGTCCCGCCGCGCGTGCGCTTGCTGTCGGCACTCATCCGCTGTCTTCTCCCTGCGGTCGTCGGCCCGTCCGTCATGTCGTCGTCCCCTCCCGGAGCGCGCCCGCGCCCGCCGCCGAGGGTCGCTCGGCGGCGGGCAGGGGGTGGTGCACCACGGTCGATGCGCCGTGGGTCAGCTCTGCATGGAGATGTTCTGGTCGGAGTCCAGGACGTAGTCGCCGTTGAACTCCGCGTGGTCGCCCGGGTTGATGAGGCCGAGGCAGTTGGCGTCGTCCTCGGCGGCGAGCGAGCCGCCGCCCGTCACGTGCAGGGTGTCCGTGCTGTTCTCGAACCAGCCCGTCACGCTGCCGGAGAAGGTGGCGTCGCAGGAGAAGCCCGAGATCGTCGCGCGGATGCCGGTGATGGTGCCGTCGGCCCGGTCCGAGCTGCTCATCCCCGAGACGTTGATCTTCCAGGGGAGGGAGGCCGGGTCGGTGGTGACCTCGAACTCGATGCCGGCCACGTCGCAGCCGTTGAAGGTCAGGGAGCTGATGTCACCGATGCCGTTGCCGTCGAGGCCGGAGCCGGACTTGAGCGTGCCCGCGGCATTGGACGAGGTACACGTCAGCGTGGTGGTGGGGACCGCCAGCGTCGTCGTACCGGCGACGGCGGTGAAGCTGCCGCCCGGGGTGACGGTGTAGGTGGCGAGTGCGCCGGCCGACGCCTGGGTGACGGAGAGCCCGAGTGCCGCGCCGAGCGCGACGGTGGCGATTGCGGTGTTGCGAGCAAGTCTGCGCACGAGAAACCCCTTCAGGGATGGTGGCGTACGAGATGGAATGCGCCGCCAGGCAGAGACCGGGCGGGCTACGGCTCAAACTCCTTGCGGACACCGCGAGTTCGGGGGGAGCAGCGGCTGTCCGTCGCCTTCGAGAAAGGACGTTACGAGCAAGTAACCGGGGCGTGCAATGGAGCAGCGCGAGAATCCTCGCAGAGTGCGGAACTCGCCAGTTTTCTTGTCGATGGGTGCACAAAGGGGCGGCGGGTTCTTGTCGGCGGGTGAGGAGTTTGCATGACGGGCCGGGAATTGCTCATCCGGTGAGCAAGTCGGACGGCGTTCTGCTCATCCGCCGATAAACGCGCCGGTAGTGGAATTCCTGTCAACGAGCCCATTGCCGCCGGAGGTTTCCCGCCAGTAACCTCCGGAGGCCTCATCCCGTCACCTGCACCTTCGACCTCTGCGAAGGGAATTCCGCCATGCCTGCCCTCAGAAAAGCCTCGGTGCTGTTCGCCGCCACGGCCCTTGTCACGCTCGCGTCCGTGACCCCGTCATCGGCCGCCACCGAACTGAACGGCAACTGGGCGCCGTTCACCCGCTGCCCCGTCGACGCCCCGGCCATGCTCGCGGCCGACGGCAAGGTCGACACGGCGATCTGCATCTCGTCCAGCTCGTCGAGCGGGTCCATCAAGCTGGGCAACACCACGGTCCCGACCGGGGGCACCGACCTCCAGGCCGGCGTCATCACGCACAACAACGGCACGTCGACGGTGGTCTCGCCCGCGGGCGGCGCGCTGATCGCGGACACCGCCCAACTGCCCGGCGGGCTGCTCGGGCTGATGTGTCCGGACGAGGACATCCCGGTCATCAGCGACCTCTGCGAGAAGATCACGAGCGCCGAGCTCAACCGGGTCGACGCCACCGTCGAATCGGTCAACACCCCGACCGAGTTCCAGCTGCTCGCGGGCGTCATGCAGGGCAAGCCGATCATCGCGCTCCCGGTCCGCATCAAGCTGGAGAACCCGCTCCTCGGCGGCAAGTGCTACATCGGCTCGGCGAAGGACCCGATCGTGCTGCGGCCGCAGAACACATCGGCCCCCACGGTCAAGACGCAGCGGTTCGACCCGAGCGGAACCCCTAGCACGGCCGGTGTCATGAGCCAGTTGAGCGCGCTCGGCGCCACGCAGGGCGACGCGACGTACACCGCGCCGGGCGCCAACGGGTGCGGGCTGCTCGGCGCCCTGGACTGGGCCGTGAACCTGAAGACGGGCCTGCCGGCCGGGTCGGGGACGAACAACGTCGTGCTGAACAACACGTCGACGTACGTCGCGGCGTTCGCGAGCCCGTCGTCGGTGGTGCCGAACGAAGGGGTCATGCTGTCGCAGAACTGGCACGCCGGAGTGAAGTGAGGCAGCGCCCGGTCGCGGGGTGCGGGCGCGCCGCCCCAGGCAGCCCCCACTCCCCGGCCCTTTCATCACCCACGAACAAAACACCCGGCCGAATTCATAGGCCGGTGCCAAAAGTCGACAGACCGGTCGAGGTCCGTCCGAATTTTGGCGAAGTGGTATTGCCGGGCAAGGTTACTCGGCCGTAACGTCAAAACCACGGCCGCTCGACTCCTGGCCGGCGCCCCCCGCCGACCTGGAGTTCCAACGGGGAAAGCTCGGCCCGAACCCTCCTTCCGGGTCGCCGTCCCCAGGGGCGGGACCCTGTGAATCCATCCCCCCGGAGACGCGGGGTCCCGCCCGGTTCCCCCACGCGATTGCTCACTCGGCGACAAAGGATTCCCATCGCTTTGTCAGCCGATGACAAAGGCCGGACAAGCCACCGGAATTACCTGTCGCACCGCTTGTCCCGGCAGTGACAAAACACTTAACGTGCGCGTCCGGCGCACATGAAGACACGAGCGCTTGCTGGAGGTGACATGGGAATCGAAGTAAAGGTCGAGGGCCTGACCAAGTCCTTTGGCAAGCAGCAGATCTGGCAGGACGTCAGCCTCACCCTGCCCGCCGGCGAGGTGAGCGTCATGCTCGGGCCGTCCGGCACCGGCAAGACCGTCTTCCTCAAGTCGTTGATCGGCCTGCTCAAGCCCGAGCGGGGCCGGGTCATGGTCGACGGCGTCGACATGGCGCGCAGCCCGGAGCGGGACGTCATGGAGGCCCGGAAGCTGTTCGGCCTGATGTTCCAGGACGGCGCCCTGTTCGGCTCGATGAACCTCTTCGACAACATCGCCTTCCCGCTGCGCGAGCACACGAGGAAGAAGGAGTCGGAGATCCGCCGGATCGTCATGGAGCGGATCGAGGTCGTCGGACTCCTGGGCGCCGAGGGGAAGCTGCCCGGCGAGATCAGCGGCGGCATGCGCAAGCGGGCCGGCCTCGCGCGGGCCCTGGTCCTCGACCCGCAGATCATCCTCTGCGACGAACCCGACTCCGGGCTCGACCCCGTCCGCACCGCCTTCATCTCCCAGCTGCTCATCGACCTCAACACACAGATCGACGCGACGATGCTCATCGTCACCCACAACCTCGACATCGCCGCGACCGTGCCCGACAACATGGGCATGCTGTTCCGGCGCAACCTCGTGACCTTCGGGCCCCGGGAGGTGCTCCTGACCAGCGAGGAGCCGGTCGTCGCGCAGTTCCTCACCGCCAGCAAGGCGGGTCCCATCGGGATGTCGGAGGAGAAGGACGCGGCGACGCTCGCCGCGGAGGCCTCCGGCGGTGCGCCGGCGCCGGTGCGGCGGGAGCTCGTGCCGCAGCTGGAGCCCTCGCCGGGGCTCGGCGAGCGCAAGGCCGTCGCGCGGCGGCGGGAGCGGGTCCTCGGCATGCTCGATACCTTGCCCGCTTCGGCGCAGGCGGCCATTCGCTCCGCGTACGGCCGGGACGTTCTCGAGCCGACCGCCGTGTTGCCCAGGGGCGGCGCGCTGTGACCCTCCAGGAGGAACGCCGGCCCGCCCGGCACGTCAGGAAGAAGGCCGCGGGGCTCCGCCCCGGACCCCGCTCCTCAAACGCCGGAGGGGCTGGCATGTTGCTCGGTCCCCTTCGGCAGACCGGGAAGTTGTTCGCGCTCGCTCTCGAAGTGGTGCGGGCCGTGTTCCGGCGGCCGTTCCAGTTCCGGGAGTTCGTCGAGCAGTTCTGGTTCATCGCGAGCGTCACCATCCTGCCGGCCGCCCTCGTCTCCATCCCGTTCGGCGCCGTCATCGCCCTCCAAGTGGGCTCGCTGACGCAGCAGTTGGGTGCCCAGTCGTTCACCGGCGGGGCCAGTGTGCTCGCCGTCATCCAGCAGGCGAGCCCGCTCATCGTGGCGCTGCTCATCGCGGGCGCGGGCGGCTCCGCCATCTGCGCCGACCTCGGGTCGGGGAAGATCCGCGAGGAGCTCGACGCGATGACCGTCATGGGCGTCTCGCCGGTGCAGCGGCTCGTCGTGCCGCGCGTGCTCGCCACCATGTCGGTCGCGCTGCTGCTCAACGGCATGGTCTCCGTCGTCGGCACCCTCGGCGGCTACTTCTTCAACGTCATCCTCCAACACGGCACACCCGGCGCCTACTTGCAGAGCTTCTCCGCACTCGCCCAGCTGCCCGACCTGTACATCAGCGAGCTGAAAGCCCTGATCTTCGGGTTCATCGCCGGGATCGTCGCCGCCTACCGCGGACTCAACCCGCGCGGCGGCCCGAAGGGCGTCGGCGACGCCGTCAACCAGTCCGTCGTCATCACGTTCATCCTGCTCTTCTTCGTGAACATGGTGATGACCGGCATCTACCTCCAGATCGTTCCGCCGAAGGGAGGCTGAGCCCGTCATGACCTCCCCCCTCGTCTGGCTCGACCGTGGTGGCGACCAACTCATCTTCTACATACGCGCGTTGGCCTGGATCCCGCGCACCGTGCGGCGCTACACGAAGGAAGTGCAGCGGTTGCTCGCCGAGGTCGCCTTCGGGTCCGGCGGGCTCGGCGTCATCGGCGGCACCATCGGCGTGATGATCGCGATGACGGCCGCCACCGGCACCGTCGTCGGGCTCCAGGGGTACGCCGCCCTCGACCAGATCGGCACCGCCGCCTTCACCGGGTTCGTCTCCGCCTACTTCAACACCCGGGAGATCGCCCCGCTCGTCGCCGGACTCGCGCTCTCCGCCACCGTCGGCGCCGGATTCACCGCCCAGCTGGGTGCCATGCGCATCAACGAGGAGGTCGACGCCCTCGAAGGGATGGGCGTGCGGTCCATGCCGTACCTCGTCACCACCCGCATCATCGCCGGCGTCGTCGCCATCGTCCCGCTCTACGCGATCGGACTGCTCTCCTCCTACCTCGCCTCACGCCTGGTGACCGTCGTCTTCAACGGCCAGTCGCAGGGCACGTACGACCACTACTTCGACCTCTTCCTGTCCCCGACGGACGTCCTGCTGTCCGTGCTGAAGGTGCTGATCTTCAGCGTCATGGTCATCGTCGCCCACTGCTACTACGGGTTCCGGGCCAGTGGCGGACCCGCGGGCGTCGGGGTCGCCGTGGGTCGGTCCGTGCGCAACGCCATCGTGCTGATCTCCGTCACCGACTTCTTCCTCTCCCTCGCCCTGTGGGGCGCCACCACGACCGTGAAGGTGGCGGGGTGACATGGAGACCGTCCGCCGACGGCTCGCCGGAGTCGTCTTCCTCGTCGTGCCCGCACTCCTCGTGTGGCTCGCCGTCGCCGTCTACAACAAGGACTTCGTCGACTCCGACACCGTCGCCGTCGAGACCGGCACCGTCGGCAACGAGATGCACCTCGGCGCCGAGGTGAAACTGCGCGGCGTCGTCCTCGGTGAGGTCCGCAAGATCGACGCCACCCCCACCGGCGCCCGCCTCACCCTCGCCCTCGAACCCGGCGCGCTCGACCGGATCCCCGACGACGTGCACGCCCAGATGCTGCCGACCACCCTGTTCGGGGAGCGCTACGTCGCCCTCGTACCGCCCGGCGACCCGAGCACCACCACGCTGGCCGCCGGCGCGACCATCCCGCAGGACCGGTCCGCCAACGCCATCGAACTGCAACAGGTCCTCGACGACGTCCTGCCGATGCTCACCGCCGTCCAGCCGCAGAAGCTGTCCGCGACCCTGTCCGCCGTCTCACAGGCACTGGAGGGACGGGGCAACCAGCTCGGCGAGACGCTCACCCAACTCGACGCGCACCTGCGGAAGTTCAACCCCAACCTGCCCACCCTGAACGAGGACCTGAAGGAACTCGTCAAGGTCTCGCACGTGTACGCCGACGCGGCGCCCGGCATCCTCGACGCGCTCACCGACCTCACCACCACCAGCGGCACCATCGCCGAGAAGGAGGCCGACCTGGCCTCCGCGTACGGCGACACGACCCGCGCCGCCGAGGACCTCGACGCCTTCCTGCGCGCCAACCAGGACAACATCATCCGGCTCTCCGCCACCTCCCGGCCCACGCTCCGGCTGCTCGCGGAGTACGCGCCGTCCTTCCCGTGCACCCTGCGCACCCTCGCCGACTTCGTGCCGCGCATGGACAAGGTGCTCGGCAAGGGCACCGGCCGCCCGGGACTGCACGTCGACGTCACCACCGTGCCGGCCAGGGGCGGGTACGTCGCCGGACGCGACACCCCCGCGTACGGCTCAGGCGGCGGGCCGCGCTGCTACCCCGTGCCCTACCTCGGCGCGGCCACCGCGAAGGCACCCGTGACCGCCTCCGCCTCCGCCGAGCAGGACCTCGGGCCCGCCAACTCGCCGCAGGAGAACGACCTGGTGAACGAGCTCATCGCGCCGGGCGCCAAGGCCGCGCCCGACGACCTGCCCGACTGGTCGAGCCTGCTCGCCGGGCCCGTCTACCGGGGAGCGGAGGTGAACCTCAAGTGAGCCCAGGCAGCGCAGACAGCGCAGGAAAAGGGGAGTTCGCGCATCTCAAGCGGCGGTCCCTGGCCGGACCGCTGGTCAAGTCCCTCGTCTTCGTCGTCGTCACCGCCCTCGCCACCACCGTGCTCGGCCTGAGCATCGCCAACACCGGCGTGGGCACGGACACCACCACGTACAAGGCCCTGTTCACCGACGTCACCGGGCTCATCGACGGCGACGGCGTCCGGATCTCCGGCGTCAAGGTCGGCGAGGTGACCGACGTCCGCGTCGTCGACCGGCGCACCGCGCAGGTCACCTTCACCGTCGAGCACGACCGGCGGCTGCCGAGCACCACGACGGCCGCCGTGAAGTACCTCAACATGGTCGGCCAGCGGTACGTGTCCCTGGAGCGCGGCACCGGCGACGCGACGGGCGAACTCACCCCCGGATCCACCATCCCGCTCCGGCACACCACGCCCGCCCTCGACCTGACCCTCCTCTTCAACGGCTTCAAGCCGCTCTTCGAGGGCCTGTCCCCGCACGACGTCAACCACCTCGCGGGCTCCATCGTCAAGGTGCTCCAGGGCGAGGGCGGCACCGTCGACAGCCTCATCCGGCACGTCGGCTCCCTGTCCACGACCGTCGCCGCCAAGGACAAGGTGATCGGCGAGGTCATCGGCAACCTCACCGACGTACTGACCACGATCAACGACCGCGAGGCCCGGTTCGACGACCTCGTCACCACCCTCAAGCAGCTCGTCTCCGGCTTCAACGAGGACCGGGAGCCGCTCGGTGACGCCGTCGAGGCGATGGGCGACCTGACGACCGTCACCGCCGGATTCCTGAAGGACACCCGCAAGCCGCTCAAGGACGACATCCACCAGCTGGGCCGGCTCTCCACGTCGCTCGGCGACGGCCTCCCGCAGATCCAGAACTTCCTCGACAAGACCCCCGCCAAGCTGACCGCCCTGTCGCGGCTCACGTCGTACGGATCCTGGTTCAACCTCTACCTCTGCGAGGCGAAGGTCAGCGGCGTGACCATGAGCGACGGGTCGAAGCCGCCCACCGGAATCTCCGTCGAAGAAGCGAGGTGCCGGTGAACAGGCCCCGGATGAAACCCGTGCAGGAACGCAACCCGGTCGCCGTCGCACTCGTCGGCCTCGTCGCACTCGCCCTGCTCGCGCTCGCCGCGTTCAACGCGAGCGGCCTGCCGCTGATCGGCGGCGGCACCACCTACACCGCCGACTTCAGCGAGGCCGCCGGGCTCGGCGACGGCGACGAGGTGCGGATCGCCGGCGTGAAGGTCGGCGAGGTCAACGGCATCGCCCTCGACGGGAACAAGGTCAAGGTCTCCTTCGAGATCGAGGACGACAGCACCTGGATCGGCGACCGGACCACCGCCGCCATCGCCATCAAGACCCTCCTCGGCGAGAAGTACGTCGCCCTCGACCCGGTCGGCGGCGCCCGCCAGAACCCCGGCACCCGCATCCCGCTGTCCCGCACCACCTCCCCGTACGACGTCACCGAGGCGTTCCAGGACCTCAGCGGCACCATCGACCAGATCGACACCCAGCAGCTCGCGGCCAGCTTCGACACCATCTCCGAGACCTTCAAGGACTCGCCGCCCGACGTGAAGGCGGCCGTGAAGGGACTGTCCGCGCTGTCGAAGACCGTCTCCTCGCGCGACACCCAGCTCGCCCAACTCCTCGCCGGGAGCAAGAAGCTGACGAAGACGCTCCAGACGAAGAAGTCCAGCTTCGAGACCCTCATCGACGACGGCGGCTCGCTGCTCGGCGAACTGAAGAAGCGACGCGCCGCCATCAAGGCGCTGCTCAGCGGCAGCCAGGCCCTCGGCCGTGAGCTCGGCGGGCTCGTCGACGACAACGAGAAACAGCTCGACCCGACCCTCAAGGCCCTCGGCCGGGTCACCGACGTCCTGGAGAAGAACCAGGGCAAGCTCGACCGGACCCTCGCCCTCGTCGGCCCCTACTACCGGCTCGTCGGCAACACCCTCGGCAACGGCCGCTGGTTCGACAGCTATCTGTGCGGCGTCGTGCCGCGCACCTACCTGCCCGCCACGTCGCTGCCCAAGACCTCCTGCATGCCGCCGAAGAACGGCAGGTACGACGTGAAGGCCGGTGACCGGGGATGACCGTGCGCAGAAAACTCCTCGTCGGCGGGCTCGCGCTCGCCGTCCTGATCGCCGCGGGCATCGTCGGCGTACGGGCCGCCACCCCCGGCGGCACCCGCATCACCGCCTACTTCGACCGGGCCGTCGGCATCTACGCCGGATCCGACCTGCGGATCCTCGGCGTGCGGGTCGGCACGGTCGGGGCGGTCGAGCCCGAGGGCACCCGGGTACGGGTGACGCTCGACGTCGACGACGGGGTGAAGGTGCCGGTGGGCGCCCGGGCCGTCGCCGTCGCCCCCAGCGTCGTCGCCGACCGGTACGTCCAGCTCACCCCCGCCTACACGTCCGGGCCCGCACTGCGCGACGGCGCGAAACTGCCCGCGTCCCGCAACCGCACCCCCGTCGAGATCGACCAGCTCTACGACAGCGTCACCGAACTCAGCAAGGCCCTCGGCCCCGGCGGCGCCAACGCCGAGGGCGCCCTGTCCGGGCTGCTCGACACCGGCGCGAAGAACCTCAAGGGCAACGGGACCGCGATGGGCGACAGCATCGAGCAGTTCGGCAAGGCCGCCAAGACGCTCAACGGCAGCAGCGACGACCTGTTCACCACCCTCAGCCGGCTCCAGACGTTCACCACGATGCTGAAGGAGAAGGACGGCGGGGTGCGCACCGCACAGGAGAACCTCGACGACGTCACCAGCTTCTTCGCCGACAACCGGGACGACCTCGCGGGCGCCCTGCGCGAACTCGGCACGGCGCTCGGCCAGGTCAAGAAGTTCATCAGGGACAACCGCGGCGAACTCAAGAAGAACGTCGACCGGCTGGTCCCGATCACCCAGACCCTGGTGGCCCAACGGGCCTCCCTGGCCGAGGCGTTGGACGTCGCCCCGCTCGCCGCGGGCAACGTCGTCAACGCGTACGACCCGAGGACCCGCACCCTGGACGGCCGCGCCGACCTCAACGAGCTGAGCATGGGCGGACCCCTGCTGCCGCTCCCGGCGACGGGGACCGAGCGATGAGGGCCCGCACCGGCGGCGCCATCGGCGGGGCCCTGGCCATCACGGCGGCCTTCTGCCTCACCCTCGGCGTGTTCACGGTCCCGACCCCGTCGTTCGGCGGCATCGAGGACCTCCCGCTCCCCGGCGGCGCCGACCTCGGCCCGCACCCCTACACCGTCACCGCCGACATGAAGGACGTCCTCAGCCTCGTCCCGCAGTCCGCGGTCAAGGTGAACGACGTCGCCGTCGGGCGCGTGACCGACATCCGGCTGACCGGCGGCGACAGCTGGGCCGCCCGCGTCACCATGCGGCTCAACGGGGACGTCAGACTGCCGGCCGGCACCGGCGCCCGGCTGGAACAGTCCAGCCTGCTCGGCGAGAAGTACGTCCAGCTCGTCGCACCCGACCAGGGCACCGGCACCCTGCACGCCGGCGCCCGCATCCCGCTCTCCCGCACCGGCCGCAACACCGAGGTGGAAGAGGTCTTCGGCGCACTGTCCCTGCTGCTCAACGGCGGCGGCGTCAACCAGCTCAAGACCATCACCGTCGAACTCAACAAGGCGGTCGGCGGCCGGGAGACCGAAGTGCGCTCCACGCTGCGCCGCGTCAACACCCTCGTCACGAACCTCGACGACCACCGCGGCGACATCACCGCCGCCCTCGACGGCGTCAACCGGCTCTCGTCGACGCTCGCGCACCGCAAGAAGGACGTGGGGACCGTGCTCACCGATCTGTCGCCCGGCCTCAAGACCCTGGAGAAACAACGGGGTTCACTGATGACGATGCTGCGCTCCCTCGACCGGCTCAAGGGTGTCGCCGTCGAGACCATCGACACCGGCAAGGCCGACATGGTCGCCGACCTCAAGGCCATCGCCCCCACCCTCAAGGCCCTCGCCGACTCCGGCGCCGACCTGCCCGACTCGCTGCAGGTGCTGCTCACCTACCCGTTCACGGACGAGGTGCTGCGCGGCATCAAGGGCGACTACCTCAACGCGTACCTGGACATCGCGGCGGTGCCCGGCACCCAGCTGATCCCACCGCTGACGTCCGTGTCCTCGTCACCGACCCCGACCGCGACGGCCCAGAAGCAGAACCAGAAGCAGACGGCAGCGACGTCGTCTTCGCCGCTGCCGCTGCCCGCCGTGTCGTCGGGCGGAGGCAGCCGATGATCACCCTCGCCGTCCGCCTCAAGAACCTCGCGTTCCTCGTCATCGCCGTCGTCGTCCTCGCCTTCCTCGGCATCCGGTACGCCGACCTCGGCCGCTACGTCGGCGCCTCCGACTACTACACCGTCAAGGTCGAACTCCCGCGCACCGGAGGCCTGTTCACCCACTCCGACGTCACCTACCGGGGCGTGTCCGTGGGCCGGGTCGGACCGATCGGGCTGACCCCGGACGGCGTCGAGGCCGAGCTGCGCATCGAGCGGTCGGCGCCGCACATCCCGGACGACGCCAAGGCCGTCGTGGCGAGCCTGTCGGCGGTCGGCGAGCAGTACATCGACCTGCGCCCCGACCGCACCGACGGCCCCTACCTCGCGGACGGCTCCCGCATCGACCCGTCGGCGACGAGCGTGCCGCGGCCCGTCACCGACGTCCTCGCGAGCGTCGACGACCTCACCACGTCCGTACCGCTGGACTCGCTGCGCACCGTGGTCGACGAGTTCGGCAAGGCCTTCGAGGGCCGCGGCCAGGACCTCCAGCTCCTCATGGACAACGGCTCGCAGTTCGTCGCGGCCGCCGACCGGGCGCTGCCGCACACCACGAAACTCATGGCCGACGGGGCGATCGTGCTCCGCACCCAGGCCGAGGAGGGCCAGGCCATCCGGGACTTCGCGTCCGGCGCGAAGGACCTCGCGGCCACCCTGAAGGGCTCCGACGCCGACCTGCGCGAGCTGATCATGGCGGCTCCCGAGGCGGCGACCCAGCTCAGCGGGCTGCTGCGGGACCTGGACCCCGAGGTCGGCGTCGTCCTCGCCAACCTCCTCACCACCTCAGAGGTGGCCGTCACCCGGCAGCGCGGCACCGAGGAGCTCCTCGTGAAGCTCCCGCAGGCCGTCGCGGCGGGCGCCTCGGCCGTCGACGGAAAGAAGGTCAACATCGGCATGGCGGTCACCTTCTTCAAACCCCTGCCCTGCACGGCCGGCTACGCGGGCACGCGCCACCGCCTCGGCACCGACCTGAGCGCGGCCCCCGCCCTCAACACCGGCGCGCGCTGCACGGCGTCGCCGTCGAGCGGGATCAACGTGCGCGGCTCGGCGAACGCGCCGCGCGGCGGGGCCGTGCCGAGGCCGGCCAGGCCGGGCGCGCTGTCGCTGCCGGCCCTGGACGACGCGTCGGCCGCTCCGTCGTCCGGCATGGCCGGGCTGCTCGGCCTTTCCCGTACCGGGAGCGGCTCATGACGCCCCGCACGGCCGGTCGCCGTGGGCGGGTCCTCGCGGGGGTGGGACTCGCCGCGGCGACCGTGCTGTGCGGGGTCGGAACCTGGTCGTACGCGCAGGCGCGGGGCGACGACGACCTCGCGTACGGCCGGGCGCGGGACGCCGCGCTCGACGACGGACGGTCGGCCGTCGCGACCCTGTCCACCCTGGACGCGTCGACGAAGGACCGGGCCAGGACCGGCGTCACCCACTGGCGGACGGTCACCACGGGCCCGCTGCGCACCCAGCTCGGCCGGGTGGCACCGGCCGCCGGGGCGTCCTCGCGCGGGGTCGTCACCGACGCGGCGGTCACCGCGCTCGACGACCGCGCGGGCACGGCGAAACTGATCGCGACGGTCCGCGTGGACACCACCCCGAAGGACACCGGTTCCCCCACCTCCGACCGCAAACGCCTGGAGGCGACCCTCGCCCGCACGGCCGACGGCACGTGGAAGGTGAAGACGCTGAGCGCGGTGCCGGTGACGGGGGTGTCGGGATGACGGAACAGCGCGTACGAGTGGCGCCGGGGGCGCGGGCGGCGGAGCCCGCGAGCGGGGTGTCCGAGGCGGCCGGGACCGGGGCCGAGGCGATCGGTACCGAATCGGCCGAGGAGTACGAGGCCGCGCAGACGGAGGCCGCAGAGGCCGCCGGACAGGGGATCGGGCCGGTGCTCCGGGTCGACGAGGCAGGACCGGACCCGGACGGGTCCCGTCTGGACGGGGCCACCTCGAACGGGGCCCGTCCGGACGGGACCAGTCTGGAAAGGGCCACCCTGGACGGGGCCGACCTGGGCAAGGGCGCCCTGGACGAGGCCGCCCTGGGCAGGGCCGACCTGGGCAGGGCCGATCCGGGCAGGGCCGACCTGGGCAGGGCCGATCCGGACAGGGCCGATCCGGACAGGGCCGTTTCGGATGGAGCCGCCCCGCACAAGGTCGGCCTGGACGGAACCACCCCAGACGGGACCGATCCGAACGGAGCCAGCGCAGAGGGAGCCGCCCCGGACGGGTCCGCCCCGGACGGGTCCGGTCTGGACGGGTCCGGTCTGGACGGGTCCGGTCTGGACGGGTCCGCCCCAGACGGGGCCGATCCGGAACGGGACAGCCCAGATAGGGATGACCCAGACGGGTTCGCCCTGGACAGGGCCGATCTGGACGAGTCCGATCTGGACAGGTCCACCCCAGACGGAGTCGATCCGGAACGGGCCAACCCAGACGGGGCCAACCCGGCCGGGGCCAACCCGGACGGAGCCAGCCCCGACGGAGCCGACCCGGACGGGGACAGCCCCGACGGAGCCGGCCCGGACGAGGGTGTGCGGCGCCCGTTTCGTACCCTCGTCGCCCTCTGCGCCGCAGCCCTCGTCCTCGCCCTCACCGGAGGCGTACTCCTCTACCAGGCGCACGCCTTGCGGACCGCGCCCGCCGTGGGCAACCACGCGCTCACCGACGCCGAGGCGACCAACCGGCTCAACGGTGACGTGAGCAGTGCGCTCGGGAAGGTGTTCTCGTACGCGCCCGGCGGCACCGACGCCACCGAACGGTCGGCGCGGGAGGTCCTGTCGGGGTGGGCCGCCCAGCAGTACGAGCAGCTCTTCGCCCAGGTCAGGGCGGACGTCGGCAAGCAGCGGCTGACCCTCACCACGCAGGCCGTCCGGATCGGCACCGTCAGCCTGCGCGGTGACACCGCGCACCTGCTCGTCTTCCTCGACCAGACCGCGCGGCGCGGCAAGAAGAAGCCCACCACCTCCGCCGCCCAGCTGTCCGTCACGGCCGAACTGCGCGGCGACGTGTGGCGGATCGTCGACATCAAGGCCAGGTGACCCACCCATGACCCGAGAAGAAGGGCGCTCCATGGACCGGTTCGGCAAGGCGCTGCTCGTCGCCGCGCTCGCCCTCACCCTCGTCGCGGGCGGCGTCGCCGCCTGGGCGGGCTGGTCCTGGTACGGCGCCGCGCACGACGACACCGCCGGATACGCCGCCGCCCGCGACGACGCCCTGGAGGCCGGCGAGCAGGCCGTGCAGAACCTCAACACCCTCGACCACCGCAGCCTCGGCCGCGGCCTCGACCTGTGGGAGGCGTCCACCACCGGCGACCTGCACTCCCAACTCGTTCAAGGCCGGGCCCAGTTCGAGGAGCAGGTGCGCGGCGCCAAGACGGTCAGCACCGCCAAGGTGCTCTCCGGCGCCGTCACCGAGCTCGACGAACGCGCGGGCCGCGCCCGCGTCATGGTCGCCCTGCGCATCACCGTGCGCGCCTCCGGCCAGAAGCCCACCGACAAGGACAGCCGCATGCTCGGCGAACTCACCCGCACCGACGGCCGCTGGAAGCTCAGCGCGCTCGGCCAGGCCCCGGTCGGCGACACCGCGACGACCACCGACTGACGCGAAGGAGAGGAGCCCCGGATGCCGTCGACCACCCGCCACCACCTCAACCGTCAGCGCCGCCTGGCCACCCTGCCGCAGCCCCCCGCCGCACGCACCGCGCCCCGCCCGGCGCCCACCGCACCGGCCCCGCCCCGATCCTCCGACCCGGCCCCCGAGCAGGCCCCGGCACGGTCCCGCCCACGCGTACGGCTGCGTGCCCGGTCCGCGCCGCGGGCCGACGGCCGTGCGCCCACCCGCCTGCTGGCCGCCCTCTGCCTGCTCACCCTCCTCCTCGGCGGCTTCGCCGGCTGGGCGTACGCACGGACGAGCGACCTCACGGACGACGCCGCCACCCGCAACACCGCCCTCACCGACCCGGCCCGCACCAGCGAGGTCAAGGGCCGCGCGGAGAAGGCCGTGAACGCGCTCTTCTCGTACGACTACGCCAACCCGCAGACGGCACGGAAGGCCACCGCCGACCTCCTCACCGGAAAGGCCGTCGCCCAGCACCGCGCCCTCGTCGCCCCCGTGCTCGCGCAGGCGGAGAAGCAGAAGACGGTGGTCACCACGACGGTCACCGACAGCGCCGTGGAGCGCATCGACGGCGACCGCGCCCGGGTGCTCGTCTACGCCGACCAGAGCAGCACCAGCACCGCCGCGAAGGCGAAGGACGCCGCGAACTACGCGGGCGCGATGCTCGCCGTCGACCTCGTACGCAAGGACGGCCGCTGGCTGGTCTCCGCCATCGACACCTTCGGCAGCTGAAGAAAGGGCCACCATGCGTCCCCCGCGTCCCCGTAGCCTCCGCCTGCGCCGCCGACTGCGCGGCACCGCCGTGGCCGTCGCCGCCACCGCCCTGCTCACCGCGTCCCAAGCCCCGGACGTCGTCGAGGAGTTGACGAAGAACGCGGCGCGCGACGACGTGTCGCCGAGCGTCGCCGACGGCCCCCTGCCGCGCGTCGACTCCCAGGGCGACGACTCGTACCACACGGAACTGCCGCCGCTCTCGACGCCGCAGGCCCCGAACGTGACCTTCCCCGCCGAGCAGGTCCGCGCCGAATCCGGCCTCCCGGCCACCGTCCTCGCCGCCTACCGCCGCGCCGAGTCCTCCGTCGCCCGCACCGACCCGGGCTGCCGGCTGCCGTGGCAGCTGCTCGCCGCGATCGGCAAGGTCGAGTCGGGGCAGGCGCGCGGCGGCGACGTGGACGCGAACGGCACCACCCGGCACCGCATCACGGGACCCGCCCTGAACGGCGACGGCTTCGCCCTGATCCGGGACACCGAGGGCGGCGCCTGGGACGGCGACGCCGTGTACGACCGGGCGGTCGTGGACGGCGACGCCGTGTACGACCGGGCGGTCGGACCGATGCAGTTCCTGCCGGGCACCTGGCGCCGCTGGGGCGCCGACGGCAACGGGGACGGCCGCGCCGACCCCAACAACATCTTCGACGCCGCCCTCGGCGCCGGCCACTACCTGTGCGCGGGCAGCCGCGACCTGGGCACGACGGGCGGCCTGGAGCGGGCGATCCTCAGCTACAACTACTCCCGCGACTACCTCCGGCTCGTCCTGCACTGGCTGGAGTTCTACCGCGAGGGCGTGCACACGGTGCCCGACGGCCGGGGCGTGGTCCCGGTCAGCCCGGGCGCGGGCTCCGACACCCAGGCCACCGAACCGGTGGGCGACAAGGGCGGGCAGGGCGGGGGCGGCATCGTCGTCGGACCCGACCCGACGAAGCCCCCGGGCACCCCGAAGCCGACGGCCTCGCCCTCGCCGACCGACGAGCCGAGCCCCACCCCCGGCCCCAGCGACACCGGCGAACCGCCCGTCACGGACCCGCCGACGACCCCGCCGCCCACCGACCCGCCGACCACCGACGAGCCCACCGACCCGGGCACGCCGACCGACGCCTGCCCGTCCGACAGCGCCACGCCGACCGAGACGCCGACCCCCACCGACACCCCGACGGACTCCGCCTCACCCTGTGCGACACCCGGCGCCTGACGGCGGCGCCGGGGGCGCGGTCTCCCAGCCCGAACCGATCCGGTAGGTGCCCGCGGCGGGCGCGACCAGCTCGGTGAACTCGCCGCGCCGCCGCACCGTCAGGCAGCCGCCCTCCGCCTTCAGCCACGGCGAGTACGCGACCCGCAGCGTCGCCGTACCGGCGCGCGGGAAGCGGACCGTGACCCGCGCCCCGTCCGACCGGACGACGGTCGCGGGCGCGGACACCAGCGGCACCGCGTCCCGCACCCGGTACACGCGCCAGTGCGGGTCGCGCCACACCGGCTCCAGATAGCGGATGCCGCGGCGCACGAACGCGGCCTCCTGCTCGGCGAACCCGTCCGGCCTGCCCTCCGGCAGCACGACGAAGCCGACCGCCCAGCGGTCCAGCCACGCCCGGTACGTCGCCGCCGAGAACGAGCCGTCGTAGAAGAGCCGCCCGCGCTCGATGTCGAGCTGCCGGTTCCAGCCGCGCGCCATGTTCACGTACGGGGCGAGCGCGGTGGCCTCGCGGTGGTTGCGGGCCGGGATCACCTCGACGCGGGTGCGGTCGGCGCCGAGCCGCCGCAACTCCCGTACGACACCGCCGGTCTCGGCCGCCCACGTCGGGACCCGCGTCGACACCCGCAGGTCGTCGGCGGTCTTCTGCGCCACCCAGGCCGAGGACAGCACGAGTGCCACGGCGAGCAGCACCGCCCGTGTGCGCCGTAGGCCCGGCGTGCGCAGGGCCGCCAACAGGACGGCGGGCGCGGCGAGTTCGGCGAGGCGCTCCACGTTCGTGCCGACGGGGGAGGGCACCAGATACGTGACGACGGTGCCCAGCGCGTAGACGGCCGCCGCCCACCGCGTCACCCGCCAGCGCGCCGGCGCCGCCACCACGGCCGCGAGCGCGAAGAGGACGGGTGGCCAGATCCGGTCCTGCGGCATCAACTGCTCGCCCTTGAAGGGGAAGAGCAGCGTCGTCGCCGCGACGACGAGCGCGGGCGGCGCCATGCAGACCGCCGCCCGCCACCAGTCCCGTACGAGCAGGTGGCCCGCCCCGACAACGGCCAGAAACAGACCCGCCACCGGGGAGGCCATGGTGGCGAGGGCCGCGCACAGCACGGCGGCCGGGTGTGCGGGGCGGCCCCTGAGCAGCACGCAGGCCCCGAGGCCGAAGGCGAGGCCCAGCGCGAACGTGGTCCGGCCCGACGCCACGTTGCACCACAGCGCCAGCGACAGCAGCACCGCGGGACCGACGGGGCGGGCGATCCCGGTCCGCACCACCAGGACCGCGCCCAGCCAGGCCGCCACGAGCCCGGACGTCACCGTCACCGGGCGCACCCCGATCTCGGCCATCAAGTAGGGCGAGATCAGCGAGTAGTTGGCGGTGTGCATGCCGCCGTACCAGAACAGGTTGTACGCCGACGCCCCGTGGTCGGCGGCGAACCGCGCCCACGCCTCCTGCGCCGCGAGGTCGCCGCCGCCGGTGGCCAGGAACAGCGCCCACACCACGTACAGCGGCAGGGTGGGCGCCGTGGCGAGCAGGGCGACGCGGTGGCGTTCGGGCAGCGAGGACAGGGAGGGCAGGGTGGGTCGTCGGCGTGCGAGGGGCAGGTCGACCGTGGCCACGGCTAGCGGTCCGTTCCGTTGCGGTGCGTCTTCGGATGGGTGGGGCATGTTTCACGGACGAAGACGCGTCACGCAACGGACATGTTCACTCGGGGCACGGATTCGGCCGAATCGTCCCGGGGTCTACTTGGCCGGCGTCGCCACCCGAAGCTCCTTGACGCCGTTGAGCCAGGCCGCGCGGAGCCGGCGCGGATCGCCCGCGAGCCGCAGGTCGGGCAGGGCGTCCGCGATGGCGTTGAAGATCAGGTCGATCTCCAGGATGGCCAGGGACTTGCCGAGGCAGAAGTGCGGTCCGCCGCCGCCGAAGCCGAGGTGCGGGTTGGGGTCGCGAGTGATGTCGAAGACGTCCGGGTTCTCGAAGACCTCCGGGTCGTGGTTGGCGGACGAGTAGAAGATGCCGACGCGGTCGCCCGCCCTGATCTTCTGTCCGCCGAGCTCGGTGTCCTGGGTGGCGGTCCGCTGGAAGGAGACGACGGGCGTCGCCCAGCGGACGATCTCCTCGGCGGCGGTGCTCGGCCGCTCCCGCTTGTAGAGCTCCCACTGGTCGGGGTGGGTGAGGAAGGCGTGCATGCCGTGCGTGATGGCGTTGCGCGTCGTCTCGTTGCCGGCGACGGCGAGCAGGATCACGAAGAACCCGAACTCGTCGGAGGACAGGTTCCCCTCGTCCTCGGCGGCGACCAGCTGGCTGACGATGTCCTTCGCCGGGCACTGCTTGCGCTCGGCGGCCAGGTTCATCGCGTAGCCGACGATCTCCATCGCGGCCTCGGCGCCGATCTCCTCGGTGATCGCGTACTCGGGGTCGTCGTACGCCACCATCTTGTTGGACCAGTCGAAGACCCGGGACCGGTCGTCCTGCGCGATGCCGATGAGTTCGGCGATGGCCTGCAGCGGCAGCTCGACCGCGACGTTCGTGACGAAGTCGAACGAGCCGTCGGGGCCCGCCTGCCGGGCGGCCTCGGTGACGATGGCGCGGGCCCGGTCGCGGAGCTTCTCCTCCAGGGACCGGATGGCGCGCGGGGTGAAGCCGCGCTGCACTATCTGGCGCACCCGGGTGTGCTCGGGCGGGTCCATGTTCAGCATGATCAGCTTCTGGACCTCGATCTGGTCGCGCTGGATCGAGGAGTTGAAGCGGATCACGGCGGTGTTGAGGTTGGAGGAGTAGATCTCCGGGTGGGTGGAGACGTACTTGACGTCCGCGTGCCGGGTCACCGCCCAGTAGCCCGCGTCGGCGAAGCCGGAGATGCCGGGTTCCTGCGGAATCCAGCGAACCGGTTCGGCCTGCCGCAGCTGGGCGAACTCCGGGTGGGGCACGCGGTCTTGGAGCAGGTCCGGGTCGGTGAAGTCGAACCCGTCGGGCAGCGCGGGGCACGGCATGGGCAACTCCCGTGATGTTCTGACACTCCGTCAGGTCTGGCTGGAAAGGTAGTAACGGGTTCTAGAAGTGGCAAGGGTCGCGGGTGTGTCGGTTCCGTGTGTTGTGCTTGCACGCCCCTTGCGTACCGGGGGTAAGCGCGCCGAGACTGCACGGAGAACTGGTACGCGTTCTAGTTTCTTCCGTCCGGGATTGCGTGGAAAGGACGAGGGTCATGGCAGCGGAGCCCGTCATCGTCGAAGCCGTACGTACCCCGATCGGCAAGCGCGGTGGCGCGCTGGCCAATCTCCACCCCTCGTACCTGCTGGGCGAGACGTACCGGGAACTGCTCGGCCGCACCGGCATCCACGCGGACTGCGTCGAGCAGATCGTCGGCGGCACCGTGACCCACGCCGGCGAGCAGTCCATGAACCCGGCGCGCACCGCCTGGCTCACCATGGGTCTGCCGTACGAGACCGCCGCGACGACCGTGGACTGTCAGTGCGGCTCGTCCCAGCAGGCCTCGCACATGACCGCCAACATGATCGCGGCGGGCGTCATCGACGTCGGCATCTCGTGCGGCGTCGAGGCGATGTCGCGCGTGCCGCTCGGCTCGGGCTCCAAGCACGGCCCCGGCAAACCGTTCCCCGACGAGTGGAACGTGGACCTGCCCAACCAGTTCGAGGCCGCCGAACGCATCGCGCGACGCCGCGAGTTGACACGTGAGAACGTCGACGCGCTCGGTCTCGTCTCGCAGGAGCGGGCCGCCGTCGCGTGGGCGGAGGAGCGGTTCAAGCGCGAGACGTTCGCCGTGCAGGTCCCGACGACCGAGGAGGAGCAGGCCGCCGGACAGGGCATGTGGCGGCTCGTCGACCGGGACGAGGGGCTGCGCGACACGACCATGGAGGGCCTGGCCCGCCTCAAGCCCGTGATGCCCACGGCCGTCCACACGGCGGGGAACTCGTCCCAGATCTCCGACGGCGCCTCCGCCATCATGTGGGCGTCCAAGCGGATGGCGCGGGCCCTGAAGCTGAAGCCGCGGGCCCGGATCGTCGCCCAGGCGCTGGTGGGCGCCGACCCGCACTACCATCTGGACGGCCCGGTCGACGCGACGCGCGCGGTCCTCGGCAAGGCGGGCATGACGCTCAAGGACATCGACATCGTCGAGATCAACGAGGCGTTCGCCTCGGTGGTGCTGAGCTGGACGCAGGTCTTCGAGCAGGACCTGGAGAAGGTGAACGTGAACGGCGGCGCGATCGCCCTCGGCCACCCCGTCGGCGCGACCGGCGCCCGCCTCATCACCACCGCGCTGCACGAACTGGAGCGCAGGGACAAGGAGTTCGCGCTGATCACCATGTGCGCGGGCGGGGCGCTCGCCACCGGCACCATCATCCAGCGGCTCTAGAGGCCCGCAGGCCCTGGGGCTTCCCCGTGGGGCGGGGTGGACTCAAGTCCACCCCGGGGCCGGGGGCGGCTCGGATGTCCGGGGCCCGGGGGTCGTCCATACCGTCGAGCCATGACGAACTCGACGCGCAACTCCCGTACCACCGCCCGCACTTCGCGGTCCCGCCGCGGTCTCGCCGTGGTCGCCGCCCTGCTGCTCGCCGGCGGCGTCGCGGCCCCGGCCGCGGTCGCGGCGGCCGACACCGGCCGGCCCGCGCAGCACGCCACGGCGTCCTGGCGCGGCGGCCTGGTCGCCATGGAACCCGTCGCCTCCTTCGACCGCGCCGCCGTCACCCGGTGGCTGGCCGAGCGCGAGATGGACACGGGCACCGTGCGGCACGGCGTCACCGCGTACCGGCTGACCTACCGGACCGTGGACGCCTACGGCCGGCCCACCACCGCGACCGGACTGTTCACGCTCCCCACCGGCGGCGGCCACCGCCTCGGCCTCGTCTCCGACACCCACGGCACCATGGTCAACCGGGACTACGCGCCGTCCGTGGGCGACGACTTCGGCCGCGTCCCCTCCTATCTGAACGCCGCCGCGGGCAAGGCCGTCGCCGCCCCGGACTACCTGGGCCTCGGCAAGGGGCCCGGCCGCCATCCCTACATGGACACGGCGTCGTCCGTCACGGCCTCCGTCGACATGCTGCGGGCCGCCCGCGAGGCCGCGCACCGGCTCGGCCGCCCGCTCACCGGCGACGTCTACGCCACCGGCTTCTCGCAGGGCGGGCAGGTCGCGATGGCCCTCGGCAAGGCGCTCCAGGACGGCGCCGACCGCCACTTCAGGCTGCGGGCCCTCGCGCCGGTCAGCGGCCCGTACGACCTGTCGGGCCAGGAGATCCCGGCCCTCTACGACGGCCGCGTCAACGACACCAGCGGCCTCTTCTACACCGCGTACTTCCTGGTCGCCCAGAACCGGCTGCACCCCATCTACAAGGACCCGGGCGAGGTCTTCCGGGCCCCGTACGCGGACCGGGTCGAGGCGCTCTTCGACGGCGAGCACTCCGAGGAGGACGTGATCAAGGGGCTCCCGGCGACGGTGAAGGAGCTGCTGACGCCGGAGTTCTACGACCTGATGCGGCACCCCACGGGCGCCCTGAAGGAGGCCATCGAGGGGAACGACGGCGCGTGCGCCTGGAAGCCGGCCGCCCCGGTGCGGCTGTACGCGGGCGCGGCCGACACGGACGTCCCGATCGGCAACGCGAGGAGCTGCGCGGCGCAACTGGCGGCCAGGGGAGTGCGGGCCCCGGTCCTGGACCAGGGCGAGGACGCGGACCACTTCGGCAGCTTCCAGAGGTCGGCGCCTCAGGTGACACGCTGGTTCGGACGGTTCAGCCAGGGGCCCCACGCTGCGGCACTGTGACGACGACGAAATGGGCGGCACCACAAGGTGCCGCCCATCGAAGGTGCCGGTCAGTACCAACCGTTGGCCTGCCAGTGCGCCCAAGCGCCACAGGCACTTCCGTACCGCTCGTTCATGTAGTTGACGCCCCAGCTGATCTGCGTCTCGGGGTTGGTCTTCCAGTCGGACCCGGCGGACGCCATCTTGTTGGCGGGCAGCGCCTGCACCAGGCCGTAGGCGCCGGTGGACGAGTTCGTCGCGTTCGGGTTCCAGCCGCTCTCGCGGGACACGATGTTGTCGAAGCACGAGAACTGCGCGGAGTCCGAGATCTTCTGCTGGGCGATCGCCTTGGCGGAGGCCGGCGCGGCCTGGGCCGGCGCCGAGGCGAAGAGCATGCCGGTCGTGGCGGCCGCGATGGTGGCGCCGGCGATGGCCTTCTTCGGAGTGGCGATGCGGCGGAGGAGCGTGGCGGACAAGGCGGAACCTTCCGTGGGGGACGGGGCGTGCGTCGGCGCCGGGCCCTGGCGGGGGCTGCGGCGCCGTGCGACTGCTCCACAGAAACAGGACCGCAGGGCGAATGCAATGCCCCCCTTTGCTAGTGGAAGTCGTACCTGGGTTATATGTCCCTTTTGTGTTCTGGGTCTCAAAGCCCAGGTCAGCGCGTCGACGTCGGTCAAGGGAAGGTAAAGCGCTGCTACGAACGACGGTAGGAGGTGACCTCGGTCATGTGGGACGCTTCACGACGCCCGGACGCTCACGAGCCGTCGAACGTGACCGGCGTCTCGAACGCGGCCCGCCGCGTGGCCCGGCGCAGCGCCTTCAGGACGGCGCCGCCGACGGTCAGTGTCAGCACCACGGTCAGCGCGGCCCGCCCCAGGTCCCAGCCGAGCGACGTGGCCGCGCAGTACGCCAGGAACCGGGCGAGGTTCTCGTGCAGCGCGGCGTCCGGCTGGTACGCCACCGACGACGCGAGGGCGTCCATGAAGGGCCAGCCCGCGAGGTTCATGATCGTGCCGTACGCGAACGCGGCCAGGAACCCGTACCCGGCGAGCAGCATCAGCTCGGCCCGGCCGCGCAGCCGGTCCGGGCCCGGCAGCAGGCCCGCACCCATCGTGAACCAGCCCATGGACAGCATCTGGAACGGCATCCAGGGCCCCACCCCGCCGGTCAGCAGCGCCGACGCGAACATGCTGAGCGAGCCGAGCACGAAGCCGAAGCCCGGACCGAGGACCCGCCCGCTGAGCACCATCAGGAAGAACATCGGCTCGATGCCCGCCGTGCCGGCGCCGATCGGGCGCAGCGCCGCCCCCGCGGCGGCCAGCACGCCGAGCATGGCGACCGCCTTGGGCCCCAGGCCCGACTCCGAGATCGTCGCGGCGACCACGGCCACCAGCAGCACGAGCAGGCCCGCGAACAGCCACGGCGCGTCCTGCGCGTGCGCGTTCACCTGCGAACCGGGCCCGGTGATCAGCGGCCAGCCGATGCCGACCACGCCGACGGCGCTCACCAGGAGCAGCGCGGCGACGGAGCGCGGGCCGAGCCGGACCGGCCTGACCTGCGGGGTGTGCGGGGTGTGCGGGGCGGTCATGCCAGCGCCTTCTCGACCTGGGACACCGTGAGCCACCGCTGCGGCGCGAGGATCTTCGCGACCTGCGGGGCGAAGGACGGGGACGAGGTGACGATGTCCGGGGTCGGACCGTCCGCCACGACCTCGCCGTCCGCGAGGATCGCCACCCGGTGCGTCAGCTCCGCCGCCAGCTCGACGTCGTGCGTCGCCATGACGATGGCGTGGCCCGCCGCCGACAGGTTCCGCAGGACGGCGACCAGCCGGGCCTTCGCCGCGTAGTCCAGACCGCGGGTCGGCTCGTCGAGCAGCAGCAGCGGCGGGGCCGCCGTCAGCACGATCGCCAGGGCGAGGGTGAGGCGCTGGCCCTCCGACAGGTCGCGCGGGTGGGTGCCGTCGGCGATGCCCGGCAGCAGGTCCGAGAGCAGGGCGCGGCAGGTGCCGGGTGCGGCGTCCGCGTCCTTGTCGGCCGCCGCGCACTCCGCCGCGACCGTGTCCGCGCAGAGCAGGTCCCGGGGTTCCTGCGGGACGAGGCCGACCTTGCGGATCAGTTCGCGGGGGGTGGCCTTGTGCGGGTCGGCTCCGCCTACCCTGGCCGTTCCCGTGGTGGGCTTGACCAGTCCTACGAGGGTGGAGAGCAGCGTCGACTTTCCGGCGCCGTTGCGGCCCATCAGCGCGATGATCTCGCCGGGCGTGACGGTGAGGTCGACGTGGCGCAGGGCCTCCACACGGCCCCGGCGCACGCCCAGCCGGACGGCCTCCGCCACGGGGCTCCGCCCCGGACCCCGCTCCTCAATCGCCGGAGGGGCTTGATGGGGCGGAGGCGCTTGATGGGGCGGAGGGGCTTGATTGGGTGGAGGGGCTTGATCGAGGGGAGAAGTTGGATGGGGCGAAGGAGCTTGATTGGGCGGAAGGGCTTGATGGGGTGGAAGTGTGCTCAGGCGGTCCCTCAGTGGGCCCGCCGCTCGTCGCGCGTTGCGGACCGTCAGGGGCAGCGGGTCCCAGCCCGCCAGCCGGCCCAGGCCCACCACCGGCGGGAACACCGGTGACTCGGCCATGATCGCGGCCGGTTCACCCACGCGCAGTGGCTCCCCGGCGGCCGGCAGCAGGGCGACCTGGTCCGCGTACTGAATGACCCGCTCCAGGCGGTGCTCGGCCATCAGGACCGTCGTACCGAGGTCGTGGACCAGGCGCTGGAGCACCGAGAGGACCTCCTCCGCGGCGGCCGGGTCGAGGGCCGACGTCGGCTCGTCGAGGACCAGGACCCGGGGGTGCGGGGTGAGCACCGAGCCGATCGCGACCCGCTGCTGCTGGCCGCCGGAGAGCGTGGCGATGGGGCGGTCCCGCAGGTCCGCCAGGCCGAGCAGGTCGAGGGTCTCCTCCACGCGGCGCCGCATCACCGGCGCGGGCAGCCCCAACGACTCCATGCCGTAAGCGAGTTCGTCCTCGACGGTGTCCGTCACGAAGTGGGCGAGCGGGTCCTGGCCGACCGTGCCGACGACGTCCGCGAGCTCCCGGGGCTTGTGGGTGCGGGTGTCACGGCCCGCGACGGTGACCCGCCCGGCGAGGGTGCCGCCGGTGAAGTGCGGCACGAGACCGCTGACCGCGCCGAGCAGCGTCGACTTGCCGACCCCGGAAGGACCGGCGAGCAGCATCAGCTCGCCCTCGGGCACGTGGAGCCGGATGCCGCGCACGGTGGGCTCCGGGGCGCCGTCGTACGTCACGGAGACGTCCTCGAAGCGGATCATGACGCTGCCTCCGTCGGCTTGGTCGGGGGATGGGGCGCGGGGGTGACGAACGCGGGGAGCAGACCGAGCAGGATGCCCGCCGCGGGCCACAGCGGCAGCTGCGGCATCGCGAGCGGCACGACCGGCGGCTGCAGCGCGGCCGGGTCCTGGCCGCCGCTCCAGATCATGACCGCGGCGGCCGCCGCCCCGGACACCGCGACGAGCCAGGCGCGCACGCCCCACACGTCGGGCCGGTACCGGGTGCGCACCGTGCGCCGGCCGCCCAGCCACAGCCCGCCGAGCGCGGCGGCGACCCCGGCGAGCAGCACCGGCAGGCCGTAGCCCGCGCCGGACGACGCGAGCAGGCCGTACGTGCCCGCGCACACCCCGATGAGACCGCCCAGGGTCAGTACCGCGGTGGCCCGGCGCACCGCGGGCGGCACCTCGGCGGTGCGGCCGTAGCCGCGCGCGTCCATCGCCGCGGCGAGCGACACCGACCGTTCCAGCGCGCCCTCCAGGACCGGCAGCCCGACCTGGAGCAGCCCGCGCAGCCCGCTGTCGGGACGCCCCCGCAGCCGCCTGGCCGCACGCAGCCTGCGCACGTCGGCGATCAGGTTCGGGGCGAACGTCATCGCCACGACGACCGCGACCCCGGCCTCGTACAGGGCGCCCGGCAGGGACTTGAGGAGCCGGGACGGGGACGCGAGGGCGTTCGCGGCGCCGACGCAGATCAGCAGCGTGGCCAGCTTCAGACCGTCGTAGAACGCGAACACCAGCCCTTCGAGCGTGACCCGGCCGCCGATCCGCACGCCTTGCGCCCAGTCCGGCAGCGGCACCTCGGGCAGCGTGACGACGAGATGGGTGCCCGGGATCGGCGAGCCGAGGAAGACGGCGAAGACGAGCCGGATGCCGATGACGGCGAGCCCCAGCTTCACGAACGCCCCGTACGAACGCGCCCACGGCGCCTCCGTCCGGCGCGCCGCCACCACGTACCCGGCGACCCCGATCAGCAGGGCGAGCAGCAGCGGGTTCGTGGTGCGGGACGCGGCCGTGCCCAGGCCGAGCGCCCAGATCCACCAGGCGCCCGGATGCACGGCGTTGGAACGGTGGGCGCGCGGGGCCCGCAGCGAGGACACGGCCATGGGGTCAGCCGCGGCGGCGGCGGGCCTGCCAGATCGCGCCGACACCGAGCGCGGCGACGGCGGCGACCCCCGCGACGACGCCGACGGACGGCCCGCTCGACCCCGACCCGGACGACTTCGCGGACGGTGCGGTCGTCTCCGACGCCTTCCCGGCGACCTGCTCGCCGCAGCCGGTCCGCGGATGGCCGGAGATGGCGCGCAGCGGCGCGCTGCTGTCGTAGCGCAGCGGCTTGGCGACGGCGGCGAGCGCGTCGGCGCTCGTGGCGTCCTCGCCGACCCGCGCGCACGCGGTGCGCGGCTTCGGCGGCGTCTCGCCGGACGGCGCGCGTCCTGCGCGGTGCCGGGTCGATGACGAGCGCGACCCGCTTCGTGCCGTCGCTTCGCGGGGGTGTCCGCGCGGTGGCGGCGAAGTCGGCGGCGCCGCGCGGCTGCGTGGCGTCCTTCGAGTCGGCGCTCACCGCGAGCCGGAACCCCTGCACGGCGCCGTCGTCCGGCTTGGTCTGCGAGGGCCCGGTCGACGCGTACGTCCACTGCGCCGCCGTCCCGCTCCCAGAACGACCGAGTACCGGTACCCGGCGGCGCTGGGCCGGGGCGACGGCAGCCGCGCCGAGCAGCACGGCGAGCGCGCCGGCCAGTGCGAGCGCGCAGACCCCGGTACCGGCGGGTCGGGCCGTCACGACTGCTTCTTCTTGCGGCCGCTGAGCATGATGCCGACACCGACGGCCGCGATGAACTTTATGACGCCGACGATCCACCACGACGCGCCGCTGCCGTCGTCGTCCTTCTTCTTGTGTCCTCGTCCGCGTCGCCGGCCGAGGCGCGGCGCGAGCTGCGGGGCCCGTCCTGTTCAGGGCCTTCACGAGTCGGTGCCGCCGAAGTCACGCGGGTCGTTGCCGGTCGCGTGCGCGGCGAAGACCAGCTGGGCGTATGAGCGGCGGGACCGCTCTGCTCGGCCCACGCCTGCGCGTTCTTCTCCAGCCGAGGCGTACGGGTCCTTCGTGTGCTTGAGTGCCCTCGGCGGCCGCGACGGCGGTGACCGCGTCCGCGTGTGTTGCCGTAGTCGGGCTGGTCCTCGGCGCCGGCCAGCTGGGACTTCAGGTACGGTGGGTGGAGAGCTGGTTCTGCAGGTAGACGGCGCCGTTGTGCGCGAGGCCCTCGGCGCTCTTGCCGTCGTCTCGCACGTGTACGCGTCCGCCTCGCGCCTTGCCGGAGCGCAGAGACCGGCGGTGCCGAGCGCGCCGAGGACGCCGGCGGCCGTGGCGTCGGCGTTCGCGGTGAGCTCGCCTTCTTGTCGGGCTGGTAGGCGAGGGCGCCACCGCTCTTGCCCTCGGAGCAGGGAGCGCGAGGGCGGCGAGCGCGTCGACGCCGGACTTACCGGGCCCGACGTCACGTCGGCGGGCTCTCGCCGGCGGCGGCGAGCGCCCCCAGCACGACGGAGGTGGAGTTGGCGTCGCTGGCGCCGCCGGGGTTGTATCCCCAGCCGCCGTCCGCGTTCTGGTTGCTTCTTCAGCCAGGCGACGCCCTTGGCGACCTCGCCGTCCCGGCCGCCGACCGCGACGAGGGCCTGCACGGCGGCGGCCGTGCTGTTGCTGTCGACGACGGTCTTCTTGTCGCAGGCCTTGCCCGGCTCGGCACGGAACGCGGCGAAGCCGCCGTCCTCGCACTGCTGCCCGGCCAGCCAGTCCACGGCCTTCCCGGCGGGCTTCACACCCACCGTGTCCTGCGCCACGAAGGCCAGGGACTGCCGCCACACGCCGTCGTACGTCGGGTCGGACGTGCCGTACAGGCCGCTCGGCACGACGACCTAGGGGAGGGAGAGGCGCTGTCCGCGGCGGCGACCGGTGCGGCGGCGGCGCCGATCACGACGGTCGCGGCGACGAGCGCGGCGCTGCGGCGAGATGTTCATGGTGGGGCGGGTGCCTCTCCCTGCGGGGAGCCGGGCGGCACGGCACGCTCAGGCACCGGGCGGCTCCGGTTCCGTATGCCTCGACGGTCCTGAGCCGATCGCTGACGCGGGTGAGAGCAGTCCGGCTGTGACGGTTGCGGGTCAGCGCGGACTTCCACCGGCTTCCCCTCACGAGCGCATTATGACGACCAGCCCACTGTACCGGCCGCCCCACCCGCCTCCCCAGGGGAACGCCCCAGGGCTCCGCCCCGGCCCCCGCTCTCAATCGCCGGAGGGGCTTGAGGGTGGCCGGCGTCCGTGGCCGCCCCAGGGCGCGGGGAACTGCGCGACCAGCCACGACGGAGCTGCACTGGCCGACGTATCCTGACCGGCAACGGTGCCGAGGCCCAGGGCTCCGCCGGACCCGCTCCTCAATCGCCGGAGGGCTTGAGGGTGGCCGGCGTCCGTGGCCGCCCCAGGGGCGCGGGGAACTGCGCGACCAGCCACGACGAGCCGCACCCGCCGACGCATCCCCGACCTGCAGCGGCGCCGAGGCCGACGAGAGCCGCACTCGCCGACGCGTCAGAGACCCGCAACCGCGCCGAGGCCTACCGGATGTCGACGGGACCGTCGTCCTCGCCCGCTCGCCGCCCACCCACGTACCGCTCGACGGCGGAGCCGGCGTCCCCGTTCTCGCCGCCCAGGTTCTTGCGGACCGAGTCCAGGATCGTGAGGCCCTGGCCGACCAGACCGGCGGCGATCTCGCCGAGCCACGTCCGCCCCGTTCAGCACGTTCACGTTGGCCCCGGCCAGCCCCGCCGACGCCTCCTTCACGATCTGCGGCAGCTGGTCGATGAGGCATCCGGTCCAGCGCGACCCGGTCGTACGACGCCGCCGCCTCCGCCTGGATCTTCATCCGCTCGGCCTCGGCCAGCGCCAGCACCCGGATCCGCTCGGCGTCCGCCTGGGCCGGCTTCACGATCTCCGCCACCGGCTGCTTCTCCGCAACTCGGCCTGCCGCAAAGCGAGTTCCGTCTGGGCGGCGAGCACCTCCTGCTGGGCGTGCGCCTGGGCGAGCGAGCGCCGGCCTGCGCGGCCTGCGCCTTGGCCCGGTCGGTCTCGAAGAAGCGTTGTACTCGGCCTGCACCACCGCGGTCTGCCGCGCGCGTACTCGGCCTGCTGCGCGCCGCCGCCGCCTGCTCGGCCTCCGTCGCCGCCTGGGTGGCCCGCGCCTGGAGCGATCTGCGCCTGCCGCTGGATGGCGGCCTTGTGCGGCCGGGACATCGCCTCGATGTATCCGGTGTTGCCGTCGTCGATGGACTGGATCTGCAGCGAGTCGACGTGCAGCCCGATCTTCGCCATCTCGGCCTTCGACGTGTCGAGGACCTCCGTCGCCAGCTTCTGCCGCTCGGTGACGATCTCCTCGACCGTCATCGAGCCGATGATCGACCGCAGGTGTCCGGCGAAGATCCGCCCGGTGAGCACGGACATCTGCTCCTGGTCGGACAGGAACCGCTGCCCGGCGTTCACGATCGACTCGTGGTCGTTGCCGACCTTGAACGCGATGACGGCCCGTACCGTCAGGGCGATGCCCTGCCGGGTGACGCACTTCTCGACGACCTCCGACTCGCTCATCGCGAGCGACAGGAAGCGGTCTTGCGGAACACGGGCAGCACGAACTTCCGTGATCGGTGACGACGCGGAACGGCGCTCCCAAGTCCCCGCCTGCGCCCGAGATCAGCATCGCCTCGTCGGGTGCGAACGCGATATCCGAACATCCCTGGTGTCTCCTTAGCGGGCGCCGTCCTCGTCACCGGCGAGCAGGGATCGGCCCAGGCCGTGACTCACGACCTGCCGGCTCCCGCAGGGACTCGATCACGAGCACGGTGGAGCCCCGTTCCAGGGGTTCGTCGGAGTACGCGAGAAAGGTCTCGGTCCGCCCTGACCCGTACCAGCACCTCACCCGGACCACCGGCCCCACGCGTGCCGACGACCAGCTTCCCCGTACAGCCGACACAGCCTCGTCCGGCGCCATCGGCGGCCGCCCGCTGTCGTTCCGGCTCGTGAGAGCCCTGAGAGCCCAGACCATACGCCTGCGCCGACACCCGGACCATCTACGCTCGGCAAAGATCCGCCGCCGTGCCGAAGGGATCGCACGGGCCGCCACGGCCCGCGCCCCGACCGCCTGCCGTACGGCCCCGACGGACTCCCGGCCTTCGCGAACCGGCCGCCCGTCCCCGCCGTCCCGCTCAGGAGACCGCCGCGTACGTCACCGGATCGCTGCCGGTCACCGCCTCCGCCCGCCCCGACTTCACCAGCCTGCGCAGATGAGGCCTCCGCCTCGGAGACCGCGATGTTCCGGAGCCGTAGGGGATGTCGGCCCAGGGGCGGTTCCACTCCATCCGTTCCGCGAGCTGCCAGGGCGTGAGGGCGTCGCCAGCAGGCGAGCAGATCGGTGAGGCGGACTCGTGGTGGTCGAGCACGACTCCTGTACGCGGGCCGGGGCGTCGGTGAAGGTGTGCGCTGGTGGGCTGGGAGGACCTCGGCGCGAGACGCTGCCGGCGCGCTCCAGGGAGTCGAGGCGAGTCGCCGAGCGGATCGGTGACGGTGGCGTCGTCGGGGTCCTCGTACAGGAGCCGATGTGCGGCTGATGCCGGCGGACGTGGTCGCCGCTGAACAGCCGTCCGTTGCCCGGGAGTTGGGCGAGTGGTCCTCTTCGAGGTGGAGGCAGACGTGGCCGTGTGGCGGGCGTCGAGATCGCGCGCAGCTGCGGCCCGGCAGATCGAGCAGGTCGCCGGGGGTGATGTGCGGTCGGCAGCGCGCGCGAGGCCGACCAGACGGCGCGCAGGCGGCCCGCGTCTACGGGCGGCTGAGCAGCGGCAGGCGACGTGCAATCACGTCGTCGGGGCGCCGAAGCCGCCGTCGGCTTCACCGCCGCCATGTAGGCGTACCGGCGGGCGGGGCGTTCTCCGGGTGCGCCGCACCGCCGCGGCGATGCGGCCTCGTGCATCGCGATCCACGCGCGGACGCCTCCGCACCTTCGCCGACAGGCCGTGGTGGTCCGGTGTGATGGGTGATCAGGACGCGCCCGTGAGGTCGGTGGCTCGAGGTGCCGCGCGCGGTCAGGCGCCGCGGCGAGGGCGTCCCAGGACGTCGGGTCGTCCCAGCCGGTGTCGACGACGGCACGGGGCGCGTCGGTGTCGAGGAGGTAGACCAGGTGCTTACCCGAGGGGGTTGTCGGGGATCGAGCACGCGGATGCTCCGCACGCCGCCGCCGCGATCGGATTTCACCTGCGTCGCCTCTGTCGCCTTCTGCCATATCGGGCCGCCTCTCGATCGCCAAGGCACCTGGACGCCTGGACGCCTGACGTCGCGCGCCGAACTCGTCACTGTAATGGAACTTGTAGAACTGTTTCAATGGTCGCCCGGGCCGACCGTCTGTCCGGTCCAGGTAGATCTCCCGTCGGCGTCGCGAGGAGCGCCATGCGCCGGCGCGTCGAGACCGAGCGCGCGGGCGCCGCCGCCGACGCGTGGTGGTCCGGAGTGGATGTGCGCGGTGAGCTCCCTCGTCCCGTGCCCGGCCCGCCTACCGTGCCGCTGCCGAGCGCCGCCTCCCGCGCGACGCACGATGCGGCCCTGCCAGGCGACACGACCCAGGCGGCCTCGGCCGTGCGCCCCGCCGTGACCGTGGCGCTGCACGTACCCGGCCAGCGGGCCTGCGCGTCCCCTGCGTCCTCCGTGTGGCCACGCGCACCACGCTGAGCCGGTCGGTGCCGTCGGGCGGGCCTCGCCACCTGCCGGGCGTGCAACCGGACCCTGCAGCGCCGCGGCGGTCGGGGCTCGCCGCCGGTGAAGGCGTAGAGCGCGGGGTCGGCGAGAAGCACGGCCGCCAGCGCGTCGGCGTGCGCGACCTCCAGCGTGCAGCTGAGGGTCAGGCGCTCGGTGCGGATCGGCCCGGGAATCATCCCGCACCCTATGCCGCGCCCGTCGCCTTCCGCATCGACCGAGACTGGTATCAGTCTGCGACACCGTCAGAAACCGTACGCAGGACGCCTCACGGAAGCGGAAGTCCTACCATGCCCGAGCTCTTCGTGGAACACGGACATTAGCTGTTCATCGGCGGGAGATGGCGATCCCACTCGGCAAGGACGTCATCGAGGCCGTCTCGCACACCGGCGAGAAGTCTTCGGGCGGGTGCCGCACGCCGCGCCCGCCGGCAGTCGGCGGCCGTCGCCGTGGCCCGCCGCGCCTTCGACGACGGGCTCCCTGGCCGCGGACGACCCTCGAGCGAGCGGATCTGCCGTCGTCGCGGATCAAGGACGCCAGCCGCCGCCGCCGCGAGAGCGTCGCCAGGATACATGCTCTGCAGGAGAGCGGCTCCGCGTACTCCTGGTCCGTCCTCGCCCAGGCGCTCGGCGCGATGATGGTCTGGGACTCGGCGATCAGCGTCGCCCGCGACTTCACGTCAGCGGGAGACGCGCGACGGCGCCCTCGGCAAGCTGCTCGTGCGCCGCGAACCGGTCGGCGTCGTCGCGGCCGTGGTGCCCTGGAACGTCCCGCAGCCTGTCGCCGCCGCCACGCTCGCGCCCGCGCTGCTTGCCGGCTGCACCTGTCGTCGCAAGCCGTCGCCCGAGTCGCACGGCGCGTGCCTCTCCTCGGCGAGATCGCCCAGGAGGCCGGGCTGCCGGAGGGCGTGCTCTCCATCCTCCCCGCCGACCGCGAGGTCAGCGAGTACCTGGTCGGGCACCCGGGCATCGACAAGATCTCCTTCACCGGCTCCGTCGGCGCGGGCAAGCGCGTCATGGAGGTGGCGGCCCGCAACCTCACGCGCGTGACCCTGAGCTGGGCGGCAAGTCGGCGGCCGTCGTGCTGCCGGACGCGGACGCCGAGTCGACCGTCGCGGGCGACGTCCCGGCCGCCTGGATGAACAACGGCCAGGCCTGCGTCGCCCAGACCCGCATCCTGCTGCCCCGCTCCCGCTACGACGAGCTCGCCGAGGCGATGTCACGCGGCCGCCTCCGCCCTCGTCGTCGGTCGACGCTCAGACGGGCCCGCCACCCAGGTCGGCCCGCTCGTCGCCCGGCGCCAGCAGCAGCGCAACCTCGACTACATCCGCATCGGCCGGAGGAGAGGCGCCAAGACGTCGCTGCAGCTCGGCGGCGGCGTGCCGAAGGGGTCTGCAGCAGCGCGCTGCGTACGTCGAGAACCGGCGCTGTTCGGCGGCGTCACCAACAGCATGCGGATCGCCCGCGAGAGAGATCTTCGCGCCCGGTCGATCTGCCTGCTCCGTACGGGGACGAGACCGAGGCCCTGAAGGTATCGCCAACGACTCCGACCACGGGCTCAGCGGCAGCGTCTGGACCTCCGACGTCGCGCACGGCATCGGCGTCGCGCGGCAGAGCGCACCGGCACCTACAACGTGAACACCTTCAGCCTCGACATGCTCGGCCCCTTCGGCGGCTACAAGAGCAGCGGCGTGGCCGGGAGTTCGGGCGAGAAGCTCGGCGCGTACCTGGAGCACAAGATGATCCACCTGCCGGCCGGTTGGAGGCTGAGCATGGGGACGGTGGCGCGTGAGGTCGACCGGAGCGATGTGCACATCGGTCGAGAGCATGCGCGTGAACACGCGCCGGTGCGTTCCGCCTCGACTCGGCGGCAGTCCCACCCGGACAGAGCGGACGTCGCGCGCAGGCTGAGAAGTTCTCGCGGCGGCGGAGGGTGTCCCGTCGAGCGATCACGCTGGCGCTGGCGGCCGATTCGAGGTCGTCTTCCGCCGGAGATTGACGCACACGCTGCGACGGTGCGCGCGCTCTCGGGAGCTCCGCCCCGGGCCCCGCTCCTCAATCGCCGGAGGGCTCTCTTTGCCGATTCGGGGAGCTGTGAGGAGTCGATCAGAGCGGCAGACCGTTTCGATGTCGATCTTTAGCCTGTGCGATCGATGCCGGCCCGAGAGCGGTGATCGAGGGCCGAGTGCCCGGGTGTGCTCGATGACCCGGACGCATGGAGAGCCGCTCGGGCGTCGGCGTCCAGTTCCATCGCGTCCAGGATGATCGCCGTCGTCCGCCGGGAGAGCCTGGTCGACCTCGGGCTGACGCTGCGGTCCGCGAACGTCAGGGCGCGCACCGTCGCGATCCGCGAGGTGCGGCTCGCGCTGCAGGGCGCGGAAGGCGCGCGTCAGCTGAACTCGGCGACCTTTCGCCCGGCGAGGCGGCGGACGGCGGGCGCTTGCGGACCGTGGTGTGCATGTAGCTGGAGCTGGTCCTGCATGGTGGCGACCAGCAGGTGCACCTTGCTCGGGAAATAGCGGTACAGCGTGCCGAGGGCGACCTGGGACGACTCCGCGATCTCTCCCGCATCTGCACCGCGTCGAAGCCGCCGCGCGCCGCCAGCTGGGCGCTCGCGTGCAGGATCCGCGGCGCCTGGCCTCCTGCCGCTCCGTGAGCGCGTGTCGAGGGCGGAGGAGTTTCTCGCGTCCGGAGCAGTCATCTGTTCGCTTCCGTGTCCCGTCGTCCCAGCCGTGGCGTGAATCACCTGATCCACCTGTCACAGGCTGGCTACCTGCCGGTAGATTCGATCCTCATTGAACGATCAAGTCTGAAGCTTGTTCTAGATTAGCGTCCCCACGTGGTGTCCACGGGCAGCAGGGGTCATGTCCACGGGCAAGCAGGAGAGAAGGTGGCCTGGAGTGACCGCGGAGTCGTTGCGCATCGCTCTCCTCACGTACAGAGGGCAACCCGTTCTGCGGTGGCCAAAGGCGTGTACGTACGGCACCTCTCCCGTGAGCTGGCCCGTCTCGGGCACCGCGTGGAGTCACTCGGCGCCCAGCGCCGTACCCCGTGCTCGACGAGGGCGAGGAGCTGGCGGGCTCTCGCTCACCGAGCTGCCCAGCCTCGACCTGTACCGCAGCCACCCGACCCCTTCGCACGCCGAAGCGCGACGAGTACCGCGACTGGATCGACGCGCTGGAAGTCGGGACGATGTGGACCGGCGGATTCGGAGCCGCTGACGCCTTCTCGCTGCGCGCCCGCCGCCATCTGCGCGCCCGGCGCGGCCCGGTTCGACGTCGTGCACGACAACCAGACGCTCGGGTACGGGCTGTTGGGCGGCTCGCGACGCCCTGGGCGCGCCCCTCGTCACCACCATCCACCACCCCATCACGGTGGACCGGCAGCTGAGCTGGACGCCGCCGAGAGCTGGCAGCAGCGGATGTCCAAGCGCCGCTGGTACGCGTTCACGCGGATGCAGAAGCGCGTCGCGCGCCGGCTGCCGTCCGTGCTCACGCGTCTCCGGCACCTCGCGCGACGAGATCGCCGACCACCTCGGAGTGCGCCGGGACCGGATCAGCGTCGTCCACGTCGGCGCCGACACGCGATCTCTTCTCGCCGGATCCCGCCGTGGCGGAGGTGCCCGGCCGGATCGTGACGACCTCCAGCGCCGACGTCCTCAAGGGACTCGTCTTCCTCGTCGAGGCGCTCGCCGGGTGCGGGCCGAGCACCCGGACGCGCACCTCGTCGTCGTCGGCAAGCGCGCCGAGGACGGCCCGGTCAGCCGCGGCCATCGAGCGGTAGCGGCGCCTGGAAGGCGCCATCCGGTCTCGTCAGGGCATCACCGACCAGGAGCTCGTCGACCTGGTGCGGTCCGCGCAGGTCGCGTGCGTGCCCTCCCTCTACGAAGGCTTCTCGCTGCCCGCCGCGAGGCCATGGCCACCGGCACCCCGCTCGTCGCCACCACCGGCGGCGACGATCCCGAGGTCGCCGGGCCGGACGGGGAGACCTGCCTGGCCGTGCCGACCGGTGACGCGGGCGCCCTCGCCGCGGGCCTGAGAGCGGCTCCTCGCGGCGCGAGCTGCGGGCCGGACTCGGCGCCGCGGGCCGCGCCCGGGTCCTGGAGCGCTTCATCGTGGGCGCGCGCCGCCCGGGGAGCACCGCCGAGCTGTACCGCGCGGCCATGGACGTCGCGCCGCGGCGCTCCGCCGCCCCCACCTCACGTACGACCTCACCAGGAAAGCCGCTCAGGAAAGCAGGGCCACGCGCGGACCGTCGACTTCACCCGCTTCCGCTCGCCGCGGGCGACCGCGTACTCGATCTCGGGTGCGGGGCCGGACGGCACGCCTTCGAGTGCTACCGGCGCGGGGCGCAGGTCGTCGCGCTCGACCAGAACGCCGAGGAGATCGCCGGGTCGCCAGTGGTTCGCCGCCATGAAGGAGGCCGGCGAGGCCCCCGCAGGGCGCCACCGCGACGGCCATGGAGGGCGACGCGCTCCAACTCCCCTTCCCCGACGAGTCGTTCGACGTCGTCATCATCAGTGAGGTGATGGAGCACATCCCCGACGACAAGGGTGTGCTCGCCGAGATGGTGCGCGTCCTCAAGCCGGGCGGCCGCATCGCCGCTGTCACCGTCCCGCGCTACGGACCCGAGAAGGTCTGCTGGGCGCTCTCCGACGCGTACCACGAGGTCGAGGGCGGCCACATCCACGCATCTAGCAAGGCCGATGAGCTGCTCGGCCGGATGCGCGAGGCGGCCTCAAGCCGTACGGCACCCACCGCGCCCACGCGCTGCACTCGCCGTACTGGTGGCTCAAGTGCGCGTTCGGCGTCGACAACGACAAGGCGCTGCCGGTCAAGGCGTACCACAAGCTCCTGGTCTGGGACATCATGAAGAAGCCCGCCCTGACCCGGGTCGCCGAGCAGCTGCTCAACCCGGTCGTCGGCAAGAGCTTCGTCGCGTACGCCACGAAGCCGCACCTGCCGCACCTGCCGAACCAGCCGAAGAAGCGATGCCAGCGGGCGCTGCGTGAGCAGTCCGGAGCGGACCGAACTCCTCGTCCTCCCAGGCGTCCTGACGGCCGATCAGGCCGCACAGACGATTCGCGGGCTGCTCGCCGTGCAGCGCTCCGGCGGAGCCATACCCTGGTTCCGCGGCCACCACCTCGACCCGTGGGACCACACCGAGGCCGCGATGGCGCTCGACGTGGCCGGCGAGCACGAGGCCGCCGAGCGCGCCTACGACTGGCTCGGCCGGCACCAGAACGACGACGGGTCCTGGTACGCCGCCTACCAGGACGGCGACGCCGGCGACGTCACGGACCGCGGCCGCGAGTCCAACTTCGTCGCGTACGTCGCCGTGGGCGTCTGGCACCACTACTGTCGACGGGGGACGAGGCGTTCCTCGACCGGATGTGGCCGACGGTGCGGTCGGCCGTCGAGTGGGTGCTCGCTGCAGCAGCCCGGCGGCCAGATCGGCTGGAAGCGCGAGGCGGACGGGACGCGTCGACGACGCGCTGCGCTGACCGGCAGTTCGTCGATCCACCACGCGCTGGGCTGCGCACTCGCCATCGCCGACGCGGTCGAATCCCGCAGCGACTGGGAGTTGGCGCTCGGCGCGCGTGGGCACGCCATCCGGCGCCACCCCGAGCGGTTCCTCGACAAGAACCGCCACTACTGATGGACTGGTACTACGGTGCTCGGCGGCGCGCTGCGCGGCGCCGGGGCGAGGACCGGATCGAGGCCGACTGGGAGAAGTTCTCGTCGTGCGGGCTCAGGGGTGCGCTGTGTCGTGCACCCAACCCGTGGGTGACGAGGCGGCGAGAGCGCCGACTCGCCCTCGCCCTCTGGGCGATGGGCGAGTCCGGCCGTGCCCTCACGATCCTCCAGGACATCCAGCACCTGAGGGATCGCGGACCGGCCTCTACTGGACCGGCTACGTCTTCGAGGACCGGGCCGTGTGGCCCGAGGAACTCACGACGTGGACCGCGGATCGGTGCTGCTCGCCGTGGCGGCGCTGGGCGGGGACGACGCGACGTGCCGGAGTGTTCGGCGGAGCTGCTCCCGTCCGGCGTCGAACCGGATTGCTGCGTGTAGCTCCGCTCGGTTGCGGGAGAGAGCTTCTCGCCGAGTGGGGCCTGGCTCGTCAGTACCTGCGCATCCTGTTCGCCACGGCGTGCCCGACGAACAGGTAGAGCGACGGCCGCGAGCGCCGTAGCCGGCGACCACCCGCGCCCACGCCTCGTCGGACGTGAAGAGGTCGTGGGACCAGCCGGCCAGCCAGCTCGCCGCGTCGTGGACGAACTGCACGAGGTCGTTGCCCCGGTTCGCGTCCAGTAGGTACATCAGGATCCACAGTCCGAGGATCACGGCCAGGACGTCCGCGACGATCATGATGACGCGGGCTGCTTCGTTGGTGCCTCTGTAGTGCCGGTTCGGAGACATGTATTTCGGTTGTCCCGGATTTCGCCGGGAAACACGGACGGGCTCGCCCGGGTGGCGCAGCGCCCGACCTCAGGGTGACGCGTGCGGAAGTGCAGCCCCAGCCGCCCCGGAGGTACCCGTGGTGACCCAGTTTCGCCCAGCCCGTACGCCGCATGGTCGTGGCCGTCCTCCTGTGCGGCGCCCTGCTCAGCCGGAACCACGGCGTGCGGCGGAGACGACAGCGACGCGGCCGCCAGCCCGACGGCGACCAGCTCCGCCGAGCGGCAGAAGTTCGCGGAGACCCGGTTCGTCGGGCGAACGCCGGGCTCGCGGCCGGGGACCAGCTACCAGTGGATCAGTGAAGCCGTGGCGCGCGGGCAAGTTCAAGAACGGCGCCGACGGCCGTGAAAGTTCGCCCTGATCAAGGCCGGTGTCGCGGGCGCCTTCACGTACAGCCGGCTGAAGGCCGCCGTAGAAGAACGCCGAGGGCGACCCGACGCTCTCCAAGGCGGTCGCACCGCTCGCGGCCGGCATCGAGTCCCTGAAGGACCTGCCGAGCAAGCTGCGCAAGGGCGACGGCGTCGACTCGGTCTCCTCGTCGTTCGACGACATCATCAACAACGTCAAGGACGCGCCGGGAAGAGCGCCGGTGCCACAGTGACGGACAAGGTGCCGTCGGCACTCCCAACTCGCCGGCTCCTGAGGGGAGTTGACGGGAGTTGACCTCCCGTCTCGTGACGGGTGGTTCGCCTGGAGTTCGCCGCTCCGCCGCACGCCGTTCGCTGTGGTCCCTGATGATCCTGCCCCCGGGAGAGGCAGGAGAGTCCGGTGGCCGACCACGGCACAGCACCGCCCATCACCGTCACGGAGCCCCGGCTCGCCACGCGGCGCGCGCGGGGGCGGCGACGTCACCCGTGGCACATCCTGGTAGCCACGCCGCTGGCCGTCGCCGGCCTCGTCGCGCTCACCGTCACGGGCAACGCGCTGCGGCCCTTCGACCGCATCGACGTCATCGAGGCCAAGATGGCCTCAAGTCGGACTACTTCAAGGACCCCGAGGTCCAGCGCCTGCTGCTGAAGCACGGCATCGCGTCGACATCCACCGGCTCGCTCGCGCGGCATCGCCGAGCAGTCCTTCGAGGGCATGGACGTGGTGTTCCCGTCGGGGCAGCCGGCGGCGAGAGCTGGTCATGGCCCGCGAGGCTCGCTCGATGCGCACGGCCCGGCCGTTCGTGACCCCGCTCGTGCTCGGACGTTCGGGACTACGCCCAGACCCTCGTGCGCGCCGGGGTCGCGACCCCGCAGAAGGCGCCGGGCGGTGGCCCACCCTCTACTACGACCTGCGCATGGACGCGTTCCTCGAACGGATCGAGGCCCGCAGGACCTGGAACGACATCGGCTACGACGAGGTGGCCCGCGGCCGCAGCAGCAGCGGCCGCGTCCTGGTGCGCACCTCCAGCGTCTGCGAGTCCAACTCGGCGGGCACCTACCTCAGCCTCGTCGCCTTCGTCCGCAACGGGAACCAGGCCCCCGGCACCCAGCCCCGCACCCGCCCCGAGGCGGCCGGTGACCCGGTCCTCGCCGTCGCCGACGACATCAAGCCCTCATCAACCTCCAGGGCATGGCCGCGGACGAGCAGGCCGACAGCTACTTCTCGGACGAGGGCGAGAACATCGCGCCGGTCTCCCTCATCTACGAGCACCAGTACCTGGCCCACCAGGTCTCCCACCAGCGCCGGCACCACGAGCAGGACACCAGCCGGGTGCTGCTCTACCACCCACGCCGCAGGCCCTCACCGAGCCCGAGCTGATCGCGATCGACGACAGGGGAACGAGCTCACCGACCTCATGGAGAGCGACCCCGAACTGCGCCGACGGGCCATCGAGCTGGGCTTCCGGGTCCGCTTCTCCGGCGAGACGGGCACCAGCGGGCAGCTCAACGACTACCTGCGCTCGCGCGGCATCACAGGTCCCCACGCCGAATCCCGACCGGACCAAGGTCGACGCCCCCGCACCTGGACGACCTGGAGCGCATCATCAACCGGGTCGGCAACTGCCCGCCCGTACCGAAGGAAGCGCAGCAGGAGACGCAGAAGTGAGCGGGACGCGGCCGCCGCGAGGGGCAGGAACGGCCCGCTCGCCGTCTGCATGCTCCTCCTGGCGTGCGCGGTACTGGCGGCGGGCGGCTGCTCCGGCGGCCCGGACAAGGTGACCCTGAGGGTCCTGGCCGGGCCCGAACTCGCCGATGTGCGGCCCCTGTTGAAGGATCTCGCGCACGACACCGGTGTCACCCTCGACATCGACTACACCGCCACCCCCGACCTCACCGACCGTGCCTCCTACGATCTGGCGTGGCCCGCCTCCGACCGCTCCTTCCTGCTCGCCCGCCAGGCGGCCCGGCAGGGCGGGGCCCGCCCCGAGTCCACCACGATCATGCGCTCGCCGGTCGTCGTCGGAGTCGACGCCGACGCGGCCCGCAGGCTGCGGGCCCGCACCGGCGGCGGCCGCCGACCTGGGCCGACCTCGCCGACGCCGCCGCCGACGGCGCGCTCCGCTTCGGGATGCCGGACCCCCGGCGCAGCGACACCGGCCGCGCCGCCCTCGTCGGCGTCGCCACCGCGGCGGCCGGCACCGGCGAGCGCCCTGCGCGTCCAGGACGTGTCCTGCGACCGGCTGCGCGGGTTCAAGTCGGGCCAGGTGATGACGGGACCCACGACCGCCGACCTGATCGACGCCTACGTCCGTCGGCCCGACCGCGCCGACGCGCTCATCGCCCACGAGAACGAACTGCTCGCCCTCAACGCCGCGGGCCGCCTCGCACACCCGCTGACCATCGTCCGGCCCGAGGACGGCACGGTCCTGTCCGACTTCCCGCTGCTGCTGCTCGACCCGGCCCGGCACGACGCCTACCGCAAGGTCGTCGACTGGCTGCTCGGCGCCGACGTGCAGCAGCGGCTGATGCGGACCACGTGGCGCCGCCCGGCCGGCCAGGACCTGCCGCGGGTGCGCGAGCTGAGGGCGCCGATCGGCAACGCCCTGTCCTACCCCGACCGGCGTTCCGTCGTCGACCGGCTGCTCGCGGACTACGGCGACCCGGCCCGCGGCGCCACCTCCGACCACATCGTCTTCCTGCTGGACTTCTCCACGTCCATGCGGGGCACGCGGATCGCCGCGCTGCGCTCCGCGTTCGCCGGACTCAGCGGCGCCGACCGGACGGCCTCGGGCAAGTTCGCCCGCTTCTACCGGGGCGAGCGGATCACGGTGGTGCGGTTCGGCGGCACGGTGCTCGACGAGCGCACGGTCACGGTCCGCGGGCGGCGGGACCTGGACGCGCTCGACTCCCTCGTGGCGCGCGGCGACTTCGCGAACGCCACGGCCGTCTGGTCGGCCCTGGACCACGGCCGCGCCGTCGCGGCCCGCTCCCTCGCCGAGGACCCCGGCCGTCCCGTCGCGATCGTCCTGATGACGGACGGCGCCAGCAACGCGGGCATCAGCTATGCCGAGTTCACGGCCCGCGCCGCCGGGCAGCCCCGGACCCCGACGTACCCGGTCCCGATCGGCGAGGCCGACACGGCTGCACTGCGCCGCGCGGCCCTGGGACACCGGCGGCCGCACCGTCGCCGCCGCCCCGTCCTCCTCCCTCTCCGACGCCTTCAAGGAGATCCGTGGGTGTCTTTGACCGTACGTGGTGGAGCCTGTGGCTCTGGCCCGAGATGGCCCTGTGGTGCGTGACCGCCGCGCTCTGCCTGGTCGTCGTCCGGTACGCGGCGGCCCGCGCGCTCGGCGCGCGCCGCGGCCAGGGCCCCGAACCGGGGCACCATCCCCGGCCTGTGCTTCTACCTCCACGAGCAGCGCATCATGAACCTCTACAAGTCCAGCGGCTTCCTGGCGGCCATGGAACAGGAGGTCGCCGAGTCGACGAAGACCAGTCGTCGGCATCGGCGCCAAGGCCAGAGTCCCCGGTCGTGGAGGGCCCAGTTGGATGGCTCAACGACGCGGGAGACGCTCACCACGTATCTGAAGGAGATCACGCCCATCACGGTCATCCGGCTGCTGATGGACACCCTCCGCAAGGAGGACAACGTCGTCGACGTGGACCTGACCACCGGCCGGCTGACCCCACCCGGCGCCTCGCGCACGTGCTCACCGAGGACGCCGAGGACGCCGAGGAGGGGCAGGCGGGCGCCGGGTCGCCGGTTCCCCTGTCCAGGGTGACCACCGAGTTCGTCTCGAGTCACGGGCCGCTTCACCGCCACCGAGACGCCCGACCACGACGTCATCCTGTACGCCCCGTACGGCGGCCGGGACTCCGGCGCCAAGGTCAAGAGTCACCTGTTTCAAGGAGGGCATCGCCGAGGAGCTGAAGAACGAGGACTACTACACGGGCGAGTTCCGGGCGCGCTGCCTCGGCAAGGTACGCGCCTGGAACCCGGCGGCGGGCGAGCTCACGCTGGACGCGGTGGCCATATTCCGCTGAGACGGGCGGCCCGGCTCACGCGTTGAGCCCGGCCAGCACCTTGAGGGTGTGGGGGTCGGGCGACAGGACCAGCAGGTCCGTCACCGGCCCCTGCGCCACAGGTCGAGGCGCTCGGCGATCCGCTGCCGCGGGCCGACGAGCGAGATCTCGTCGGCGAACGCGTCCGGCACGGCGAGCACCGCCTCCTCGCGCGCCCCTCGGCGAACAGCGCTCCTGGATGTGCCGCGCCTCGGCCTCGTACCCCATCCGTGCCATCAGGTCGGCGTGGAAGTTGCGGGTCGCGTGTCCCATGCCGCCGATGTAGAAGCCGAGCATCGCCTTGACGGGCAGCAGCCCCTCGGCGACGTCGTCGCAGACCTTGGCACGGGCCATCGGCGCGATCATGAAATCGTCGCGAAGATCGGTGAGGGACGCCTCGTAGACGTCGGTCCGGGTCGGCGACCAGTACAGCGGCAGCCAGCCGTCGGCGATCCGCGTGGTCTGCGCGATGTTCTTCGGGCCCTCGGCGCCGAGCAGCAGCGGCAGATCGGCGCGCAGCGGTGGGTGATCGGCTTCAGCGCCTTGCCGAGCCCGGTCCGTCCTCGCCCCGGTACGGATGGGAGTGGAACCGGCCCTCGACCTCCACCGGCCCCTCGCGCCGCAGCACCTGCCGCACGACGTCGACGTACTCGCGGGTGGCCGTCAGCGGCGACTTCGGGAACGGCCGCCCGTACCAGCCCTCGACGACCTGCGGCCCGGGCACAGGCCGAGCCCGAGCATCATCCGCCCGCCCGACAGATGGTCGAGGGTGAGCGCGTGCATGGCGGTCGTGGTGGGGAGCAGGGCGGCCATCTGCGCGATGGCGGTGCCCAGCCGGATCCGGGACGTGTGCGCGGCGAACCAGGTGAGCGGGGTGAACGCGTCGCTGCCCCACGATTCCGCGGTCAGACCGAGTCGTAGCCCAACTCCTCCGCGTCGCGCACCAGTTGGAGGTGGTCCGGGTTCGCCGCGCAGTAGCCGAGTGCGACTTCCTAGCCGCATGCGCGCCCTCCAGGTCAACTGACGGTGCGTCAGGTCTGTTTCTCCGAGGGACTGCACGCGAAAGCGCCCCTCGCCCGGAAGACGGGCGAGGGGCCTCTGCGGCTCGGCGGGCGCGTCAGCCGCGCTGGATGCCGGTGGTGTCCTGAGGACGCCGCGACGGCCGCCCTGCGTCTGGCGACCAGGCCGGGACCGCGCTGCTCGACGGCCAAGTACCAGGTGCCGGGCGCCAGTTCGGCGATCGGCGACGGCGAGCCGTCCTCCGCGTACAGCGGGCGCGGCACCGGCACGGCGAACCAGAACGGCGAGAAGTCCGCCGCACCCGGCTGCCCGCCCTGCGACGGCTGCCGCGGCGCCGGAGCGGCGCCCTGCTGCGGCTGACCGCCGTAGGGCTGGCCCGGGCCGGGCTGGCCGGGCTGGGCACCGTACGGCTGGCCGGGGCCGGGCTGCTGGGCGCCCGGGTACCCGTAACCACCCTGCGGCTGCCCGCCGTACGGCTGCGGCTGCTGCGGACGCGGCGCACCGACGAGGGCCCGCCTTGAGGGCGGGGACCAGGGGGGTGGCGACGGCCGCGGCGGCCATGACCAGCGTGGCGATGAGGGCGAGGATGAGGCCGATGCCGGCGTCGACACCGGAGTCGCTCGAACCGCCGAGGTTGTTGACGCCGCTGAACGGGTCGAAGATGTTGGCGAGCGCGCCCCACGCGGCGAACACCGTGGCGGCGACGCCGAACTGGCCGAGGTCGAGACCGGCGACCTTGCGCGGCTGCGGCAGACCGCGGGCCACCACGATGAGGACGGCTCCGATGATCCCCGAGAGGACGACGCTCATCAGGATCGGGCCGCTTTCCCACGCGTTCGGGAAGTCGACGCTGTCCGGAGCGTCGTCGGCGGAGTAGATATCGAGGAACGAGGCGATGAACAGCAACACCGCTGCTCCGATCACCACGCCGTCGCCTCGAGTGAGGGAGCGGATATTCACTTCAGGTCCTTCTCAGTCGTCTCGTCTTCGGAGGAGGCGGCGCCAAGCACGGGGTGGCCCTCATCGTACGGAGGACACTATCGTCCGCCGACTGGAGGTGTCTGCCGAGATCCATAGCGTGACGGTCACCCGCGCAGGAAACTCACGATTCCCTCAGACAGGCCCTGAGCCGCCTTCTGCCGCCAGGAGCCGGAGGTCAGCCGGCCCGCGTCCTGGGAGTCCCGCATGTTGCCACATTCGACGAAGACCTTGGGAACCTTCGACAGATTGAGTCCGCCCAGAGTCACTACGGGTGTCCAGGCCGGTGCCGCCGCCGATGTAGTTCTGACGGGGGCTGCCCGTGACCTGGAGGAACTTGCCCGCGACCCGCTCGCCGAGAGTCGCGCGAGGAGGCGACGATCGGACGGGTGTCCGCGGCGCCCGCGTGCACGGATGCGGGAAGGATCACATGGAAGCCGCGGTTGCCCGCGGCGGAACCGTCCGCGTGGACCGAGACCACGGCATCGGCCTCGGCGCTGTTGCCGATCCGCCCGCTCGTCGACGCAGGGGCCCCAGGCCCGGTCACCGTTCTGCGTCAACTGCACGGTGGCGCCCTGCTGTTCGAGGATGACCTTCATGCGGCGTGCCACGTCCAGAGTGAACTGGGCTTCCGTGTAACCGGCGTTGGTGGACGTCCCGGTGGTGTCGCACTCGTGGAGCCGTTGCCCACGTTCACGCTGCGATTGATATCGGCCGGGTGCCGAAAGTTACCCGGATTGTGACCCGGGTCGATGACGACGACCTTGCCCGCGAGCGGTCCCTGAGCCGCCCCCGCGGGCTTCGACGACTTCTTCGGCGCGGACTTCGACGGCGAGACGCGGACGACTTCGGCGCGCGCGGCGACGCGCTCGGCTCCTTCGCGTCCGACGGCGACGGCCGACGCCGCCGACGACGTCGACGACTGACCGGGGGCCGAGCAGCACCTTCGGCGGTTCGCTCTCGGCCGGACCGCTCACGACCTGCCAGATCAGCCACGCGGCGAGCGCTCGTCGGGACGAGCGCGGCGAGGCGATCAGCATCGGCCGCCAGTTCAGACGGACGTGCGGAGTTCGCGAGGTTGTTGTAGTAGTCATCAAAGCCATCGGGATCCGGACCGTCGTACGACACCAGGCGAGCCTAACCGCGCCCTCAGATCCCCGCGCCCGTTCGGCGCAGGACGCGCAACGAGTCGCACACCGAGACCTCGGTGAACGCCCCGGACGCGAGTGCCCGCTGGTACACGCGGTACGGGGCCTGTCCCGTCCACTCGTCGTACGCTTGACGGGGAACACGTCGTGGATGAGGAGCAGCCCGCCGTCGGCGACGTGCGGGGCCCAGCCCTCGTAGTCGGCGGTGGCGTGCTCGTCGGTGTGGCCGCCGTCGATGAAGACGAGGCCGAGCCTGCCGCCCCACACCTTGGCGACCTGCGGGGACCTTCCGACCAGTGCCACCGCGTGGTCCTCCAGGCCCGCCGCGTGCAGCGTGCAGCCGGAAGGTGGGCAGTGTGTCCATGCGCCCGACGGCCGGGTCGACGGTCTCCGGGTCGTGGAAGTCCCAGCCCGGCTGCTCGCTCCTCGCTGCCCCGGTGGTGGTCCACGGTCAGGGCCGTGACCCCGGCGGCCCGGGCGGCGTCGGCGAGCAGGATCGTCGAGCGGCCGCGGTACGTGCCGACCTCCAGGAGTGGCAGCCCGAGCGCCGCGGCCTCGACCGCGGCGGCGTACAGCGCGAGGCCCTCGCCGAGGGGCATGAACCCTTGGCGTTCTCGAAGGCGGCGAGGACGTCGGCGGCGGGACGGGCGCTGGTCGTGGTCATGCCCACATGCTGCCGTACGCCGCCGGCCGGCCGCTCAGCAGCCCTGCCACAGCCGGGCGTCATCACCCGCGCGAAGCGCAGCCCTCCAGCGGGACCCGCTCGTCGACGCCGTGGAAGAGGCGCCCGTAGTCGAGGTCGGCCGGCAGCTTCAGGCCCTTGAAGCCGAAGCAGCGGATGCCCAGCTTAGGTGAAGGCCTTGGCGTCGGTGCCGCCCGGGTTGCAGTACGGGACCGGTGGCCGTCCGGGTCCTCGGCGCGCACCGCGTCGCACATGGCGTCGACGAGCGGGCCGTCGAACGTCGTCTCCATGGCGATGTCGTGGTTGACCCACGCGCGGGAGACATGGACGGGAGGAGCAACGCGTCGATGGTGTCGACGAGTTCCTGCTCGTGGCCGGGCAGGAAGCGGCCGTCGACGCGGGCCGTCGCCTTCCCGGGATCACGTTCGTCTGGTAGCCGGCCGTGAACATGGTCGGGTTCGCGGAGTTGCGGAGCACCACCTGCATGAAGTCGGCGACGTGACCCAGCTAGCCAGTTCGGCGTCAGGTCCTCCGCCTCGAAGTCGAGCTTCACGCCCTTGAGGTCGGCGGCCTCCTGGAGCAGGGCGCGCACCGGCTCGATGAGACGGACGGGGAACGTGTGGCGGCCGATGCGGGTGAGGACTCGGCGAGGTCCGTGACGGCGTTCTCGTCGTTCGGCGACGATCCGTGCCCGGCCCGGCCGTTCGCGGTCAGCTCCATCAGGCCATGCCGCGCTGCGCGTTCTCGATCGGGTAGAGGCGCCGGGTGTCGTCGAGCGCGTACGAGAAGCCGCCGCCCTCGCCGATCGCCTCGGTGACGCCCTCGAACAGGTCGGGCCGGTGCTCGACGAGCCAGGCGCGCCGAACTTGCCCCTGCTTCCTCGTCCGCGAGGAACGCGAGCGCAGGTCGCGGACGGCTTCGTGCCCGTCCGCGCGAAGTGCCGGGCGGTCGCCAGCATCACGGCGACCGTGTCCTTCATGTCGATGGCGCCGCGGCCCACAGGAGTAGCCGTCGCGGATATCGCCGGAGAACGGCGGCACCTGCCACTCGGCCGCGTCGGCCGGGACGACGTCAGGTGACCGTGGACGAGCGGGCGCACCAGCGCGAGCGGTCGGCGCCCTCGATACGGGCGATGACGCGCTGGCCCGAGCCGGGCGCGCTCTCGACGAACTCGGACGCGATGCCGGCCTCGGCCAGCCGGCCCTCGACCCAGCGGCGCAGGCCGCTCGTCGCTCGTCGGGTTCGACGTGTCGAAGCGGATCAGCTCGGCGCGCAGAGCTCGACGACCTCGCGCTGGGCGTCCTCGGAAGCAAGGGTGGTCGTGCACCGCTCCTACGGGGGTCTGCTCGGCGGCGGCGGGGAGCGCGTCCTCGTCGTCCGCCAGGGTGGTGGTGCCGTACACGTCCTGACCCAGCCGAGCAGGCCGAGCACGGTAGCCAAGAGGACGGACGCGGTGGCGAGGGAGTTCAGGGCCGGGATGCCTGCCGTCGTAGAACTTGCCGACGCAGAAGGCCGCGGCCCAGATGACGACGGGGACATCGGCACCCGGAGTGGAGGCGTATGGTGGGCGGCGTGCCCGCCTCCGGGTCGTCGATCGAGCGGCTTGCGCATCCGGCGCGCACCGCGGTACTCGGCGGCGACGACGATGCCGCCGGTGGGCGGGATATGGCCACGCCGAGGACCGTCAGGAAGTCGGTGAAGTGGGTCATGATGCCGACCGCCGACAGGACGGTGCCCGCGATGCCGAGGGCGATGGTGACGGCGCCGCGCGCAGGCGCTTCTTGAAGACTGGCCTGGAAGAAGTTGACGACGCCGAGCGAGGAGCCGTACAGGTTCCAGTCGTTGATCTTCGCGGTCGACATCAGGACGAGCAGAGGACGCCGAAGACGCCGGACGTGGAGAGCACGATCTGCGAGACCTCGGTGCTCTTGACTTCATGTGGCCGAGGAGCACGCCGGTCGGCCGACGATCGCCGCTCGGAGAGGATCGCCGAGGACGCGCGTCTCTGCGGGAAGACGTGGCTGCCCTTCTTGTTGTCGCGGGTCATCTCCGGGGCGACGATCGCGCCCGTCATGCAGCCGCCCGCGATGGCGGTCGCGGCGACCGAGAGCGGGATATGGCCTGGCCGGGCGGCGGGAGCAGATCGAGGTCGCCGAGCGAGTGCTCACGCCGAGCGCGTCGATCACGGACCAGAGCGACCATCGCGAAGAGAGGGGCGTCACGATCTTCGCTGAGATCGCCATGTAGCGCGAGCCGAAGATGACCAGGACCGTGATGGCCAGGCCCGCGACGACGCACGCAGCCCGGTACGACAGGGCCGCCGACTGAGCGACGAGACGCTGTTGCCGAAGATCGTGTTCTGTACGCCGAACCAGCCCACCAGGCTGACCGCGATGACGAAGCTGACGAGCGCCGAGCCGTTGCGCCCGAAGCCGACCCAGCGGGTCAGCAGCGGCGTCGCGAGCCCCTCGCGCATGCCCGCCATGCCGATCAGGAAGATCACGACTTCGAGGATGACCGCGCCCAGTGTGAGAGGCGAGGAAGGCGTCGCCGAAGGTCATGCCGACGCCGATGGTGGCGCCCAGCGTGAAAGCTGCGAGATGGACCCCGACTGGGCGAGCCACTGGAGCAGCATCGTCCAGAAGCCGAGCCGCTTGTCCCGGACTCTGGACGGCGCGTGGTCGTCGCTGCCCACGTTCTTCTGCTGTGCGAGTGGCCATGGCGTCGCGGCATCCGTGGTGCGCCGCCGAGGACTGCCGAGGTGGGCGCGAAGCGATGCCGTGGCGGCTCACGCGGGAGCGTCGAACTCCGCGGCGTCGTGGAAGTCAAGGGAGGCGCCCGCCGCCAGGGAGGCCTGCGCGGTCATCTGACGGCAGGACCGGATGCCGCGGCCGCGATGTCGTCGCGTGGCTGGCTGCTGCCGGTCTGGCAGCCGACCGCGGCGGCCGAGAGTGACCGCGAGGCGGCGACCGGGGCGGCGGTCGCCGTGGCCGGCTGCAGGATCGAAGTGATGTGGTGTGCACCGTTACCGTACGGGGTGATGTCCTGCGTGGTGCACGGGGTACGTGACCAACGGCTCACCGGTGACGACGGCGAGCAGCTCGCCGAGCTGCTCGCTCACCGCAGCACCACCCTCCTTCACGGTGGGGGACAGGGCGAGGCCCTTGTGGTTGATGATGCGGTTGCCCTTGGTGAGGTGTCGATGGAGAGCACGGCCTCCATGTCCTCGGTCACCTCGTGCCGGTTCATCGTGGCGATGTCGACCGGCGAGTCCATGAACGGGACCGGGTCGTGCGGCGCGGTCGGCGCGTCCGGGCAGACGTGCGTGGCGACGACCACGTCCCCGTCGAGCACGTCGCCGCGGCGGCGCATGTCGAGGAGCTTGGCGGCGGTCGCGAGCGCGGCGGCGGCGCCGTCCGCGTCGGAGACCAGGCCGGTCATCTCGGGCCGGGCGCCGACCCCGCCGAGGCGGCCGACGACACCGAGCGTGCGGGCGCTGCCGCCGCGGCTGCGGCCCTGGCGGATGCGGACGCAGCACGAAGTCGGTGGACCCGCGCTCGCCGTCGACGGTGGTGACCTCGGCGCCCGAGCCCTCAGGGCCCGCGACCGAGTCGAGATAGGCGACGGCGCGCTTGCCGTCGGCATCGGGGTCGTCCAGCAGCTCGACGACGTCGAGGACGTACTTCAACATGCGGGTCCCTCTCACTGCGCTGCGCCCGGTCGCGGTTTCCACCGGTGCTGACAGCAGATTCGGGATCGGATAGCGTTGTCGGCAACTGTTTCCCGTTATTGCAATTCAGGTCTGGATGGTGAGATGGCGTGCCGGAGATCCCGCTCGACCGGAAGACCCCGGCCGGCGCGCTGCAGACCGTCGACCGGGCCCTGCTCGCGCTGCTGGCCTTCGAGCGGACGCGCCCCGACTGGGGCGTGACGGAGGTCGCCGCCGAGTTCGGCTGGGACACGTCGGTCGCGCAGCGCTGCTGTCGACGCTGGCCGGACGCGGCTTCCTGGTCTCCGACCCGGCGACGCGGCGGTACCGGATCGGCCCGGCGGTGCTGCGCTCGGCCGGCTCTGGGAGCGCTCGGGCCCGCTGGAACTGCTCGCCGGACCGGTCCTGGAGGAGCTGCGCGCCGCGACCGGCGGCACGGTCCTAGTCCTGCCTCCCCGACAACTTCCACATGCGGTGCGTGGCCGCCGTCGAGGGCGAGGAAGGACCGCTGCGCTACTACCCGCTGGTCGGCGAGCTGTACCCGGCGCACGCGGGCGCCACCAGCAAGTCGTACTACGCGTTCCTCCCCGACGAGCAGCGCCACCGCCTCTTCCGGGGCCGCCCCATGGCCCGCTTCACGGAGCGCACGCACGCAGACCGAGACCGGATGAGCTGGAGCGGGAGTTCCTCGCCATCCGGGCGCAGGGGTACGCGTGGACGGTCGGCGAGTACGACGCCGGGATCGGCACCGTCGCCGTCCCCGTCTTCGCTCGGCCGCGAGCCGTACGGGAGCCTCAGCCTCGGCGCCGCCAGAGGCGCGCTTCCCGACGGGCCCGACAGTCGCCTCGACGCGCTGCGCCGGGCCGCCCGGCTCCTGGAGCGCCGCCTCACCCATCCGCCGCAGCGCACCCGCCGCGCCCGCGCCACCGACTGACCCACCCGCACCGCCCGTTGATAGGAGCGACCCCGTCGTGAGATCTGCTGCTGCTCTCCAACTCCACCCAGTACGGCCGGGGTTACCTGGAGCACGCCCTCGACACCGTCACCGGCTTCCTGCCGCCGCAGGCCCGCCTCGCGTTCGTGCCGTACGCGCTCGCCGACCACGACGCCTGACACGGCGAAGTGCGCGCGCGCGCTGGAGGGCGCCGGGATCGAGGTGCACGGCGTCCACGAGGGCGGCGACCCGCTGGCCCGACTGGCCTCCGCGGACGCCGTGTTCATCGGGGCGGCAACTCCTTCCGGCTGCTGAGCGCGCTGTACCGCACGGGTCTGCGGACGCCCTGATCAAGGCGGTGGGGGCCGGTCTGCCGTACATGGGCGCCAGCGCGGGCACCAACATGGCCGCGCCGACGCTGCGCACGACCAACGACATGCCGATCGTGCAGCCCCGTCCTTCGCGACGCTGGGCCTGGTCCCCTCCAGATCAACCCGCACTACCTCGACCCGGATCCGTCCTCCACGCACAAGGGCGAGACCCGCGAGGAGCGGCTCACCGAGTTCCTGGAGGAGAACGACGTGCCGGTGCTCGGCTCCGGGAGGGCTCGTGGCTGCGGGTCGACGGGGAGCGCGCCACGGTGGAGGGCGGGCGCCCGGCCCGGCTGTTCCGCCGCGGCGCCGGGCCGCGCGAACTCCGGTCGGCGCCGACGTGTCCGAGCTCCTCGGCTCAGAGCCGGGTTCGACGCCGGCGCTGACGGCCTGCGGTACCAGTGCACCGCCGCGCCCAGCGCGACGGGCACCGCGACGACGGCACGATCCACCACGGGATGCCCAGCACACGGCGGGCAGTCCCACCCCGAAGGTGACGGCGAGGATCGTGAAGAACAGCCGCGCGCCGTACCGGTCCCAGGTGAAGGGGCCGGATCGCGCGGCCTGGCCGAGCGCGCACCGCACCGAGCACGAAGGTCTGCACGGCGAGCAGCGCGGCGCCCGTGCCCAGCGCGGCGTTCATCTGGAGCTCGTCGCGCGCGCGCCTCGGAGGTGTTCTGCCGGACGCCGTCGCTTGTCGAGCGCCATGATCTCGCCGCGCCGGCGGTCGCGGTGACCCGGTCGTCCTTCCGCAGCCGCTCCAGGAGCGGGCCGGGGTCGCCGAAGTCGACCTCGCCCCGCCACGCGTCGCCGTCCTTCAGCGTCGCCTCGTGCCGGCTGAGTCTTGCCCGAGCTCTCGTCGACCACGTCCACGACGGTGAGGTGCCAGATGCTCGAGCAGTCCAGCCGCGGCGCGTGCGCCTGGCACGACAGGGGCCGCGCCGTAGGCCTGGTAGCGCTCCCGGTCGTGGGGCAGCCACACCGCGAACGCGAGGGCGCCGAGCACCGCCGCCGCGAGGGACGCCAGGATCAGCGCGACGCCGGTGCTCCGCACCCGCCCGCCGACCGCCGGTCCGCGCCGCTCCTCCTCGGCCGCGTGCTCTGCGCCGTGGCCCTCGTCCGTGTCGTCATCGTCCGCTCGGCCTCATTGTCCGCGCGGGGCAACGGCAGGACACGAGGCCCCGCGGCGGTCTGCGCGGGACACCGGCTGCCGTGGCCCGGCAAGGACGTGCAGGGACGGGCCAAGGGCGTGCCAGGGACGCGCTTACGGGAGCTGCGGCAGCGCCAGCCAGTCCTGCCAGCCGATGTCGCGGCCGATGAGCCCAGGGGCTGCCGGAACGGCCAGTCGGCGGCGATCCAGCGCGGGACCAGCGCGTCGACCGCGCGCGCTCACTGCTCTCGCTGCCCACGAGGTCGTCCACCACCCACCAGGAGATCTCGCCGTCGGCGCACGGCGCGCTCGGGCGGGTCGATGTACACGCAGCCGAGGAGGGCGGTCTCGTCCTCGTCCAGAGCGCGTAGTTGAACGACTGGTGCGCGGCGATCTCGCTATCTCGTGCCGCAGCAGGTCGACCCGGTCCGCCTCGTAGCTCATCGTCTCGGCGGCCAGCCCAGGCGGGGCCGAAGATCTCCACAGGCGCTCGCGGGAGCCCATCACGGCGGATGGTCGATCGGGCGTCCGCCTCCCGGATCGGGCGGAGGTGCAGTGCCGTGCCGGGCACGGGACGTGGACGGGTGGACGAAGTCGTCGGGCAGCCAGCTCATGACGGGCGAGGCTACTGTCCGGCCTGGCTTGTCCTTCGAGTTTCCGCGCGGGCAGCCCGCGCCGTTCGGGAACGTGCCGAGGTCGGCCACCTTAGTAGCCGTTCGGATAGCCCCGCACGTTGCGGCTCTCGCGGGCGTGGTGCGGCGTGCGGCGGGCGGCAGCAGCCGGACGAACCGGCCGCGCAGCCGCATCCCGCCGCGGACCGCTCCTGGACGGCGCCGGGCGGGTCCTGGTAGCCGAACGCGGCGCGCAGCGGCGGTCCATCAGGCACAGGGACGCCGTGCGCATCGCCGCGCGGAACGGGCCGGGAGTAGAAGGACGCCATCAGGTCGAGGGTCGCCTCCGACACCGCGAACGCGCCCTTGTCGTAGGCGAAGTGGCGGCGCTCGTAGTCGTCCATGAGCGTCTCGAACCCGGCGTAGGTCTCCGATGCCGGAGATGTTCATGCGTCGTCCCAGCGCCCGGTAGTAGTTGGTGCTCGCCCGCACCTCGTGCGGGGACAGCTTCCGCCAGCCGTAGTCGTCGATCCAGCGCTTGGGGACGACGACGAACGTGGCCAGGACGTAGCGGAGGTCGTCGTCGGGGATGTCGTAGGCGCGGTGCATCTGGTTCATCCGGCGGATCGCGGTGCGCCCTGCTCGGACTCCATGCCGTGCTCGCCGATGGCGTCGAGGATGAGCACCGTGTCGTCGTAGCGTTTCTGCGGCCGCCCGGTGAACTCGCCCGTCCCGGCGAGGAGCCGGCCGATGCTCGGCACGGCGTACGTGCGGTACAGGGCGAACCCGAGGGCCTGCATGAAGTCCCAGGGGAACTCGTGGGCCGTGCTGATCCCGTAGATCTCGTGGTAGTCCCGATCGGGGTCGAGCCGGTGGATCCGCCGTAACCAGTCGTATCGCCGCACTGCGATCGTCCCCCTCTGCTCGGCCGTCGGCTCGGCACGGTATCGGGAGCCGCCGGACAAGGAAAGACGCGTCGCACACCTGTGCGCGACGCGTCTCCTCGTCGGGACCGACCGAGCTGCCCGCAGCTCCGCCGGCCGCCCTACCGGACCGATTCGGCGAGCGCCTCCAGGGCCAGGTCCACGTCGACCGCCCGGTCCTCGCCGTGGTGCGTGGCGGCCGAGGCGCGCGGCGCGTGGCCGGAGGCCGTGGCCGCGAGGACGTACGAGCCGCCCGTCGGGACCGTGAGCGCGTAGGGCCGCCGTCGGCGTCCGTGAGGGCCGCGCCCGCCTGGCGGCCGCGACGGTCGATCAGGGTCACCTGGCACGGGCCACGGGAGCGCCCGCCGGGTCGAGGACCCGGCCGCGGAAGGCGGCGAGCAGCTCCTCGGCGCGGGCCAGGTTGGCGCTCCTCTCGCTGCTGGCCCGCAGCTGTCCGGCGGGGCCGTGCTGCGCTTCGGCAGGAAGACGGCGAGCAGGACGCCCACCGCGACTCGCGGCGGTGGCGATCAGGAACGAGATGTGGAAGCCGTGCATCGTGGGGACGGCCACGCCGTGCGCCTGGTGCGCGGTGTTGGCCAGGACCATGCCGATGACCGCCGACGACACCGAGGTGCCGATCGACCGCATCAGGGTGTTGAGGCCGTTGGCCGCGCCCGTCTCGGACGGGTCGACCGCGCGCGTGATGATCAGCGCGGGGAGCGAGGAGTAGGCGAGGCCGATGCCCGCGCCCACGACCACCGAGATCACGATCGTCTCGCCAGGCGGCGCTCATCAGGCCGAGGCCCGCGCCGTAGCCGATCGCGATGATCAGCATGCCGAGGATCAGCGTGACCTGCGGGCCGAAACTCCGCGGACAGGCGGGCGTAGACCGGCGCCGTGAGCTATCATCGTCAGGCCCAGCGGCGCCACGCACAGACCCGCGACGACCATCGACTGGCCGAGGCCGTGGCCGGTGGCGGACGGCAGCTGAGCAGCTGGGGGAGGACCAGGAGATCGCGTAGAAGGCGACGCCCACCATGATCGACGCGAGGTTGGTGAGAGCACCTCGCGGCGGGCCGTGGTGCGCAGGTCGACCAGCGGCGCCATCAGGCGCAGCTCCATCGCGCCCCAGCCGAGGAGCACGACGAGCGCCGCGGCGTGACACAGGCCGAGCGTGGTGCCCGACCCCAGCCCCAGTCGCTGCCCTTGGTGATCGGCAGCAGGAAGAGGACCAGGCCGAGGGGAGGCCGAGGGCGCCGGCCACGTCGAACGTGCCCTGCGCGCGCAGCGGCTCTCCGGGACGAAGACCAGGGTGAGGACGATCGACCGGACGCCGAGTCCGCCGCGCCGAAGAACAGCGCGTGCCAGTCGGCGTGCTGGGCGACGAGCGCGGCCAGCGGCAGCGCGAGACCGCCGCCGACGCCGATGGAGGAGGACATCAGGGCCATCGCCGAGCCGAGCTTCTCGCGCGGCAGCATGTCGCGCATCAGGCCGATGCCGAGCGGGATCGCGCCCATGGCGAGCCCTGCAGCGCACGGCCGACGATCATCACGAGCAGGTTGTCCGATGAATCCGCAGACCAGCGAGCCGACGACCATGATCGCGAGGCTGGTGAGCAGCATCCGGCGCTTGCCGGCGAGGTCGCCGAGGCGGCCCATGATCGGGGTGGAGACGGCGCCGGCGAGGAGGGTGGCGGTCATCACCCAGAGTGGCGTTCGAGGGGGCGGTGCCGAGCAGCTCGGGCAGGTCCTTGATGACCGGGACGAGCAGGGTCTGCATCACCGCCACGACGATGCCGGCGAAGGCGAGGATGGGGACGACGCGCGCCGGTTCGGCGGTCTGTGGTCGTCGGCTGGGGCATCAGGGAGGCCTCCGGAAGGCAGGTTCGGGGGTCTGTGCACGGCGGCGTGCGGGCAGGTTTCGTGTAGGTCGAACCTGTTTCCTCGGGCGACTATTCCGACGATCGTCGTACGAGCGGCAACCTTGACCTTTTCATTACGCGGGCCGGACCCTGAACGCCCTCGGATGGTTTCTGACTTGGCGTCAGATTCGGTCTTCCGCTCTACTGGAACGTGTTCTACCGTGCGCCGCATGGGCATCGCCATCACGCAGGAACAGCGGGAACTCGCGGACGCCGTGCGCGGCTGGATCGCGCGCGCCGTACCGCCCGACGAGGTGCGCAAACTGCTCGACGCCCCGGCCGCCCCCGGCCACCGCCCGTCCCACTGGGACGGACTCGCCGCCCAGGGACTGCTCGGCGTGCACCTGCCCGAGTCGTACGGGGCGGCGGCGGGACCCTCCTCGATCTCGCGGTGGTCGCCGAGGAGGCGGGCCGGGCGGCGCTGCCCGGCCCGTTCCTGGGCAGCGCCCTCGCGGCCGAGGTGCTGCGCCGGGCGGGTGCCGGGAGCTCGCCCGCGGCCTCGCCACGGGCGACCGGATCGGGGCCGTCGCGTTCGGGCCCGGCGGGCTCACGGCCGTGGCCGGGCCCGACGGACTCGTGCTCGACGGGACCGCGCCGCCCGTCCTCACCGGAGCCGACGCCGACCTGCTCGTCCTGGCCGCCGAGAGCGCCGAGGGGCCCGTCTGGATCGCCGTCGACGCCGACACCCCGGGCCTCACCGTGCGCGCCCACGAGAGCGCCGACCCGACCAGACCTCACCGCGGGGATCGCCGCGGCCGGCGCGGCCGTCCCCGCCGACCGGTGCTCGCCGTGGACGGCTCCCTCGTCCGCGACCTGGCGGCGGTGCTGCTCGCCGCCGACGCCTGCGGCACCGCCGGGTGGGCGCTGCGCACCGCGGCCGACCACGCCAAGGTGCGCGAACAGTTCGGGCGGCCCATCGGCCAGTTCCAGGGCGTCAAGCACCTCTGCGCCGACATGCTCGTCCGCGTCGAGCAGGCGGGCGCGCTGGTGTGGGACGCGGCCCGCGCCCTCGGCGAGACGAGGCCGCCGACGACGTCCGCGGACTGGTCGCCGCGCTCGCCGCCGGCGCCGCGCTCGACGCCGCGTACGGCTGCGCCAAGGACTGCATCCAGATCCTCGGCGGCACCGGCTTCACCTGGGAGCACGACGCCCACCTCCATCTGCGCCGGGCCGTCGTCGCCCGCCAGCTGCTCGGCGCGGGCGACGCGCACCGGCTGCGCGCCGTCCGGCTCGCCGAGTCCGGCGCCCGCCGGGAACTGCGGCTCGACCTGCCCGCCGAGGCCGACGCGTACCGGGAGCGGACCCGCGCCGTCGTCGGGGTGGCCCGCGGCCTCGACCCGGCGCCGCCCGCCGCGCCCTCGCCCCCACCGGATACGCGGCGCCGCACCTGCCCCCGCCGTACGGGATCGGTGCGGGGCCCGTCCAACAGCTCGCGGTCCAGAGCGAGTTGACGGCGGCCGGGGTGAAGGTCAGCGACCTCGGCATCGCCACCTGGGTCGTCCCCTCGCTCCTCACCTACGGCACCGAGGCCCAGCGCGACCGCTACCTCCCGCCGACGCTCCGCGGCGAGCTGCTGTGGTGCCAGCTCTTCTCCGAACCGGGTGCGGGATCCGACCTGGCCTCGCTGCGCACGAAGGCGGAGCGGCTGCCGGACGGGCGCTGGCGGATCAACGGCCAGAAGGTGTGGACGAGCGCCGCGCAGTGGGCGGACCACGGCATCCTGCTCGCCCGCACGAACCCGGACGCCCCCAAGCACACAGGGCCTCACCTACTTCGTCGTCGACATGAAGCACACGACGGGGATCGACGTCAGGCCGCTGCGCGAGATCACCGGGGACTCCCTCTTCAACGAGGTCTACTTCGACGACGTGCTGCTGCCCGCGGACGCGGTGATCGGCGACGTCGACGACGGCTGGCGGTCGCCCGGCACACGCTCGGCAACGAACGCGTCCACATGGCCGACCAGTTGACGTTCGACACGGGCCTGGAGGCGCTCCTCGCCCGCTCCGGCGACCTGGACGGCGCCCACCGGGCCAGGATCGGCGCCCTGGCGACCGAGGCGCACGCTCTGGCCTGCATCGGGCTGCGCACGACTCATGCGCCAGGTCGCGGGGGAGGAGCCGGGGCCGGGGCGTCCGTGCGGAAGCTGGTGCAGACCCCGCACCAGCAGAAGGTCGCGGAGCTGGCCCTCGAACTCCTCGGCCCGGCGGGCGCGTTGCGGAGGCCCGGCGAGCGGGCGCTGCACGGGTTCCTGCTGTCGCGCTGTCTGACCATCGCCGGGGGACCACCCAGGTCCAGCTCAACGTCGTGGCCGAGCGGATCCTGGGGCTGCCCAGGGACTGACGTCCGGTGCCTTCCGGCGGTCAGTGGCCGCCGGAGGGCAGGTCGCAGCCGACGTGGTCGGGGTAGCCGCCGAAGGCGCGTCGGCCCGCAGGCCCGCCGGGTACAGGGCGCCCTCCACGCACAGTGGCGTCCGGTCGACGGTGACGAGGAAGTACACCCCGGCGCTGTCCCGCTGCGCCCGCACGCCACCGTCGGGAAGCCGAACGCGACCAGCGCCCGCTGGCGGCGCTCTTCGCGGTGAAGTCGCCGCGCTCGCGCAGCGGCCGGAGCGCGTGCTCCACCCGCCGCACCGCGGCCAGTCCGTCGCACCGGCGCTGCCCGTGCAGCGCGAACGGCACGCGGAAGCCGTGGTTCTCGGCGTAGTGGTCGCCCGGCTGCGCGGTGGCCCCGTCGGGGACGGGGAGCCGGTCGGCGAGGGCGACGGGTCCTCGCCGGGACAGCGGAAGTCCTTCGGGACGCGCGCGCGACGAGACCGCGGTCGGGGCCGGGTGGGCGCGCCGGTAGGCGTCGCCCGCGCCCTCCGGCCGGTGCACACCGTGCGCCACCGCCATCACCAGCAGGACGAGTGCCACCGCCCCCACCACGGGCAGCAGCACCCGCCGGGCACCCCGGACTCCGGTCATCGTCGCGTCCCCCGTCGGCCTCGGTCTCCACGCCGGGCGGCGTGAGCGCGAGCATGCCACAGGGCGGCGCGGCGGGAGCGGGATCAGGCCGACGTGGCGACGCCCCGGCTCCCGCTCGGCTCCGGCCGCGCCGGCCCCAGCGCGACGCCTTCCGGCCCCCGGCCGTCTTCGCCGGAGTCCGCCCGGACAGCGGGACGGGCCCCGCGAAGGCACGGCCGCCACGGGATCCGGCGCGTCCTGAGGACCGAACCCCTGGAGCCTGGCCCGCCACGGACCGTCCGCCCTCTCCATCCGGACGACCAGCACGCCGGGGCCGCGCCCCTCCTGCCACGCGCCGGCCGGCCGCCGGGCCGCGGTGAGCGGCAGCACCGTCACCTGCCCCCGTATCGTCGCCCCCGTGGAGCTCAAACACCTCACCGGATTCGTGGCCGTGGCCGAGGAACTGCACTTCGGGCGGGCCGCCGAGCGCCTGCACATCGCGCAGTCGCCGCTCAGCCAGCAGATCAGGCTCCTCGAACGGGACCTCGGGGTCAGGCTCTTCGACCGCACGACCCGCACCGTCCGCCTCACCCCGGCCGGGCAGGCGCTCGTGGAGCCCGCGCGGCGGCTGCTCGCCGACGCCTCCGCCGTCCGCCGCACCGTGCGCGCCGCGCACCTCGGCGAGGTCGGCCGGGTCACGGTCGGCTTCGCGGGCGCCAGCAGCTACTCCGCGCTGCCGCTGCTCACCCGCGCCGTCACCTCCCAGCACCCCGGGATCGAGCTGGTGCTGATGGGACAGACCTACACCGGTGAGGCGCTGCGCCGGGTCACCGACGGCACCCTCGACGTCGGCTTCGTGGCGCTGCCGGTGCGGCGCGGCATCACCGCCCGCGTCGTCCGCATGGAGCGCCTCGTGCTCGCCCTGCCCTGACAGTCATCCGCTCGCGGCCCGCGACGAGGTGCCCGTGCGGGAGCTGGCGGGCGAACCCATCGTGACGTTCCCGCTCTCCCGGGAGTCGGCGGTGCGCGAGGCGATGGTGCAGGCCTGCCACGACGCCGGGTTCGCGCCCCGGATCGCGCAGGAGGCCCCGGACTCGTACAACATGCTGCCCTGGTGGGCGCCGGTGTCGGGGTCGCCGTGGTCGTCGAGTCCGCCCGCAGCATCCATCTCGAGCACGTGGTGTTCCGGCCCCTCGTCGGGGACGAGGTGCCCGTCCTGCCGATCGCCCTCGGCTGGCGCACCGGCAACAAGTCGGCTGCCCTGGAGGCCGTGCTGCGCGTGGCGGAAGAAGTGCTGCCGACGCCGCCCGACTGCGCAGGATCATGCTGGATGACGTCTCAATCCAGGGCGTTATTGGTCTTGGACACCACCTAATGGCGCGGTGCAGAGTGATCCACGTCTCGCGACGGAGCGAGGGCGGGCCGCACCTGTCGTTCTCCTCGCAGCGGGACCTGCCGCTACGAGCGGACGCTCGTCATGCCGCAAGCCGCCCCCGTCCCCGGGGACGCAGCGAGCCGGGCCCGTGACGCCCGCCGCGCCGGCGTCACCGCCTTCGTCGGCACCACCATCGAGTGGTTCGACTTCTACATCTACGGATCGGCGTCCGCGCTGGTCCTCGGCAAGATCTTCTTCACCGGCGCCTCACCGGCCGTCGGCACCCTCGCCGCCTTCGCCACCTTCTGGGTCGGCTTCCTCGCCCGGCCGCTCGGCGGCCTGATCTTCGGACACTTCGGCGACCGGTACGGCCGCAAGAAGGCCCTCGTCACCACGCTCACGATGATGGGCGCCGCCACCTTCTGCGTGGGACTGCTCCCCGGCTACGACCAGATCGGCGCCGCCGCCCCGGTCCTGCTGATCCTGCTGCGCATGATCCAGGGCGTCGCCATGGGCGGCGAGTGGGGCGGCGCCGTGCTCATCGCCACCGAGTACGCCCCGCCCAAGCGCAAGCTGCTCTACGGCGCCTTCGCCCAGCAGGGCTCCCCGGTCGGCAACCTGCTGGCCACGATCGCCTTCCTCGGCATCGCCCAACTCCCGGACGCCGCCTTCGAGTCGTGGGGCTGGCGCGTCCCGTTCCTGTTCTCGGCCGTCCTGGTCGCCGTCGGCCTCTTCATCCGCCTCGCAGGCTCGCCGAGACGCCCGAGATGCAGGCCGCCCTCGCCCGTGACAAGCCGGTCAAGCTGCCCATCAAGACCGTGCTGACCCGTTTTCCGCTGCTCGTCGTCCTCGGCGTTTTCGCGGGCACCGCGGGCGTCGCCATCACCTATGTGAAGACGACGTTCGCCCTGTCCTGGGCCACCTCCGACCTCGGCTTCGACCGGTCGGCGTTCCTCACGGTCATCGCCCTCGCGCTCGTCGTCCAGGTGGTCGTGCAGCCCTTCGGCGCGGTGCTGGCGAGCAAGTGGCCGGTGCGCAAGGCCGTGTTGTGGATGCTGCTGCCCGAATTCGTCGTGCTGCCGCTGATGTTCGTCCTCGTCGGCACCGGCAACTTCTGGCTCGCCGTCCTCGGCATGGGCCTCGCGACCTTCCCGCACGCCATGTACCACGCCGCACTCGCCGGGATCCTCGCCCGCGTGTTCCCCGTCGAGGTCCGCTACACCGGCATGTCGCTGTCGTACCAGCTGTGCACGACCCTCTCGCCGGCACCGCGCCGATCGTCTCCCAGTACCTCGCTCACCGCCTTCGGCTCGATCTGGCCGGTCGTGGCGCTTGGCCTGGCCTACACCGCGATCACCCTGGCGGGTGTGCTGCCGCTGCTGGCCCGCACGGAAGAGAGCGCGCCCGCCCACATCGAGCCCCTGCGGCGATCGAGCAGCGGGGTCGGGGGCAGCGCCCCGTGACGGCACCCCTCCCACCTCACACCTGGAAGTCCCCTTGAACTACGCCGACCGCGACCCCGCCCTGCGCCCCCTCCTCGACCGCGTCCTGTCCGCGGCGGACCGCACCCGCGTCGAACCCCTCCTCGCCGAGCTCGGCGAGCTCGCCGCGGGAGACCTCGACCGGCAGGCCGCCCTCGCCGACGCCAACCCGCCGCGCCTCGTCCAGTACGCCGCCGACGGCACCCGTGTCGACGAGATCGCCTTCCACCCCGCCCACGACCGGGCGGCGGCCATCGCCTACGAGCGCTTCGACTCGCCGCGATGTCGCACGGGCCCGGCGTCCTCGGCTGGCCCACGAAGGTCCCGCACACCGTCAAGTACGCCCTCTCCTACCTGTACGTGCAGGCCGAGTTCGGCATGGCTCCGTCCGCTCTCCATGACGGACTCCGCCGCCCGCATCCTGCGCCTGTTCGACCCTCGAGCGGTACGCCGACGAGATAGCGGCCCTGTCCTCCACCGACCCCGAACTCCGCGCCACCGGCGCGATGTTCATGACGGAGAAGCAGGGCGGCACCGACGTCGGACTCACGGAGACCGTCGCCACCGACCGGGGCACGCACTGGACGCTCACCGGCCAGAAGTGGTTCGCCTCGAACCCGTCCGCCGACGTGATCACTCACCCTCGCCCGCGTCCCGGGCCAGGGCGACGGCACCCGCGGCCTCGGCATGTTCCTGGTGCCGCGACTGCGCCCCGACGGCAGCCGCAACGCGATCCGCATCGACCGCCTCAGGACAAGCTCGGCTCGAAGTCCATCGCGAGCGGCGAGGTGACCCTCGACGAGGCGTACGCGACCCCCGTCGGCCGACTCACCGACGGATTCCGGCAGATGGCCGAGATGCTCAACGTCTCCGGCTCTCCAACGCCATGCGCGCCACCGCCCTGATGCGCCGCGCCGTCCGCGAGTCGGTCGACCACACCCGCGTCCGCCACGTCTTCGGCAAGCCCCTCTTCGACCAGCCGCTGATGCGGGCCACGCTGCTCCCGATGATCCTCGACACGGAAGCAGCCCTGCACCTGGTGATCGAGGCGGCCGCCCGCCTCACGGAGGCCGACGGCGGCGATGCCGACGCCCGCGCGCTGGTCCGCGTCCTCACCCCGCTCGCCAAGCACACCCGTGCAAGCGGGCCCGCACCGTCACCGGCGAGGCCATGGAGATCCGCGGCGGCAACGGCTACATCGAGGACTGGGTCAACCCGCGCCTGGTGCGCGACGCCCACCTCGGCTCCATCTGGGAGGGCTCAGTCGAACGTCATCGCCCTCGACGTGCTGCGCTGCGCGCGCCGCCAGCAGGCCCACACCACCCTCGCCGACACGCCTACGGCGACCGCCCGGCCACCCGTGACCGCTGGGAACTGCTCCGCAAGAAGGGCGACGCCTCCTCCAACTCCCGCCCGACGAGCAGGAGATGCGGATCGGCCGGTACGCCGACGAGCTGACGCGCCGTCGTGGAGACGCTCCTGCACGACCAGGCCGACCACGAGACGCGCACCACCGGCGACGGCCGCGCCGCCTCGTCGCGCGCACCTACAGCGCCGTCACCGATTTCGACCCGGCCGCGCTGCGCCGCCCCGCCCTGGAACACTTCGCCGCGCTGGCGGACGGTGGCCGGGTCCCGCTCGCCGACCTTACTCGGGAGACCGACCGTGCCTGACCAGAGCCGGCGCGGACGGGCATGAAGGTCGCGTCGACCTCTCCAAGGTCCTCGCGGCGGGCCCGTACGTCACCATGTCGCTGGCCGACCTCGGCGCCGACGTCATCAAGGTCGACGCACCCCGACGGCGGCTGGCCTGGACCCGCTCCTGCCCGCCCTTCAGCGGCCCTCGACGCCACGTGCTACCTGGCCGCCAACCGCAACAAGCGCTCGGTGACCCTCGACCTCAAGTCCGCGGGCGGCCAGGAGGCCGTGCACCGCATGCTCGCCGACGCAGCGGACGTCAGTGGTGGAGAACTTCCGCCCCGGCACCTCGCTGGCCCGGCTCTTCGACTACAAGTGAGCTGAGCGCGCGCTACCCGCGCCTGGTCATCCTGCACATCTCGGCGTTCGGCGACACCGGACGCGCTGCGCGACGAGCCCGGCTACGACATGGTGGCTGCCCGAGGCGAGCGCGCGGGGCCTGATGTCCCTCACCGGCGAGCTCCGACGGACCGCTCCGTCAAGGCCGGCTACGCGATGGGCGACCTCGCGCCGCCCTCTTCGGCCTCATCGGCGTGAACGCGGCCCTCTCGTCGAACGCGAGCGCACGGGCCGCGGCGTACGTCACGACGTCCCTGTACGAGTCGCAGCTCGCCCTGCACATCAACTGGGCCACCGGTTGCTTCGCCACCGGCGAGCGGCCCGCCCGCCTGGGCTCCGGCCACCCCAGCCTCGTCCCGGCGCCAGGCGTACCCGGCCGCCGGCGGCCACTTCGTGATCGCTGGTCGTGCGACGACGCCCTGTTCGCCGCCTGGTGACCGCCTCGGTCATCGCGAGTGGGCGGACGCCGACCCGGTTCGCGGCCAACCGCGACCGCGTGGCGCACCGCACGGCGCTCAACGCCAAGCTGGAGTCCGTCCTCGTCGACGAGCCGGTCGCCCACTGGACCGCCCTGCTCAGAAAGCCTCCTCGGCGTGCCCGTCGCCGCCATCCGCACCCATCGGCGAGGTCTACGCCTCGCCCGCAGACCGCGGCCCTCGGCATGGTGCAGACGGTCGACCACGCCGGCGTGGGCCCGCTCCAGCAGGTCGCGTCCCCGTCACGTTCCGCGGCGAGCGCCCGCCGGTCCGCAGCGCCCCGCCCACGATATTGGGCCGGGACAGCCGCGCGATACTCGCCGAACTCGGGTACGAGGAGAAGCGAGATCGACCGTCTTCTGAACCCGTCCGACTGAGCCAGCACCACCACCCTCACCGCAAGGAGCCTGGTCCCATGCCGTTCCCCGCCCTGCGACCCCGTCGACCCGCTGAACTCTCGAAGCACTCCTCACCGACGAGGAGCGCGCCGTGCGCGATTTCACGGTGCGCCAGGCACCTCGGCGGCAAGGTCGAGCCGCACATCGCCGACTAATGGTCTCGAGGCGGGCGAGCTGCCGTGACCTGCCCGACTCGCGCAGGGAGTTCGGCAAGATGGGCCTGCTCGGCATGCACCTGGAGGGTACGGCTGCGCCGGCCTGTCGGCCCGATGCGTGCGGCATCGCAGCCGTGAGACTGGAGGCCACTGGACTCCGGCCTGCGGTCCTTCGTCTCGGTCCAGGGGTCCTCCTGGCCATGTTCGCGATCCACCGCGCTCGGCTCCGAGAGGGCAGAAGCAGGAGTGGCTGCCGCGGATGGCCGCGGGCGAGTGCCATCGGCACCAGCTTCGGCCCGGCGAGCCCGACCACGGCTCCGACCCGGCCTCCATGACGGCGCGGGCGCGCCGGGACGGCGACGACTGGATCCTCGACGGCACGCAGAGATGTGGTCACGAACGGCTCGGTGGCGGCCGTCGCCGTCGTCTGGGCGCACAGACCGAGTGACGGGGTGCGCGGCTTCGTCGTGCCCTACCGACGCGGCTACTCCGCTCACCGCCGAGTCAAGCACAAGATGCCGCTGCGCTTGCGTCGGTGACGAGCGAGCTGGTGCTGGACGGCGTCCGCCTCCCGGCCTCGGCCCAGCTCCCCGGGGCGCGCGTGCGTGCCGGAGCGCCGCTGACCCGCCTGAACGAGGCCCGGTACGGCATCGTCTGCGTCACCGGCGCGGCCCGCTCGGCCTGGACGGCGGCGCGGGACTGGCACGCCCTGCAGCGCGAGCAGTGTCTGGGCAACGGCCGATCGCGGGCTTCAGCTCACCCAGCAGAAGCTGGTCTGACACGCCAACCTCGAACTCCACAGGCGACGCTCACCGCGCTGCACCTGTCGGCCCTGAAGGACTCGGACGCCGGGGTCCACCCGGCCCAGATCAGCTTCGGCAATGCTGGACAACGTCCGCGAGGCCATCGAGATCCGCCGCACTCGCCCGCACGATCCTCGGCGCGAACGGCATCTCGCTGTCGAGTGCCGGTGATCCGGCACGCCAACAACCCGGAGTCCGTCCTCACCTACGAGGGCACCTCCGAGATGCACACGCTCAAGCGCTCGGCCAGGCGCCGACGGGCGCGCGGCGCTGCGTTACTCGCCCTCGCCCTGCCACTATCTGACGGTCCGTCAGGTAGTGGCAGGAGGCTGCGCAGCCATGAAGTCGTACATAGTCGGCGTCGGCGCATGACCAAGTTCGAGAAGCCCGAGAGCCGGGACTGGCAGTACTGGGACATGGTGAAGGAGGCCGGCGGCGCCGCGCTCACCGACGCCGGGATCGCCTACGGCGACGTACAGCAGGTCCCCGTCGGCTACTGCTTCCAGGCCTCCACGGCAGGCCAACGCGCCGTCTACGAACTGGGGTTGACGGGCGTCCCCGTCTACAACGTCAACAACAACTGCGCGACCGGCTCCACCGCCCTGATGATGGCCCGCCAGTTCGTCGAGGGCGGCGTCAGCGACTGCGTGCTCGCCGTCGGCTTCGAGAAGATGCAGCGCGGCGCGCGCTCGGCGGCAGGGGCCGACGCCGGAGCCGACTTCAAGACGTCCCCGGTCGCCCGCCACTACGGCATCATGGCCGCCCGGCACGGCTTCGAGATGAGTCCGCCCACCGCCCAGATCTTCGGCGACGCGGCCCGCGGCACATGGAGAAGTACGGCACGACCGCGGCCCAGCTCGCGGCGGTCGGCGCCAAGAACCACCGGCACTCGGTCAACAACCCGTACGCGCGGTTCCAGGACCCGTACACGGTCGACGAGATCTCGCCGCGAAGGCCATCCACACCCCGCTCACCAAGCTCCAGTGCTCGCCGACCCCCGACGGCGCGGCGGCGGCCGTCGTCGTCTCCGAACGCTTCGTCGAGGAACGGGGCCTGGGGAGAAGGCCGTCGAGATCGTCGCCCAGGCGATGACCACGGACACCGAGGAGTCCTTCGCGTCCGGCTCGTGCGTCGACGTCGTCGGACAGCCCATGTCGCGGGCGGCGGCCCGCCAGGTCTACGAGGCGTCGGGCACCGGCATCGACGGCGTGGACGTCGTCGAACTGCACGGCTGCTTCTCCGTCAACGAACTCCTCGCCTACGAGGCGCTCGGCATGTGCGGCGAGGGCGAGTCGGGCAAGCTCGTCGAGTCCGGCGCGACGACGTACGGCGGCCGCGGGTGGTGAACCCGTCCGGCGGCCCGATCGGTCGCAGAGCCATCCGCTGGGCGCCACGGGCGCTCGCCCAGGTCGCCGAGCTGACCTGGCAGCTGCGCGGCGAGGCGGGCGCCCGGCAGGTCGCCGGGGCGCGCACCGGACTCGCGCGCAACATCGGGCTCGGCGGGGCGGCCGTGGTGACGATGGTGCGGCGGCCTGACGGCGGCCGACGCTCAGCGGGCCCGCCAGTCGTCGGCGAGGACCGCCATGGTCGCCTCGTCCTGCCAGACGCCGTCCCGCAGCTGACTGCTGCGGTGCACGCGCCAGGACAGAAGCCGACCTTCTCGTACACGTGCCGGGCCGGTGGTTGTCCGCGAACGCCATCAGCTGGATGCGGTGCGGTCCGGCGGTCGAGGCCGTACCCGGCGATCGGGCGGTCGCCTCGGTGCCCAGACCGCGGCCGGCCGCGCGGGCCCATCAGGGTGCGGAAGGTGGCGCGCCGCGGTGGGCCGGGTCCCACTCGTTCAGGACTGACCTGCGCCGACCAGCTCGCGTCGCGCGGTCCGTGACGGCCAGGTCGAGCCGGTCGTCCTGCGCGCCGCGCGAGCCGTACCACTCGCGCAGCCGCTCCAGGGTGAGAGCGGTGTCACCGCCGGTGTTGAAAGTGCGGCACCTCGGGATCGCGATGATCCCGGCCCGCTGGTCTCGGCGTCGGCCTCGGTGGACGGCCGCAGCGCGACCCGCTCGACCGGTCAGCACGGGCTTGTGGGAGAAGGCGGTGGAGGTCACCCGGGTGACTGTCGGACCGGACCGCCCGGCGGCAACGCAATATCGGGTCCTAGGTCCCGGGCCGTAGACCGGGGCCCCGGGACCGCTGCGCCGAAATCTGATGTACGCGGGCGCGCTCGCCCTGCGACCACGACATCCATGCTCCAGACCCCGACCGCCGCAGATGCCGCGATGTGCACGTGACCGAGGCCCGCACCGCCCACCTGGCTGGTGGTCGCCGTGGCCACGATGCCGGACGAAGTTCCTCGTCGTTAGCATCGGCGTCTCCGTCGTGAACGTCGCGCTGCTGCCTCGCATGCGCGCCGACCTCGGGCTCAGCGCCTCGGGCCTGCAGTGGGTCGTGAACGCCTACTCGATCGCCTTCGCCGGTTTCATGCTGCTCGGCGGGCGCGCGGGCGACCTGTTCGGGCGCAAGCGAGATGTTCCTGGTCGGCCTCGGTCTGTTCACCCTCGCCTCGCTCGCCGGCGGGCTCGCCCAGGACGACTGGCGGCTGCTCGCCGCGCGGGCCGTGCAGGGCCTGGGCGCCGCGGTCCTCGCCCCCTCCACCCTGACCATCCTCACCTCCGCCGTCCCCGAGGGCGCGGCCCGGCCCGGCCATCGCCACCTGGACCGCGGTCGGCGCGGCGGCGGCGCGGCCGGCGGCCTGGTCGGCGGCGTCCTCACGGAGGGCCTGAACTGGCGCTGCGGGTGCTCCTCGTCAGCGTGCCGCTCGGCGCCGTCGTCCTCGCGCGGCGCCGCCCGCTGGATCAAGAGTCCCGCGCGGGCGGCGAGCGCGCCGGCTCGACCTGCCGGGCGCGCTGCTCGTCACCGCGGGCACGGCGACCTCGCCTACGCCATGCGTGCAGACGGAATGGGCCGAGGGCTGGAGGCGCCGCGGCGACCCTGGTGCCGCTCGGCGCGGCCCTCGCGCTGATCGCGGCGTTCCTCGTCGTCGAGGCCCGTGCGCGCTGCCGCTGAGCCGCTCGCCCTGTTCAAGGTCGCTCGGTGGCGGCCGCGAACGCCGCGATGTTCGTGTGCGGCATGGGCTCGTTCGCCATGTGGTTCTTCATGACGCTGTACGCGCAGAACGTCCTCGGCTACACGCCGATCGAGGCGAGGCCTGGCCTCGTGCCCAGCTCGCTCGCGGTCGTCGCGGCGGGCTCCAAGCTCGCGCCGCGCCTGATGCTCGCGCTGCGGGGCACGGAACGTGGCGGTGGCCGGTGTCCTCGTGACCGCGGCCGGGTTCGCCTGGCGGTCGACTGACTGGCACGCGCCGACGGCAGTTACGTCGTGACTCGCTCATGCTGCCGGGCATCGTGATGATGGCGGGCGCGAGGCTTCGCGACTGACCCCGCTGGCGTACGCTGGCGCCCGCGTCGGGCGCGCGCGCGGTGACGCGGGCCTGGTGTCGGGCCTCGTCAAGCACGTCACGGACGCTGGCGCGCGCTGGGCCTCGCTGATCGCTCGACCGTCGCGGCAGAAGGGCGCTCGCGGTGCGGCGGATCACTGCCGCGCTCACCCACGGTACGCGGCGGCCTGCAGGCGAGTGCGCCGGGATCCTGCTCGTCGCGGTCGCGGTGCTGCTCCTCTGGATGCCGCGCTCTCAGCCTCGGCGGCTGACGAAGCTAGTCGTGGCCGGGCGCGCAGTTCCCCGCGCACAGCACGCCACCCGTGCAGCGGGTGACCGATGATGGTCGCCGGATCTGCTCGTCGCGCTCTCAAGCCCCTCGCGATTGAGGAGCGGGGTCGGGGCAGCTGCCCGTGACCGGTCGCTCGGGTGGCCGTTTCGTCGTGGCTGGGCGCGCAGTTCCCCGCGCCCCCAAAAGAGCACGCCACCCGATGCAGCGGTGACCGTTACAGCCAGCCCTGTTGACGTGCGGAGCGCATCGCCTCCATGCGGTTGCGGGTCCCGGTCTTGCCGATCGCCGACGACGAGATAGTTGCGCACGGTCGACTCGGAGGGTGCAGCTGACGTGGCGATGTCAGGAGACGGTCGCCCGTCGCGAGGCCGCAGCGCGTCCGCCTGCGCGGACGATCAGCGGACTGGGCCGCCGACAGCGCGGCGGCGGCCAGCGCCGGGTCGACGACGGTCTCGCCGCTGCAGCACCTTGCGGATGGACTCGGCGAGTCCTCGACCGGGCCGTCCTTGACCAGGAACCCCGCCGCCCCCGCCTCCATCGCCCGGCGCAGGCTAGCCGGGCCGTGCGAAGCGTCGTGAGGATCAGGACCCGGCAGTCGGGACCTCGTCGCGCAGGTCGGCGGCGGCGTCCAGACCGCTGCGGCGGCAGCTCGATGTCGAGGAGTGCCTACGTCGGGTGGCATTCGAGGCGCTGTCGACGGTGACGTCGCCCGCCGCGACCTGCGCGACGACTTCCATGCTCTCCTCAGACCGAGGAGAGGGCGAGGCAGCCGCGCGTCATTCCCTGGTCCTCCGCGAGCAGTACGCGCATACGCTCTTGGCCGGGCGGTGGTCTGAGGCATCTCTGTCACAGGATGAGATTACGCGGCAGCGCCACGTCGGGCAGACGACTCCCGCTCGCCACCGGCAGTTCGGCGGTCACCGTGAACCCGCCCGCAGGCCGGGGCCCGCGCTTCCGGGAGCCGCCCGCCGTCGCGAGCCGCTCGGTGAGCCTGGAGACCGGTGCCGCCGATGCCGGGGGCCGCGGCGCGGCCGGCCGAGCCGTTGTCGGAGACCCGCAGCCGGGCGCTCCGGCGTGCTGTCGACGGTGATCGTGCAGGTGGTGGCACCGCTGGCCTGCCGGACGGTGTTGGTCACGGCCTCGCGCACCGCAGCCAGGAGTGCCTCGTCTGCGCGGACAGCGGCCGGCCCGACTGTGGCGTACCACGGGGAGATCCCGGCGGCGGTCGGCGCCGACGCGCCCGGTCCAGCGCGTGGCGAGGCTGCCCTCGCGGTAGCCGGTGGCGGCCTCGCGGATCTCGGTGAGCGCCTGCCGGCCGACGCTGCCTCGATGTCGGAGACCTGCTCCAGGGCAGCGTCCATGCTGCGCGGCGCGAGCCGCCGGGCCGCCTCCGCGACTTCACCACGATCACCGACAGGGTGTGGCCGAGCAGGTCGTGCGGTCGCGCGAGAAGCGCAGCTTTCGCTCCTGCTCCACGGCCCGGCGGGCCAGCTGCCTCGCGGGCGTCCCGCAGTTCCCGTACGGTCTCGGACAGCGACAGGATCGCCGCCGTCACCATCGTGGACAGGAACGTGCCGTACGAGACGCTCACCGCGTCCCAGCCCTCGCGCAGTCGGCCACCGTGCCCGCGAGCACGGTCAGCGAGCCCGATCTTGCCGAGGTACGGGCCCCGGAGATCGCGCGCGGCGAGCCCGACGCGGCGGGAAGCAGCGCCAGCCGAGCCCCGCCGTACGTGCCCGCGCGAGACCGCAGGCGAGGAGCGTCATCACGCCGACCGCGACCCGGGTCGACGTCGCGTGCCGGGTCACCTTGTGGAACGCCCGGAACACCACGTACACGTAGAGGGAGTTGAAGAGGAACAGGCCCAGGCCGCCGACCCACGGGTGGGGGGTCTTGCCCTGGACGAGGTTCGAGGCGGCGCCCAGGCCCATCAGCAGCCAGGGCAGCAGCGCGAAGCCGGTGGGCGGCGGGCCCAGTTCCTCGGCCGGCCTGCCGTGCTTGCGGCGGTGCGCCTTCATCCGCGCGTTGTCGGCCTTCCACTCGTCCCGCGCCTGCTGCCAGGCCCGCCATCCGCTGACGGCGCTCTTCCTCCATGACATGTCCGATCCCCCGTCGCTCAGATGGTGCGTGCGGCCTTGCGGTACGAGACCACGGCGTACGAACCGAAGACCAGCAGCCAGCCGGTGAGGACGCCGAGCGCCACGAGCGACGGTGCGTGCCCGTCGGCGACCGAGCGGCCGATCTGCGCGAACCGGTTGGTCGGCGTGAAGGCCGACACGTGCTGCAGCCACTCCGGGAACAGCTGGACCGGGAACCAGAGGCCGCCGAGCACCGCGAGCCCCAGATAGCTGAGCATGTTGACCCCGCCCATGGCCTGCGACGTCATGCGGTAGCCGTTGCCCAGGCCCAGCATCGTGAAGGGCAGCGAGCCCAGCCACAGCAGCACCGCGATCACCGGCCACTTCCAGGCGTCCATCCGCACGCCGTTGACCAGCCCGCCCGCGAGCATCACGGCCGCGATGGCGGGCAGCACCGTCACCGCACCGGTCAGCGCCCGCGCGGTCACGCCCTGGCGCGGCGTCATCGGGGTGATCCGCAGCTGCCGCAGCCAGCCGATCGCCCGGTCCTCGGCGACGCCGCCCGCCGTGTTCATGGCCGCGCCGAGCGCCCCGTACGCGGCCATGCCGACCATCGACGCGGTCTTCCACGTGCCGTCGTCCGTACCGAGGTTGGTGAACAGGAGGTACATCAGGACCGGCATCGCGACGGTGCCGATGACGAACCGCATGTCGCGCAGGGTGCGCTTCACTTCGAGCCGCAGGTAGTCCCACATCACACACGCTCCAGGTCGCGGGGGTCCGCGGTCAGCGCCATGAAGGCGTCGTCGAGGGAGGCCGGGGAGACCTCCAGGTTCCGTACGGCGTCCATGGCGGCCAGCGCCATCACCGTGGCGTCCGAGTCCTCGGTGCGCAGCCGGGCCCGGTCCCCGCGCACCTCCACCGTCGTCACGCCCGGCAGCAGCGCGAGGCCCTCCGTGCCGCGCCCCGCGAGGTCGAAGCAGACGAGGCTGCCGCCGCCCGCGCGGCGCAGTTCCTCGCCGCTGCCGTCCGCGACCACCCGGCCGTGGTCGATCATCACGATCCGGTCCGCGTTGGCGTCGGCCTCCTCCAGGTAGTGCGTGGAGAACAGCACCGTGTGACCGCGCTGGGCGTAGGCCCGCATCGACACCCAGAACGCGTGCCGTGCCTCGACGTCGAGCGCCGCGGTCGGCTCGTCGAGCACGATCAGCGCCGGGTTCCCGGCCAGCGCCAAGGCGAACCGGACGCGCTGCGTCTGCCCGCCGGACAGCTTGTCGACGCGCCGCCCGGCCAGTTCCTCGATCCCGGCGAGCCGCAGCGCCTCGGGCACCGCCATCGGCTCCGGGTACCGTCCGGCCACGAAGCCGACCAGCTCCGCGACGGTGACCCGGGGGACGGCCCGCCCCTCCTGGAGCATGGCGCCGACCCGGCCGGCCAGCACCGCGGTCTGCGGCGCCGTGCCGAACAGCTCGACGTGGCCCTCGTCCGGCTCGTCCAGGCCGAGGAGCAGGGCGATGGCGGTCGACTTGCCCGCGCCGTTGCGGCCGAGCAGCGCCACCGTCTCGCCCGCGCCGATCTCCAGGTCGAGCCCGTCGACCGCCCGTACCTCACCGAATGTCTTGACGGCCCCCGTGAACGAGACGGCCGGTGCCTTCGTCGTCTTCATGGGGAGAACGCTACGGAGCGGGGCCGGGTGCGCGGCAGATCCGGTTGTCCGCGGCTCGCCGGTACAAATGTCACAACGAGCTTTCTGACGTGGCGTCAGAAAGCTGCTCCGGGGCTCTTCCCAAGCCATGCGCTCTTGGCTATACATGGGGCGCCGGGTGAATTGGAACAGGTTCTACCCGGCCCGCGACGACCTCGGTGCGACCGACGGTGCGGACGGCCGCACCGAGGTCTTGACCAGCTCGACCCGCCAGCCCTAGGAGCGCCCGTCCATGCCCATCGACGCCGCGAAGGCCGTAGCCGCCGATCCCAGGACCGCCGAGATCGCCTGGGGCCACAAGGACATCCAGCTCTACCACCTGGGTCTCGGCGCGGGCGTCCCCGCCACCGACCCCGACGAGCTGCGCTACACCCTGGAGTCGAAGCTGCACGTCCTGCCGAGCTTCGCCACGGTCGCGGGCGCCGGCATGGCCATGATGGGCGGGCTCGCCGCCCCCGGCATCGACGTGAACCTGGCCCACGTGCTGCACGGCGGCCAGACCGTGGAACTGCACCGGCCCATCCCCGTCGAGGGCAGCGCGCGGACGACCGCACGGGTCGCGGCCGTCTACGACAAGACCAAGGCCGCCGTCGTCGTGCTGCGCACCGAAGTCGCGGACGCCGACGGGCCGTTGTGGGCCAGCGACGCGTCGATCTTCATCCGCGGCGAGGGCGGCTTCGGCGGCGAGCGCGGCCCCTCGGACCGCCTCCAGGTCCCGGACCGCGCGCCCGACCGCACCGTCGACCGCCCCATCCGCGAGGACCAGGCGCTCCTCTACCGCCTCTCCGGCGACTGGAACCCGCTGCACGCGGACCCGGAGTTCGCCAAACTGGGCGGCTTCGACAAGCCGATCCTGCACGGCCTGTGCTCGTACGGCATGACCCTCAAGGCCGTCGTCGACACCGCCCTGGACGGCGACGTCTCCCGCATCACCCGCTACTCCACGCGCTTCGCCGGCGTCGTCTACCCGGGCGAGACGCTGCGCGTCCGCATGTGGCAGGAGCCCGGCCGGGTCCAGGTCACCGTGGTGGCGGTGGAGCGCGACGAGGCGCCGGTCCTTGCCGACACGGTCGTCGAGCACAGCTGATTCCACCTGTAGGTACGTCACGCGAAGGAGCCGCACCCCATGCGAGCAGCCGTACTGCACGAGATAGGCCAGGACAAACTCGAGGTACTGGACGACGTCGAGGCGGTCGGCTTCGGCCCGGGCAAGGTGAAGATCCGGGTCCGCGCGACGGGCCTGTGCCACTCCGACGTCTCCGCGATGAACGGGGTGCTGCCGCAGCCCGCACCCTTCATCCCCGGCCACGAGGGCGCCGGCGAGATCATCGAAGTCGGCGACGGCGTCGGCAATCTGACGGTCGGTCAACGGGTCCTGGTCTGCTGGCTCCCGGCGTGCGGCGCCTGCCCCGCCTGCAAGCGCGGCCAGACGCAGCTCTGTCTGGCCGGATTCATGAACGCCGGCACGCCCAACTTCAAGCGCCCCGGCGGTGACGTCTTCGGCTTCGCCGGAACCGGCACGTTCACCGAGGAGGTCGTGGTCGACGCGGGCTGCGCCGTCCCGATCCCCGACGACGTGCCCTTCGACATCGCCGCGCTCATCGGCTGCGGCGTGACCACCGGACTCGGCGCGGCCATCAACACGGCCGACGTGAAGGCCGGTTCGTCGGTCGCCGTCATCGGCTGCGGCGGCGTCGGCATCTCGGCGATCCAGGGCGCACGGCTCAAGGGCGCGGCGCAGATCGTGGCGGTCGACCCTGTCGCGTCCCGGCGCGAGGCAGCCCTCACGTTCGGTGCCACGGAGGCCGTCTCACCGGACGAACTGGCCGACGCCAAGCAGCGCGTCACCGCGGGGGAGGGCTTCGACTACGTCTTCGAGGTCGTCGGCAAGTCGGTGACCGCGCGGACCGCCTACGAGACGACGCGGCGCGGCGGCACGCTCGTCGTCGTCGGCGCGGGCGCCATGGACGACAACCTCCAGCTCAACATGTTCGAGCTGTTCTTCGACGAGAAGCGGATCCTGCCGTCGATGTACGGCGGCGGCGACGTCCTCCAGTCCTACGAGCGCGCCATCGCCCTGTGGCGGGCGGGCCGCATCGACCTGGAGTCCCTGATCACGCACCGGGTGCCGCTGGCGGAGATCAACGAGGCCCTCGACCAGATGCGGACGGGCTCCGCCCTGCGGACCTGCATCGAGCTGTAGCGGCAACGGCGCTGCGGCCACGGGGCTCCGCCCCGGACCCCGCTCCTCAATCGCCGGAGGGGCTTGATCCGCCCACCCGAAAGGAACCCGAACCGTATGTCAACGCCGCTCACCGGCCTCACGGCCATCGTCACCGGCGCCGGCCGAGGGCTCGGCCGTGCCGAAGCGCTGGAACTCGCCCGCCTCGGCGCCCACGTCGTCGTCAACGACTTCGGCCAGCCCGGCCGGGACGGCTCGGGCGAGGCCGACGCCACCCCCGCGGAACGCGTCGCCCAGGAGATCCGCGACCAGGGCGGCACGGCGACCGCCCACACCGGCGACGTCGCCGACCACCAACAGGCCGGGGAACTGGTCCAGTTGGCCGTCGACACGTACGGGCGGCTCGACATCCTGGTCAACAACGCGGGCATCCTCCGCGACCGGATGATCTTCTCCATGACGGAGGACGAGTGGGACACGGTCATCCGCGTCCACCTCAAGGGGCACTACAACACGACCCACTTCGCCGCCCGGCACTGGCGCGAACGCTCGAAGGCGACCGGTGCCCCGGTCTACGGCCGCATCGTCAACACCTCCTCCGAGGCGTTCCTCGCGGGCTCGGCGGGACAGCCCAACTACGCGGCGGCGAAGGGCGGCATCGTCGGACTGACCACGTCGACCGCCCTCGCGCTCGCCAAGTACGGCGTCACCGCCAACGTGATCTGCCCGCGGGCCCGCACCCGGATGACGGAGGACGTCTTCGCGGGGTTCGCCGAGCCCGACGAGGGGCTCGACCCGCTCGCCCCCGAACACGTCGCCCCGCTCGTCGGCTACCTCGCCGCACCGGCCGCGGCGAACGTCAACGGACAGCTCCTCGTCGTGCACGGCGGCATGGTCGCCGTCGTCGAACGCCCCAAGGTGCAGGCGAAGTTCGACACCGCCAAGGACGCGTTCAGCTACGACGAACTCGACGCGCTGCTCACCCCGCACTACAAGGACCGGCCCCCCGGCGAGACGTTCGCGGCGGCGGAGGTGCTCGGCCTCAAGCACGGCTGACCGCGACGCGGAGACGACAGGAGGGGCCCGGCGGAAACCGGGCCCCTCCTGCCGTCTCGTGGACCTTCCTACGCCTCCTCGGCGCGAGCCCCCCGGTGCCGACCACGCGGCTCCGGCTGCTCGTTCTGCGCCGACGACGCGGCGACCGCGCCTCGATGGCGACCGGGAGCGGAGGCCGTGGCCTCCTTGCGCTCCACGGTGTCCGTGCTGCCGTTCGTACCGTTGCTTTCCGTCATCGGAAAACTCACCCCGTAAACCCGTACAAGATCCTTCACTTACAGCCGGGCGAGTCTAACCGCCCGCTTTCCGGCCACCGAGCGGCGCCTGCCCCAGCGGAACGGGACGCGGCGCCGCGGGCGCCTCGGGAACGGACTGCGCGGGCTCGCGCGGCGCCGGCGGCTCAGGAGCGGATACCCGCGCGAGCCCGCACGACACGTCCTCCGTGACGTACGGAAGGGACAGCACCCCGTCCTTCGACCAGAAGCCGCAGCCCGCCAACCACCCGACCGGCGCGGCCAGTTGATGCATCGTTCCTTCGGTCGGCCGCCACACCCCGAGCCACGGCACGCCGCCCTCGGGGCCGTCGATCCGGAACGCCACCGCGCAGCTCTCCGGCAGCAGCGTCTGCCCCGGCTGCACGGCGAACGGCGTCAGGACGCAGTCCACGAGCCGCAGCCCCTGCGGGAAGCGGATCGGCAGCGTACTGCCCAACACGCCCCAGCCGAGCCGCGGTTCACCCGGCTTCGCGGCGTCCGAGCGGACCAGGATGAGACCGCTGTCGAGGTCGGCGAGCAGCAGCCGGTCGTCGCTCTCCTCGGTGATCTGGAGCAGCGGGGAGACCTCGCCGCCCCGCTCCAGATCGACGGCGACCGTCTTGACCGGGCCGCCGCCCGGCGCCGCCCGGTCCACCGCGAGGAGCCGCCCCGCGCGGTCCAGCCACACCCCGCCCGAACACCGCCCCGGCACCTCGGCCACGTGCTCCGGCCCGAACGAGCCGCCCGCCACCAGCCAGACGTCGGTGGACTCCGCGCCGGCGGCGAGCGCATGGGCGCGGCGGCCGTCGGGCGCGGGCGGCAGCAGGGTCAGCTCCGCCGCCCCGCCGCACTCCACGGCGCCTAGCGGCACCTCGCCGGTGCCGGGTCCGGTCGGGTAGAGCAGCGAGAACAGGTGGCGGCCGTCCGCCCGGCGCCTGATGAGCACCCGGCCGTCGGCCAGCGGCAGCACGTCGGTGCCGGGCTCCTCCGGCTGGTTGCCCGGCAGCGGCACCGCGTACGGCTCGGGCCCGTCCAGGGTCCACCGCTCCGGGAACCAGGAGGCGGGGCTCGCCCCGTCGTGCGCGAGCCGGGCCGCGTACGACGCGTCTGTGGTGATCACGCACCGGCTCGCGGGCGCGGTGTCCGCCGCGCTCGCGGTCTCGGTTTCGATGGCCAGGGCCGTCATGGGGATCTTTCACCTCCGGTTGTCCACGGCCGAAGCTAGTTTTCGCACGTACCTCCGTGGCACCTGCGGCCCACCGCTTCACACCAAAGGGTGGCGGTGTCCGGAATCGGCTGAGAGGGATGTGCTTGGTGTGCTCACGGATCCCGGAACGGGTGGTGTTAGGTTTACCTAACCAATCCTTGTGCGCTTGCTGTGCACCAGAGCACGACCCGGAGCCCGTCGATGTCGATACGTAACCGCACCCGGATCACGGCGACCGCCGTCACGGTGGCCGCCGCCCTCGCCCTGACCGCCTGCGGCTCCGGCTCGGACGACGAGGGATCGGCCAAGAGCGACAACGGTGCGGGCTCCAAGGCCGTCGCCCAGGGCGGCGACGACTTCTCGAAGGCCGCCGAGCAGACGGCGAAGATGGGCACGACGGCCGAGGCCGGCCAGTTCCCGCGCACCGTCACGCACGCCCTGGGCAAGACCGAGCTGAAGCAGAAGCCGAAGCGCGTCGTCGTCCTCGACGTCGGCGAGCTCGACAACGTCGTCTCGCTCGGCGTCAAGCCGGTCGGCTACGCCCCCACCGAGGGCGACGACGGCATCCCGTCCTACCTGAAGAAGGACGCGGGCAGCCCGAAGAACGTGGGCACGATCAACGCCCTCAACATGGAGGCCATCGCGAACCTCCACCCCGACCTGATCCTCGGCAGCGAACTGCGCGCCGCGAAGCTCTACCCGCAGCTGTCGAAGATCGCGCCGACCGTCTTCTCCATCCGCCCCGGCTTCACGTGGAAGGAGAACTACCTCCTGAACGCGTCCGCCCTCGACGAGAAGGCGAAGGCCGAGGAGAACCTCGCCGCGTACGAGAAGAACGTGAAGCAGCTCGGCGCCGACGTGAAGAAGGCGAACGACGGCAAGGCCCCCACGGTGACGATGCTCCGCTACATGCCGGACCGCATCCGCCTCTACGCCAAGGCGTCCTTCATCGGCACGATCCTCGACGACGCCGGCATCCCGCGGCCCGAGAACCAGCAGATCGACGACCTGGCGACGGAGATCAGCCCGGAGAAGATCGACAGCGCGGACGCCGACTGGATCTTCACCGGCGTCTACGGCGACGCGAAGAAGACCCAGCGCGCGAGTGCCGAGGACAACCCGCTCTGGAAGAAGCTCGGCGCCGTCAAGAACGGACAGGCCAAGGACGTCCCGGACGAGACCTGGTACCTGGGCCTCGGCGTCACCGCCGCGGACGAGGTCCTCAAGGACCTCCGCGCGAACCTGGTCAAGTAACCACGCTTAGGGCCGGGGCACGCGGCGCAGGTAACCTGTCTGCGTGCCCCGTCTGTCTGAAGTAACCGCCGCGCTCGCCGACCTCTGGCCCGCCCCGCTCGCCGAGGCGTGGGACGCGGTCGGCACGGTCGCGGGCGACCCGGACGCCGAGGTGAGCCGCGTGCTGTTCGCGGTCGACCCCGTCCAGGAGATCGCCGACGAGGCGGTGAAGCTCGGCGCGGACCTGCTCGTCACCCACCACCCGCTCTATCTGCGCGGTACGACGACGGTGGCGGCCGACACCTTCAAGGGCAAGGTCGTCCACACCCTCATCAAGAACGACATCGCGCTGCACGTCGCGCACACGAACGCCGACAAGGCCGACCCGGGCGTCAGCGACGCCCTCGCCGGAGCCCTCGGCGTCCGCGTCGTCGGCCCCCTCGTGCCGGACCCGACGGACCCCTCGGGCCGCCGCGGCCTCGGCCGCGTCTGCGAACTGGAGCACCCGCTCACGCTGCGCGAACTGGCCGACCGCGCCGCCGACCGCCTCCCCGCGACCGCCCAGGGCATCCGCGTCGCGGGCGACCTCGACGCGACGATCCGGACGATCGCCGTCTCCGGCGGCTCGGGCGACAGCCTGTTCGCCGACGTACGGGCGGCGGGCGTCGACGCCTTCCTCACCGCGGACCTGCGCCACCACCCGGTGAGCGAGGCCCGCGAGACGGCCTCCCGACAGCCCCTCGCGCTGCTCGACGCGGCGCACTGGGCCACCGAGTGGCCCTGGTGCGAGCTGGCCGCAGCCCAGCTCGACGAGATCTCCGACCGTCACGGATGGGACCTGCGGGTCCACGTCTCGAAGACGGTCACGGACCCCTGGACCGCCCACGCGGCGTCCAACCCCGCACCCACGTCTACTTTTGGAGCCCCCAACTGAACGCCGCGCCCGCCGACCAGATCCGCCTCCTGGACGTCCAGGACCTGGACGTCCGCCTCCAGCAGCTCGCGCACAAGAAGAAGTCGCTGCCCGAGCACGCCGAGATCGAGTCGCTGACCAAGGACCTCACGCAGCTGCGCGACCTGCATGTCGCCGCGACGACCGAGGAGAGCGACTGCGCCCGCGAGCAGACCAAGGCCGAGCAGGACGTCGACCAGGTCCGCCAGCGCGCCGCCCGCGACCAGCAGCGCCTCGACTCCGGCGCCGTGACGTCGCCCAAGGACCTGGAGAACCTCCAGAAGGAGATCGCCTCGCTGGCCAGGCGCCAGGGCGACCTGGAGGACGTCGTCCTCGAGGTCATGGAGCGCCGTGAGTCCGCGCAGGAGCGCGCGGGCGAGCTGGGCGAGCGCCTCGCCTCCGTCCAGTCGAAGATCGACGACGCGACGTCCCGCCGCGACCAGGCCGCCGGCGAGCTGGACTCCGAGGCCTCCTCGGTGACCAAGGAGCGCGAGGTCGTCGCCGCCTCGATCCCCGCGGACCTGCTCAAGCTCTACGACAAGCTGCGCGAGAAGGAGGGCGGCGTCGGCGCCGCCAAGCTCTTCCAGCGCCGCTGCGAGGGCTGCCGCCTGGAGCTGAACATCACCGAGCTGAACGAGGTCCGCGCGGCCGCGCCCGACGCGGTGGTCCGCTGCGAGAACTGCCGCCGCATCCTGGTCCGCACCTCGGAGTCGGGCCTCTAGGCCCCGTAGCGATGGGGGAATCCACCGCCGTCCCTGGCGCCGCCGGGGACGGCGCCGCCAGGGGCGCGGGGAACTGCGCGACCAGCCACGACGGCGCCGCGGCCGCCAGGGGAGCAGAGACCGGCAGTGGCGCTGCCAGGGGCGCGGGGAACTGCGCGACCAGCCACGACGGCTCCGCAGCCGCCAAGAGAGCAGCAACCGGCGACGGCGCGAAGGCGCCTGACCTCGGTCGGCCGGCCACCTTCGTCCTCCTCCGCCACGGCGAAACCCCCCTCACCCCCCAGAAGCGCTTCTCGGGCAGCGGCGGCACCGACCCGTCCCTCTCCGAAGCGGGCCACCACCAAGCCGCCCGCGCAGCAGACGCACTCGCGGCCCGCGGCACGATCGAGGCCGTCGTCACGTCCCCGCTCAAGCGCTGCAAGCAGACCGCGGAAGCCGTCGCCACCCGCCTCGGCCTCGCCGTCACCGTGGACGAGGGCCTGCGCGAAACGCACTTCGGGGCATGGGAGGGCCTGACCTTCAAGGAGGTCAGGGAGCGCCACCCGGACGACATGAACGCCTGGCTGGCCTCACCGGACGCCGCCCCGACCGCCGGAGGCGAGAGCTTCGCGGCCGTCGCCGAGCGGGTCGCCGCGACCCGCGACCGGCTGACCGCCGAGTACCGCGGCCGCACCGTCCTCCTGGTCAGCCACGTCACCCCGGTCAAGACGCTCGTACGCCTGGCGCTCGGCGCCCCGCCCGAGGCCCTGTTCCGGATGGAACTCTCCGCGGCGTCCCTCTCGGAGATCGCGTACTACGCCGACGGCAACGCCAGCGTCCGCCTCCTCAACGAGACGTCCCACCTGCGCCAGGGCCTGGCAGGCGCCTAGACGAGCCCGCTCGCCTCGCGGGCCAGGGACTCCACCCGCGCCCAGTCCTTCGCGGCCACCGCGTCGGCCGGGAGCATCCAGCTGCCGCCCACGCAGCCGACGTTCTTCAGCGCCAGGTACGACGGGGCGTTGGCGGGCGAGATCCCGCCGGTCGGGCAGAACCGGGCCTGCGGCAGCGGACCGGCCAGCGACTTCAGGTAGGCGGCGCCGCCGGCGGCCTCGGCCGGGAAGAACTTCATCTCGCTCACCCCGCGCTCCAGCAGCGCCACGACCTCCGACGTCGTCGAGACGCCGGGCAGGAACGGCACGCCCGACCCCTTCATGGCGACGAGCAGCGCGTCCGTCCAGCCGGGGCTGACCAGGAACCGGGCGCCCGCGGCGACCGAGTCGGCGACGTTCGCGGGCGATATGACGGTGCCCGCGCCGACGACCGCGTCCGGCACCTCGGCCGCGATCGCCCGGATCGCGTCGAGCGCGGCGGGCGTGCGCAGGGTGACCTCGATCGCGGGCAGTCCGCCGGCGACGAGGGCGCGCGCGAGCGGCACCGCGTCGGCGGCGTCGTCCACGACGACGACGGGCACGACGGGGGCGAGGTCGAGCACGGAAGCGGCAGACGCGGCAGGCGCAGCAGGCACAGTAGGCATAGACGGCATGGAGACATCCTGCCTCGCGCGAAGCAGCATGCGCAAAGCTCATTGCGCATGCTGCAACGCATGTCTGCGGGGTCTCAGTGGATCTCGTCCACCAGCACGTCCAGGCTCCACGGCCGCCCGGCCTTCGCCGGCGCCTCGACCTCCACCGCGTACCCGAGGTCGCGCAGGGCGTCGACGAGCTCGGCCGGGTCCGACGGCGCGGTGCCCGCCGTCAGCAGCGAGCGCACGATCCGGCCCTTCGTCGCCTTGTTGAAGTGGCTGACGACCTTGCGGGTCGGCGCGTGCAGCACCCGTACCGTCGCCGTCCGCCCGGCGACCTCGCCCTTGGGCTTCCAGGCGCTCGCGTACGCCGCCGAGCGCAGGTCGAGGACGAGCCCGTCCCCGGCGGCCGCCGGCAGCACCTCGGCCATCGGCGCCCGCCAGTGCGTGCCTAGCGCCCCGAGCCCCGGCAGCTTCACGCCCATCGAGCAGCGGTAGGAGGGGATCCGGTCGGTCACCCGCACCGCACCCCACAGCCCGGAGAAGACGAGCAGCGAGCGCGCCGCCCGCTTCTTCGCGGCCGCGTCCAGCGAGGCCAGGTCCAGGGCGTCGTACAGGACGCCCGTGTAGATCTCCCCGGCGGGCCGGGCGCCCGCCGTCCGCAGGTCCAGGTTCTTCGCGACCTCGCCGCGCAGGCCCTCGCTCAGGCCGAGCACCTCGCGCGCCTTCTCCTCGTCGGCGGCGCACAGCTCGACCAGCTCGTCCAGGACCGCGGCCCGCGCCTGCGCGAGCCCGGGCAGCGAGAGGCCCTCCGGCTTCAGCGGCGCCCCGCGTCCGGAAGCGGCCTTACCCTCCGACGGCGGCAGCAGCACAAGCACGGGGCTCTCCTCAAACACGTACGGGACGACAGTCGATCGTTGGCCAGCGTACGGCGTGCCGACCCCGCCACCGCGACCTACGCTGCTGCCATGCCCCGCCGCCACCTCCGCGTGACCGGCGCAGCGCAGGTGCCGCTCGGTGCCGTGCTGCGCGACCTGCGTACGAAACTGGACGTGCCCGGCGCGTTCCCGGCCGAGGTGCTCGCGGAGGCCGAGCGGGTCGCCGCCGCCCCGCCGCGGCTGCCGGACCGGGACGAGACGGCGGTGCCGTTCTTCACGATCGACCCGCCCACCTCGACCGACCTCGACCAGGCCATGCACCTGTCCCGGCGCCCCGGCGGCGGCTACCGCGTGCGGTACGCGATCGCCGACGTCGCCGCGTACGTGACGCCCGGCGGCGCCCTGGACGCCGAGGCGCACCGCCGCGTCACCACCCTGTACTTCCCCGACGAGAAGGTCCCGCTGCACCCCGCCGTGCTCAGCGAGGGCGCCGCCAGCCTGCTGCCGGACCAGACCTGCCCGGCCGTCCTGTGGACGATCGACCTGGACGCGGACGGCCGCCCCGAGACCACCGACGTCGTCCGCGCCCTCGTCCGCAGCCGCGCCAAACTCGACTACGAAGGCGTGCAGAAGGCCATCGACGACGGGACCGCCGAGGAGCCGGTCGCGCTGCTCAGGGACATCGGGCTGCTGCGCGAGCGGCTGGAGGTGGAGCGCGGCGGCATCTCCCTCGACGTGCCCGAGCAGGAGATCGTCGCGAGCGACGGCACGTACGAGCTCGCCTACCGCGCCCCGCTGCCCGCCGACGCGTGGAACGCCCAGGTCTCGCTGCTGACCGGCATGGCCGCCGCCGAGCTGATGCTCACCACGGGCACCGGCATCCTGCGCACGCTGCCCGCCGCCCCCGACGGCGCCGTCGGCCGGCTGCGCCGCACCGCGAAGGCGCTGCGCATCGAGTGGCCGCACCACGTCCCCTACTCCGACCTGGTCCGCTCCCTCGACCCGCACGTCCCGCACCACGCGGCGTTCCTCCAGGAGTGCACGACGCTGCTGCGCGGCGCGGGCTACACCGCCTTCAGCGGTGGCGAGACCCCGGCCCTCGCCACGCACGCCGCCGTCGCCGCGCCCTACACGCACTGCACCGCCCCGCTGCGCCGCCTCGTCGACCGCTACGCGTCCGAGCTGTGCCTGGCCGCCTGTGCGGGGCAGGACCCGCCGGACTGGGTGCTGACGGCGCTGCCCGGACTGCCGAAGGAGATGGCGGAGGGCACCCGGCGGGCCAACTCCGTGGAGCGCGAGAGCGTCGACGTCGTCGAGGCGGCGCTCCTCCGGCACCGGGTCGGCGAGATGTTCGACGCCGTGGTGGTCGACGTGAAGGAACGCGAACCGGCCGTCGGGACCGTGCAGTTGACCGAGCCCGCCGTCGTCGCCCGGATCGAGGGCGGCGCCGCGGCGCTGCCGCTGGGGGAGCGGCTGCGGGTCCGGCTCACGCAGGCCGACCCGGGCTCGGCGAAGGTGCTGTTCGCGCCTGCGTGAGCCGCTGCGTCAGGGTGCGCGCGAGCCGGTCGGGCTCCTCGGCGTGCAGCCGCACGAGGCGGATCTCCTGCGGACGGCCCAGGAACGTGAAGTGCCGTACGGGACCGGTGAGTTCGAGGACGATGCTGGTCTGCGCCCCGATGTCGAGGTTCAGCTCGCCCTCGCGCGGCGTGTGCGTGTACTTGTTCTCGCGGCGCACCGACGCGATCCGCTCCAGCGGTATCCGCAGGTCGACGTGGGCGGCGCGGCGCACCCGCAGCGCGTCGGCGGTGACCACGTGCGGCCGGGTCACGGACGCGGCGTGCAGCCCGAGCACCATCAGCACCGTGTACACGTCGAGGAACAGGACGACGTGGTGCAGCGTGGGCCAGTTCCGCAGCAGCGCCCACATCCCGAAGGACTCGACGACGCAGACGAACGCGAAGGAGTACATCATCACGGCCTGCCCGCGCGCGTACGGAAAGGCGCTGGCGCCCGCCGGGACCCCGTGCCGCCGCCGCGCGACCCACCGGCCGAGACTGGTGAACACCCGCAGTTCGTGCCCGGCGATCCGGCGCACCCCGGCCGGGACCACCTCCCGGACGGCGGCCCGGCCGCCGCGCCGGTACAGCACGGCGAGCCCGCAGAGCTCGACGACGAGCACCGCGACGACCGCGGCCCCGATCGCGGGCGGCGGCCTGCGACCGGACAACAGGTAGCAGATGACGGTGAGTTCGGCGGCCAGCGCCGCGTAGGCGAGGCCCCGGAGCAGGGTCCGCGGTCTCATCGCCGGTCACCGCCCCCGCCGTCGGGGGCCAGTTCCATCACGCGTCGGACGACCGCGGCCTGGGCGGGGGAGAAGTCGGCGAGGAAGGCGTCGAGGAACGTGGTGCCGGTGTCGCCGCTCGTGTCGATCGTGGGCAGCCGGTCCGGCAGACAGGCGAGGATCGCCCGCGCCGTCTCGTCCACCCGGGGGTCGTCGGGGGCGGCGTCGGCCAGGGCGTCGAGGCGCGCGTAGACGTCGCGGGCCGCCGCCAGCGCCGCCGGGTCCGTCAGCGTCGGCAGCAGCGCCGCCATCAGCTGCTCACGGGCCTCGGGCGGTGCGGTCGTGTCGATGAGCGTGAGCAGCTCGCGATCCCGGACGGCCATCGGGGAGTCGACGTCCACCTCACCCAACTCGTGCAGGAAGGAAGCGAGTTGAGGCGAGACGGGTCCCTCGGCCGGCAGCCGTCCGTGCTCGGCCTCCGACAGCAGCGCCCGCAGCCGCGTCCGCCTCTCGTGGATCGCCGCCTCCTGGCGGGCCAGGTCCGCGTCGAGCTCGGCCAGCACCTCGGCCAGCTCGCGCCCGGCGTCGTCGGCCAGCACGTCGCGCACCTCGGGGAGGCCGAGGCCCAGCTCGGTGAGCCGCCGGATCCGGGCCAGCTCGACGGCGTGCCGCAGCCCGTACTCCCGGTATCCGTTGCCCAGCCGTTCGGGCTCGGGCAGCAGTCCGAGGTGGTGGTAGTGCCTGATGGCACGCGTGGTCACGCCGACGATGCCGGCCAGCTCTCCGATCCGCATGCCCTCAGTAGAAACGTTGACGCTACGGAAGGGTCAAGCGAGCCGCGCGGAGAGGACTTGACGGCTAATACTGTTAGCCGTACGGTTCTCCCATGGTTCGGCTAACGGTGTTAGCCGCTTGTGGCGGCGACGTCACCGACTCCCAGGGAGGCACCCGATGAGCACGACAGCACCCACCACCCGCACCGCCACCACCAAGCCGCTCACGGTCGTCCGCCGCACCGCCTGGCTGGTGAACGCACTCTTCTGGTCGGCCTTCGCGGTCCTGGAGGCCGTGAACCACGGCTGGCTCGCGGGCCTCGTCTCCGTCGTGTTCTTCATCGCGCCCGACCTCACGTTCCTGGTCGGCGCCGGCGAGGCGAAGGACCTCCGCAAGGGGCAGCTCCAGCCCCGCGCCGTGCCCTTCTACAACACGGCCCACCGCGCCCTGATCCCGCTCGCGCTCATCGTCGCGTACCCGCTGCAGCCCATCATCGACTGGGCGCCGCTCTTCGCGGGCTTCTGCGGCTGGCTCGCCCACATCTCGTACGATCGCGCCTTCGGCTACGGACTGCGGACCAAGGAGGGCTTCCAGCGTGCCTGAGGCCACTGACCTGCGGCGGCTCACGCCCCGCGCCACCGAGATCGCGGCCGAGGCCCGGACGCTCCTGGAGGAGTCCGGGCCCGACGCCCTGACGATGCGCGCCCTGGCCCACCGGCTCGGCATCAAGGCCCCCTCGCTCTACAAGCACTTCCCCGACAAGCAGGCCGTCGAGGTGGAGCTGATCGCACAGATGCTCACCGAGTCCGGCGAGGCCTGCGAGGAGGCGGAGCGCCGGGCCCCCGGCTCCCTCCCGGCCCTGACCGACGCCTACCGTGCCTACGCCCTCGCCCACCCCCACCTCTACCGCCTCGCCACCGAGCGCCCGCTGCCCCGGCACGCGCTGCCCGAGGGCCTGGAGGACCGGGCGGCGGCCCCGCTGGTGCGGGCCTGCGGAGGCGACGAGGACCTGGCCCGCGCCGCCTGGGCGTTCGCCCACGGCATGGTGATCCTGGAGATCCACGGCCGGTTTCCGGACGGCGCCGACCTGGCGGGCGCGTGGCGGACGGGGGCGGAGGCGCTGCGGTCCTAGGAACGGACGGTGAGCCCGACCCTGTGCCACGATCGGGGGAACGGTCCCCGATCTCGACGGCAGGAGATCTCCCGATGCCCCAGCGTGGCGAGCGACCGAAGGAGGAGCGTGACATGACCGCCATGGCACACGAGTCGCTCACGCAGGCAGACGTCCTGCTGGAGGGTTTCCTCGCGCTGGACACCCCGGAGGGATTCCGGGCGGAGCTGATCGAGGGGGAGATCGTCGTGACGCCACCGCCGGACGGGGACCACGAGGACTACATCGAACTGGTCGTCAGCCAGGTGTACCGGCGTTCCCGGGCCGACATGCAGTTCTCCGGGAACAAGGGCCTGAAACTGACGAGTGGGGGTGCCTGCCCCAAGAACCACGCGATCCCGGACGGCACTTTCGCACCCAGGGAACGCCGCCTGTTCCGGGGCGCCGACCCCTGGATGCCCTGTGAGGGCGTCGCCCTGGTGGTCGAGGTGACCTCCAGCAAACCCCAGTCCGACCGGGAGGCCAAGCGCCGCTGCTACGCCCACGGTGGCATCCCGCTCTATCTGCTCATCGACCGGGACGCCTCCTCGGTGACCCTCTTCAGCGACCCGAAGGGTGACGACTACCGGGAGCACTGCACCCGCCCCTTCGGCAAGGCCGTCGCGTTGCCCGAGCCGTTCGCCTTCGATCTGGAGACGGCCGAGTTCCTCTGAACCGGCAGGTAGGATGGCCGGACGGCAGACGAGCCGGGCGGGCGGCCGCGTGGGGTTCTTCGGAACCTCCCGAGGAACGTCCGGGCTCCACAGGGCAAGGTGGTGGCTAACGGCCACCCGGGGTGACCCGCGGGACAGTGCCACAGAAAACAGACCGCCGGGGACCGCAAGGCCCTCGGTAAGGGTGAAACGGTGGTGTAAGAGACCACCAGCGCCTGAGGTGACTCAGGCGGCTAGGTAAACCCCACCTGGAGCAAGGTCAAGAGGGACCGCCTCTTCGGAGACGGTCCTGCGCGGACGTTCGAGGGCTGCCCGCCCGAGTCCGCGGGTAGACCGCACGAGGCCGGTGGCAACGCCGGCCCTAGATGGATGGCCGTCGCCCCGACGACCGCGAGGTCCCGGGGAACAGAACCCGGCGTACAGCCCGACTCGTCTGCCGCTCACCTCACCGCCGCGCCGGCGGTGCCCCCAGCCCCGGTACGTGCCGCCGGGACGCCGCGATGAAGTCCTGGATCCCGGCGCGGGACGTGTGCCGCACCGTCTGCAGGGCGTCGCGGTCGGTGGCCGTCGGAATGCGGGCCACCGCGCCGAGCGCCTCCCGGCCCTGCGCGATCAGCGCCGCGTCGTCGGTGAGCAGCTCGACCCGGAACAACGCCTCCATCGCCGCCGCACGCAACCGCTGCGCCTCGCGCCGGAGTTCGTGCAGGTCGGCCGTGTCGTCGCTGCGGTCGTCGTGCAGCGGGAACCAGTAGTCGAGCTGCCCCCGGCGGTAGTTGGCCAGCGCGCCGCCGAACGCGCAGTACGCGTCGATCCGTTCCTGTCTGAGCCGCTCGCGCAGCGTGAACTCCTCGGCGCGGGTCGCCGTGCGCGACTGCAGCAGATGGCTCAGGCCCGCGCCCAGCAGGGTGCCCAGGACCGCGATGACGCTCGTGACGACGACAACCATGCGGTCAGGGAAGCACCTACGGGCGCACCGGCACCACCAGTGGGGCCCCGGTGCGCGGATGCGGGAGGACCTCGACCGGGTGCTGGTAGACGTCCGTGAGCAGCGCCGCGTCGAAGACCTCGGGCGGTGGTCCGACCGCCCGGACGCGGCCGCCGTGCAGCACCGCGGCCCGGTCCGCGTGCGCGGCGGCCAGACCCAGGTCGTGCAGGACGACGACCACCGCGTCACCGGCGGCGGCGCGCTCCCGGCAGATGCGCAGGACCAGTTCCTGGTGGCGCAGGTCGAGCGCGGCGGTCGGTTCGTCCAGGAGCAGCAGCGGCGCCGACTGGGCGAGGACCCGCGCCAGGGCCACCCGGGCGCGCTCGCCGCCGGACAGCGCGGAGAACGGGCGGTCCGTGAACGCCGTCGTGTCCGTCGCCGCCAGCGCCGCCGCGACCGCCTCGTCGTCCCGCTCCTCGTGCGCGGTGCCCGCCCACGGCGCCCGGCCCATCCGGACGACGTCGCCCACCGCGAACGGGAAGGAGAGCGTCGCCGACTGGGGCAACAGGGCGCGGCGCAGGGCCAGTTCGGCGGCCGACCAGGCCGACGCGGCGCGGCCGGCGATGCGGATCCCCCCGGCCGACGGCGCCAGGTCCGCCGAGAGAGCCGCCAACAGGGTTGATTTCCCCGCACCGTTGGGGCCGACCAGAGCGAGCACCTCGCCCGCGCGGACCGTCAGGTCGACACCGGACAGGACGGCGCGGCCGCCGAGTTCCAGGTGCAGGCCGCGGGCCTCGGCGACCGTGTCGCCGGGCGCGTACGGGGTGGGCAGCGTGCGGGAGCGCGGCCCCCGCAGGAGTGTGGTCCAGCGGGCCGTCATGCCCAGCCTCCCTGCTTGCGGCGGGTGCGGCGCAGCAGCCAGAAGAAGAACGGGCTGCCGGTCAGCGCCGTCAGGACGCCGATGGGGAGTTCGGCGGGCGACGCGACCGTACGGGCCGCGAGGTCGGCGCCGACGAGGACGACCGCGCCGCCGAGCGCGCTGCCCGGCACCAGGAAGCGGTGCCCGGGGCCGGCGAGCATCCGCAGCAGGTGCGGGATCACCAGGCCCACGAAACCGATCACCCCGGAGACCGCGACGGCCGCCGCCGTCAGGAGGGCGATGACGAGGATGAGGGTGATCCGGAGCTTCTCGACGTCGACGCCGAGGTGGCGGGCCGGGCGTTCGCCGAGCGCGAGCAGGTCGAGCCGGCGCGAGTACAGCGGGGCGACCAGCAGGCCGGCCGCCGCGCACGGCAGCACCGCGAGCACCTTCGGCCAGGTCGCCTGGGCCAGCGAGCCCAGCTGCCAGAACGTGATCTGGTTGACCGCGGCGGAGTCCGCGTAGGAGAGGAACAGGCCGATCAGGGCGCCCGCGAACGCGTTCACGGCGATGCCCGTGAGGATCAGGGTGACCACTTCGGTGCGGCCGGCCGAGCGGGACATGACGTAGACGATCAGGACCGTCGCCAGGCCCGAGACGAACGCGCAGACCGTGATCGTCCACGTGCCGAGGAAGTTCAGGCCGAGCGCGATGCAGGCGACCGCGCCGACCGCCGCGCCCGACGAGATGCCGATGACGCCGGGTTCGGCGAGCGGATTGCCGAACACGCCCTGCATCAGGGCGCCCGCGCAGCCCAGCGAGGCGCCGATGAGGAGGGCGAGGACGACGCGGGGGAGGCGGACGTTCCACAGCACCGACTCGCCGACCCGGTCGAGCGCCGTGCCGCCCAGGCCGATCCGGTGCTGCACCGAGGAGAGCACGTCGCCCGGCGGGATGTCGTAGGCGCCGATCCCCGCCGAGAGCAGCGCGAGGGCGGTCAGGGCCACGGCCAGGACCACCGTCAGCAGCCAGGCACGGCCCCGGCGCCGGCGTCCGGCGGGTGCGGGCGGGGCCTCGGGGGCCGTCGCCTCGGGTACGGTCGCCGTCACCTCACGCACCGTCCGTTCCGTAGAGCTGGTCGACGAGGGAGCGCAGCACCTGGTCGGTCCGCGGCCCGTAGTTGAGCAGGACCCCGTCCTCGACGGAGACGACCCTGCGGTCGACGCCCGCCGGGGTCTCGGCCACGCCCGGGATCCTGACGAGTCCGTCGACGCCGCCGACCGAGTCGAGTCCCTTGGTCATCACGAGGACGGCGTCCGGCGCGGCCTTCGCCAGCGCCTCGCTGGTGATCGCCGTGAAGTCCTTCCTCAGGCCCGACGCCGCGCCCGCGTCGACCGCCCCGGCCGCTTCCAGCAGCGACCGTGCGCCGGACTCGGCGCCGCCGATGAGGTACACGGAGGCCGAGCCGCGCAGGTAGAGGAAGGCGACGCGGGGCTTGCGGCCCTGGTGGGGCACGTCCTCGCGCACCTTGGTGATCCGGTCCTCGGACCGCTGCGTCAACTCCCGCCCCGCGGCCGGGACTCCGAGGGTGTCGGCGACGGCCTGGATGCGGGTGCCGACGTCGTCGAGTCCCTTCGCCGGGTCGATCACGACGACCGGGACGCCCGCGTCGCGGATCTGCCGCATCGCCTCGACCGGACCGGTCGTCGTCTCGGCCAGGATCAGGTCCGGCTTCAGGGCCAGGGCGCTCTCGGCGGACACGTCGTGGTTGCGGGTGACCACCGGCAGCTTCTTCGCCTGGTCGAACGTGGCGGTGATGTCGCGGGCGACGACGTGCTCGCCGAGGCCGAGCGTGAAGACGATCTCGCTGAGGCTGCCGGACAGCGGCAGGATCCGGTCCGCCTTGCGCACGGTGACCTCGTGCCCGTCGGCCGAGTCGACCGTGACGGGCAGTGCGGGCCGTGGGGTCGTGGCGAGCGGTTCGAGCCGGTTCGCCGTCGTGGCCGCCCCGGCCCCGGACGTCGCGGTGGCCTTGGTGGTGCCGCTCCCCGAGCAGGCGGTGGCGACCAGCGCGCAGGCCAGTACGAGTACGGAGATCAGCACGCCCGGGCGCCGGGAGCGGCGCCGGGGGTGCGCGGGGGCGTCGTGCGTCGGCACGCGGACACCGTCCTGTCGTGGTGAGAGGGGCTGTTGACGGAAGCGAGCATAGTTTAGGTTAGCCTTACCTAAGTCGCCAGGGTCCCTGTGGTGACGACTGGTGTTGGAGACCCGGAGGAACCGCCATGCCCCGACGCGCCCGGATACGCGTCCTCACCGTCGCCCTGTTCACCGCACTGCTCGCCACCCTGCTCCCGGTCACGGGAGCGCACGCCGCGGCCCGCACCGTGCAGGGCGGCCGGCTCGACTGGGGCGTGAAGTCCTCGTTCCAGAGCTACATCACCGGGCCCATCGCGCAAGGGGGTTACTCCCTGACGGGCGGCGCGGCCACCGTCGGCGCGAGCCAGTTCCGGTTCCACTCGGCACGCGGCGCGTACGACGGATCGACCGGCGCCTTCTCGTCCGCCTTCTCCGGCGGCGTGCACTTCGTCGGACACGAGAAGGACGACGGGACGTACGAACTCGACATGACGCTCAGCAACCCGTCCGTCCGCATCACGGGCGGCAGCGGGACGCTGTACGTCGATGTCGTGAGCCGGGCGAAGGGCACCGGGGCGGTCACGTCGTCCCACCAGGTGCCCTTCGCCACCCTCACCCTCGGCGGCATCGACATGAAGGGCGACGGCGACGCCGTGACCCTCAACAACCTGCCCGCCACGCTCACTTCACAGGGCGCCCGGTCCTTCGCCGGCTACTACACCGCGGGCACCGCCCTCGACCCGGTGAGCCTGTCCGCGGACGTCGCGCCCAAGAAGACCGCCGGACAGCCGAAGCCCTCGGCGTCCGCCACGAAGAAGAAGACGAAGGACGCCTCCGGCACGCTCCGGGACGGCGCCGTCGACTGGGGCGTGCGGCGCACCTTCCGCGAGTACGTCACCGGCGACATCGCCCAGGGCGGCTGGAAACTCGCCGACGGCGCGCGGGACGGCGGCGCACTGTTCCGCTTCCCCGACGGCGAAGGCTCCTACGACCGCGAGAAGCAGTCCCTGGACGCCGAGTTCACCGGATCCGTGCGGTTCACCGGCGAGCACGGGCTCGACCTGGAGCTGGCCGACGTGTCCGTCGCCGTCACCGGCGGCAAGGGCACCCTGCGCGCCGACGTGACCAGCGACGGACGGACCACGAAGGACACCGCGCTCGTCACCTTCGCCGCGAAGTCCCTCGCCGTGCGGGACGGGCTCGTACGCGTCGACGAGGCACCCACGGAACTCACCGCCGCCGGAGCGAAGGCGTTCGGCGGGATGTACCGGGCGGGCACCGCCATGGACCCGGTCTCCCTCGCCGTCGCCCTCGACGCGGACGCGAAGCTGCCCGCGCTGCCCGACCTCGGCAGCTCGGCGAGCCCCTCCCCGGGCCCGTCGGACACCCCGAAGACCACCACGCAGGACGCCAAGTCCGCCGCGGCGGCTCCGAGTTCGGGTCTGCCGGGCGGCGCGGTCGCCGCGATCGCCGCCGCCGCGGTGCTCGTCCTCGCGGGAGCCGGCGCCCTGCTGCTCCGCAAGCGGCGCCGCCCGTAACCCCCCTCCCACCCATCAAGGAGAACCACCCCATGGCCCTGACCACCAGACACCCCATAGCCCTCGCCGCCGCCACCGCCGTCGCCCTCGGCACCGGCGCGCTGAGCCTGCCCGCGTTCGCCGCCGACAAGCCGACCGCCGTCGAGCTGAAGGACGGCACCCTCGACTGGGGCGTGAAGGAGTCCTTCCGCAAGTACGTCACCGGCATCGCCGCCGGGACGATCGAGGCGACCGACGGGGCGAAGCAGGCCGCCGGCAACGGGCCCTTCACGTTCACCGACGGGACGGGCAGCTACGACACCACCACCCACGGCACGGACACGGCCTTCAAGGGCGCCGTCCGGTTCGCGTCCACCGCGCACGGCTTCGACATCAGGATCAGCGACGTACAGGTGGTGACCTCCGGCACGAGCGGGCACATCGACGCCGACGTCACCCTCAACGGCACCACGCAGAACGACATCGAGTTCGCCACGCTCGACCTGTCCGCGGTCAAGCCGGGCCAGGGCGCGGGCGGCGCCATGACCTTCAAGGACATCCCGGCCACGCTCACCGCCGCCGGCGCCCAGGCGTTCAACGGCATGTACAAGGAGGGCACGGCCCTCGACCCGGCGACGCTGACCGTCACCGCCGCCGCGTCCTCCCCGTCCCCGTCGCCCTCGACGTCGGCCCCGGCCTCCCCGTCGCCCACGGCGAGCGCCACCCCGTCGGGCAGGCCCAGCACCTCCGCCCCCGCGACCACCGCGCCCTCCGCGACCGGCTCCACCGGTTCCGAGGCGGCCTCCGGCGACATCGCCGACGGCACCCTGGACTGGGGCGTCAAGGAGTCCTTCCGTACGTACATCACGGGACCCATCGCGCACGGCAAGGTCGAACTGAGCGGCGGCGCCGCGAAGAACGGGGCGGTCTACCGGTTCGGCGACGCGAGCGGCAGCTACGACGCCGACGCCAAGTCCCTCGACGCGAAGTTCGCCGGCAAGGTCCGCTTCCTCGGCCACGAGACGGACGGCACGTACACCCTCGACCTGCAGTTCAGCGATCTGCACGTGACGGCGAAGGGCACCGGCGGCAAGCTCCTCGCCGACGTGTCCAGCAAGGACCAGAAGACCGGCAAGGTCGCCACCTACGACGACCTGACCGTCGCCACCCTCAAGCTCGGCTCCGGCGCCCTCACCGCGAAGAACGACATCGTGGAACTCGACGGCGCCGCCGCCACCCTCACCGCCGACGGCGCCAAGGCGTTCGGCGGGTTCTACCAGGCCGGTGCCGCGCTCGACCCGGTCACGGTCGCCGTCTCCCTCGACGAGAACGCCGAACTGCCCGCCGGCACCGGCGGCTCCGGCTCCGGCTCCGGTTCCACGGGCGGCGCCTCGGGCGGCACCACCGCCAACGGCTCGACCGGCACCGGCTCCACGACGGGCGGCGCCGGCGCGCTCGCCAGCACCGGCTCCGACGTCCCGGCGGGCCCGCTCGCCGCGGCCGCCGCGCTGGTCGTCGCCGCGGGCGCCGGCACGGTGTTCGCCACGCGCAGGCGCCGTACGCAGTCCTGACGACCCCGCCCGGCCGTCCGTCGCGTCAGATCAGCGGCGGGCGGCCGAGCCGCGTCATCCGCCACACCGTCCGCCACCGCATCGGACGCCGCTCGCCCGCCGGGGCGCGCACCCCCTCCACGAAACCGCCCGCCCACGCGCGCAGCCCGCCCAGCGACCGCGTGCGCAGCAGGGTCAGCAGCGTCCACGTCGTCAGGTACAGCGGGACGAGCGGGACCGGCAGCCGGCGGCGGGCCAGCCACACCCGGTTGCGCGCGGTCATCCGGTGGTAGACCGCGTGCCGGGCCGGCGACGTCTTCGGGTGCTGGAGCAGCAGCGACGGCTCGTACAGCACCTTCCACCCGGCATCCAGTGCCCGCCAGGCCAGGTCCGTCTCCTCGTGCGTGAAGAAGAAGTCGGCCGGCCAGTCGCCGGTCTCGGCGAGCATCTCCATCGAGAAGGCGTGCCCGCCGCCGAGGAACGCGGTGACGAGGCCGCGCCGCATCGGGTCCTTCGCGCGCAGCCGCGGCACGTGGCGGCGCTGCGTCTCCCCGTGCTCGTCGGCGATCCGGAACCCGACGATGCCGAGCCGGGGATCGGCCGCGTACAGGCCCTGGATCGTGGCGAGGACGTCGGCGTCGACGAGCAGTCCGTCGTCGTCCAGCTCGACCGCCACGTCCACGTCGCCGAACTCCCGCAGCCGGGCGAGCGCCACGTTGCGGCCGCCCGGGCAGCCGAGGTTGTCGTCGAGCTCGACCGTCGTGACCTCGAACGGGTAGCCGGTGTAGGCCGGCAGCACCGTGCCGTTGCCGATCAGGACGACCCGGGCCGGCGCCACGTCCTGCATGGCCACCGAAGCCAGCAGCGCGTCCACGTCCTTGGGCCGGTTGCCCATGGTGACGATGGCCACGCCCAAGCGGGGATGTTCGGTGGTTCGGCGCCTGTCTGTCATGGCGGCGATGGTAGTCGTTCACCTGACGGTCGTTGTCAGTGCGGGCGCCAGCCCGTCTCCGCCGCCCACCGCTCGGCGACGACCGCGATCAGATCGACCACCGGGTCCTTCACGTCCGCGTACGTGCCCGTGTCGTCGACGGCGCCGGCGAGGACGTACTTGAAGCGGGCGTACGCGGCGACGGCCTCCGGGGTGGCGCTCAGCCAGTCGCGGAACAGCAGGGCGAGCCGCTCGTTCGGTGAACCCGCCCCGCGCACGTGGAGGTTGACCGGGTGCGCGTCCCCCGTCCGGCGCGACCAGTACCGCTTGGCCCAGTCGGCGGGATCCTCGCGGTCCTCCCGCCCGGCCGGGACGTGGTCGCGCAGGAACGGCCTGCGCACGAACCCGAGCGCGGCCAGCGGCGCGTCGAACGCGGCGGCCGCGGCGTCCAGATCGGCGACGCTGATCTGCACGTCGTAGATGTCCTTGGCGGCCATCCCCGGCACGGCCGTGGAGCCGATGTGGTCGACGTGCAGCGCCAACGGCCCGAGGGCCGACCGCAGTTGGTCACAGAGCCGTCTGCCGCCCGCCGCCCACCCCGGGTCGTGCGGGACGACGACGGGCTTCTCCCGGTCGGACATTCAGACCTTCTCCAGCGGCCGGTGCGGCTCGGCGGGCAGCTCCACCCGGATCGCGTCCCCGGCCCTGACCGTCCCGCCCGACCGCACGACGCTCATGACCCCCGCCTTGCGGACGACGGCCCCGGTCTCCGGGTCCAGGCCCACGACCCGCTTGAGGAGCCCGTCCTGGAAGTGGTTGATCTGCCGGCACGGATTGCGCAGCCCGGTGACCTCGACCACGGCGCCGCCCCCGCCGAGGTGCAGGAGGGTGCCGGTGGGCAGGGCCAGCAGGTCGACGCCGCTCGTGGTGACGTTCTCGCCGAGCTCGCCCGGCCGGACCTCGTGCCCGTCCGCCGCGAGCTCCGCGAACAACTCCTCGTGCATCAGGTGGACCTGGCGCAGGTTCGGCTGCGTCGGGTCCTGCGCCATCCGCGAGCGGTGCTTCACCGTGACCCCCGCGTGCACGTCGCCCTCGACCCCGAGCCCCGCGAGCAGCGTGATGCCGTCCCGGTTCGGCTTGGTGAAGGAGTACGTGCCGTTGCTGCTGACCGCCGTGACGACCCCGCCGTCCGGAGCGGCGGGCGGGGTCAGGGAGCGCTCCGCGACCCTGGCCACGTGCGCGGTGAGCGCGCCGCGGGCGTCGGGGGTGAGGGTGCCGAGGGCCACCAGGGCCGTGACCACCACGTCGCACAGCTCAGACTCGACGTCCTGCCAGGTGTGGCTGACGCCCTTGCGCGGATTCTGGCCGACCGCGCCGATGACGGCCTCGGCGACCTCGCCCACCTCCTCCGAAAGTTTCAGCATCCGCAGGAGGAGGGCCTCCCGGCCGGGTCGCTCGTTGCTCCCGTCGAGCCAGGCGCGGAGCCGGTCGATGGTGGTCCAGAGATCGTCATCGCTCGTCACGTTCGGCGAGCCTATGCGCTGTCCTCCTCCTCGTTCACCCCCTTTTCCCGCGAGGTGTCCCGCGAGGCGACCACGGCGAGCGCCGCCGCGCCCGCCCCGACCAGCGCCGCCGGCACCATCCAGTGCCGGTCGAGGGCGTGCCCCAGCGCGTGGTCGAGGGAGTAGCGGCCGGCGCCGGTCACCGCGAGGCCCGCGGCGACGAAGCCGAGGAACGCCGGGTACTCGTAGCCGCCGTTCATGGCGAAGAACCCGTTCGGCGCGTGCACGGCCGCCGCACCCGCCATCGTCCCGGCCGCGGCCGCCCCGCCCACCGGCGTCGCGAGCCCGAGCGCGAGCAGCGCGCCGCCGCCCGCCTCGCCGAGCCCGGCCGCGAGCGCGCTCGCCTTGGGCGGGCGGTACCCCATGGCGTCCATGGCGGCCGTCGTCCCGGAGACGCCACCGCCGCCGAACCAGCCGAGCAGCTTCTGCGACCCGTGGGCCGCGAGGACCGCGCCGGTGCCCAGCCGCAACGCGAGCAGCCCCAGGTCACGGCGGTTCCAGCAGGACGTACGTGCCGTACGAAATCGTGTGCAGGTCATGTCTCCACCGTCCGGCAGATGCCCGGCCCGCACGCGGCGCACGGGCCCGTTCGGGTGGCGGGTGCCCGGGCCCGGTGCAAGTGTGGGCAGCATGCCTATCCAGACCGCGAAGCTCAGCGATCCGGCGGTCCGCGCCTTCGTCACGGCGCTGAACGCCCACGACCAGGAAGCCTTCCACGCCGTCCTCGCGCCCGGCGCGACCATGGCGGACGACGGCAGCGAACGGGACCTCGACGACTGGACGGCCCGCGAGATCTTCGACTCGAACGGCCACATGGAGGTCGAGAAGGAGACCGCGGCGGGCCGCGGCCTCGTCGCCCGCTACCGCAACGACGCCTGGGGCGAGATGCGCACCCAGTGGAAGTTCGACGTGGAGGGCGGCAAGGTCGTCCGGTTCGAGACCGGCCAGGCCTGAACACCCCGCTCGCCGCCGCCTGTTGACCTCGCGTGCGCTCCAACTCCTAGCGTCCTGCGGCATGGACACAGCGACAGGTACGTTCACCAGGACGCTCGGCAGGAGCGGCATCGAGGTCAGCGCCGTCGGCTTCGGCTGCTGGGCCATCGGCGGCGAGTGGCAGGACCCGGACGGCAATCCGCTCGGCTGGGGCAAGGTCGACGACGACGAGTCGGTGCGCGCCGTGCGGCGCGCCCTCGACCTCGGCGTCACCTTCTTCGACACGGCCGACGCCTACGGCACGGGACACAGCGAGCGGATCCTCGGCCGCGCGCTGGGCCGCCGCCGCGACGACGTCGTCATCGCCACCAAGTGGGGCAACGTCTTCGACGAGGCGACCAGGACCCTCACCGGCAGCGACGACTCACCCGAGCACGCCCGCCGCGCCCTGACGGCCTCCCTCGGCCGGCTCGGCACGGACCACGTCGACCTCTACCAGCTGCACATCTCCGAGGCCGACCCGGAGCGCGCCGCCCGGCTCCGCGACACCTGCGAGGAGTTCGTCCGCGAGGGGCTCGTGCGCGCCTACGCGTGGAGCACCGACGACCCCGACCGGGCCCGGGTCTTCGCCGCGGGCCCGCACTGCGCCGCCGTCCAGCACCGCCTCAACGTCCTCCAGGACGCCCCCGAACTCCTCGCCCTCTGCGAGGAGTCGGGGCTCGCCAGCATCAACCGCAGCCCGCTCGCCATGGGCCTGCTCGGCGGCGGCTACGGCGCCGGGCGGGCGCCCGCGGCCGGTGACATCCGCAGCGCCCCGCCCGCCTGGCTGCCCGGCTTCGCCGCGGGCGGCGGCGCCGAACCGGACTGGCTGGCCCGCGTCGACTCGCTGCGCTCCGTGCTCACCAGCGGCGGCCGCACCCCGGCGCAGGGCGCGCTCGCCTGGCTGTGGGCCCGCAGCCCGCGGACCGTGCCGATCCCCGGCTTCCGCACGGTGGCGCAGGCCGAGGAGAACGCGGGCGCGCTCGCCCACGGCCCGCTGACCCCGGCCGAGCTGGCCCAGGTGGAGGTCATCCTGGGCCGCGCCTAGGGCCTCCCGGCTAGGGGATCGGTACGGCCGTCCCGCTCACCCGCACCCGGGCGTCGCCCTCCCGCAGCGTCACCGTCAGGGTGCCGGGGCGGCCCATGTCGGCGCCCTGGTGCAGGGTGATCGCGGCCTCGGCCGGCACCAGGCCGAGCTCCCGCAGATACGCCCCGAACGCGGCGGCCGCCGCACCCGTCGCCGGGTCCTCGACCACCCCGCCGACCGGGAACGGATCCCGGACGTGGAAGGTGAAGTCGGCCTCCCGCCACACCAGTTGGACCGTGGTGAGGTCGAGCCTGCACATGAGCGCGAGCAGCCGGTCGAAGTCGTACGACAGGTCGGCGAGGCGCTCACGGGTGGCCGCCGCCAGCACGAGGTGGCGGGCGCCCGCGTAGCCGATGCGGGGCGGCAGGGCGGGGTCGAGGTCGGCCGCGGGCCAGCGCAGCGCCTCCAGCGCCTCGGCGAGGTCGGCGTCCGCCACGTCCTCGACGTGCGGTGCGACGCTGGTGAGGGTGGCGCGGAGCAGGCCGTCGGCGTCCTCGACGGTGACCGGGACCTCGCCGGCCGGGGTGTGGAACAGGTAGTCCCCGGTGCCGTCGCGCTCCGCGAGGGCCACGGCCGTGGCGACGGTGGCGTGCCCGCAGAACGGGACCTCGGCCTTGGGGCTGAAGTAGCGCACGGTGTAGGCGCGGTCGCCTCCGGCGGGGGGTGGGGTCACGAACGCGGATTCGCTGTATCCCAGGTCGGCGGCGATCTTGAGCATGTCGTCGTCGCTCAGCGCGGAGGCGTCGAGCACGATCCCTGCCGGGTTGCCTCCGGCGGGGTGGGCGGCGAAAGCGGTGTAGCGCAGCACGTTGGTCATGCTGCGCATTCTCTCTGTCCGCGCGCCCCGCGGTACCGATCGCGTCTGCCACGCGGGCCTTTCGTCGCGGACTCCGCCCCGGTGGGGCTTCTCGCGCAGTTCCCCGCGCCCCTGAAGGCATGCGCTACGCGCACCCTTCTCCCCGGGGGAGAAGCCGCACCGCAGGTGCGCATCCCAGGGGCGCGGGGAACGGCGCGAGAAGCCCCACGCACCCGCACCCCGCGACGAAACACCAACCCGGCAGACGCGGTCGGCCTTTCAGGGGCGCGGGGAACTGCGCGAGAAGCCCCACGCACCCGCAGACGACCCGGCACATCCGCCGGAACGGTCAACCGCGGCCGACGTACGGCATGTTCGTGGCGAGGACCGTCGCGAACTGGACGTTCGCGTCGAGCGGGAGTTCCGCCATGTGCCGCACCGTCCGCGCCACGTCCCCCACGTCCATCACCGGCTCCGCCGCCAGCTCCCCGTTCGCCTGGAGGATCCCGGACCGCATGCGCTCCGTCATGTCGGTCGCCGCGTTGCCGATGTCGATCTGGCCGCAGGCGATCCGGTACGGACGCCCGTCCAGGGAGAGCGACTTGGTCAGCCCCGTCAGGGCGTGCTTCGTCGCCGTGTACGCGATCGAGCGCGGCCGCGGCGTGTGCGCCGAGATGGAGCCGTTGTTGATGATCCGCCCACCCTGCGGCTCCTGCTCCTTCATCTGCCGGAACGCGGCCTGCGCGCACAGGAACGCCCCGTTGAGGTTGGTGTCGACGACGTGCCGCCACGCGTCGTACTCCAGGTCCTCCACCGGCACCCCGCCGGGACCGAACGTACCCGCGTTGTTGAACAGCAGGTCCAGCCGCCCGAACCGGCCCCGCACGGCGCCGAAGAGGGCCGCCACGTCGTCCGGGCTCGACACGTCCGCCCGGACGGCGAACGCGTCCGTGCCCGGGGCGAGGGCCACCGTCTCCTCCAGCGTCGCCGGGCGCCGCCCCGCGAGCGCCACCCGCCAGCCGGCGCGCAGCAGTTCCAGCGCGACGGCCCGGCCGATGCCGGAGCCCGCGCCCGTGACCACGGCGGTTCTCGTCTCTTCGGTTCGCGATGCGTCCATGAGGCCGCAGGGTACGGGGGCCGCGGCCACCTGGAGATCACCGATCCGCCATGTGGCTGTTGTGTACGTGACAGTCGGCCGTCGTCCCGGCCCACTCGAATTCCCCTGGCAACTACAGACATCAGCAGTCAGGGGAGGGGCTCCATGTCGAACGTACCGCAGCACGCACCCGAACTCCGCGTCGCCGCCCAGCACTTGGGCCGCCGTCGCTTCCTCACCGTCACCGGCGCCGCCGCCGCGCTCGCCTTCGCGACCAATCTGCCGACCGCCGGCACCGCGGCCGCCGCCGAACTCGACGCCCGCAAGATAACCAACGATCCGTTCACCCTCGGCGTCGCCTCCGGCGACCCGCTGCCCGAGTCCGTGCTGCTGTGGACGCGGCTCGCCCCGACGCCGTACGAGACCGGCAGCGGCCTGCCCGCCGAGCGCGTCGAGGTGAAGTGGGAGCTCGCCCACGACGAGCGGTTCAAGCGCGTCGTCAGACGCGGCACGACCACCGCGCACCCGGAGTTCAACCACTCCGTGCACGTCGAGGTCGACCACCTCGCGCCCGGCCGCGTCTACTACTACCGCTTCCGCACCGGCAGCTGGGTCAGCGAGACGGGCCGCACCCGCACCGCGCCCGCCGCCGGCCGCCACGTCTCGGACCTGACGCTCGCCGCGGTCTCCTGCCAGGCGTACCACGACGGCTACTTCACCGCGTACCGGCACCTCGCCCAGGACGACGTCGACGTCGTCTTCCACCTCGGCGACTACCTCTACGAGTACGCGGTCACGTCCGTCGGCGGCGCCCGCAAGTACACGGACCGCGTCCTGCCCGACGTGTTCAACCGCGAGACCGTGACCCTCGACGACTACCGGCTGCGCTACGCCCTCTACAAGTCCGACCCGGACCTGCGGGCCGCGCACGCCGCCCACCCCTTCGTCGTCACCTGGGACGACCACGAGACCGAGAACAACTACGCCGACGACACCTCCGAGAACGACGACCCGCCGGCCGAGTTCCTGCTGCGCCGCGCCTCCGCGTACCGCGCGTACTGGGAGAACCAGCCGCTGCGCCGCCCCCAGCTCCCGCACGGCCCCGACGCCCAGCTCTACCGCCGGCTCGGCTGGGGCCGCCTGGCCCAGTTCGACATCCTCGACACCCGCCAGTACCGCACCAACCAGGCCAACGGCGACGGCTGGAAGTCGCCCACGCCCGAGTCCGAGGCCGCGTCCCAGACGCTGCCCGGCTTCACCCAGGAGCGCTGGCTGACCGACGGCTGGCGGCGCTCGCACGCCCTGTGGAACGTGGTCCCGCAGCAGGTCACCTTCTCCCGCCGCAACAACCCCGCGGCAGGCGACACCACGCTCTCCATGGATTCCTGGGACGGCTACCCGGCGTCCCGCGAGCGCCTGCTCAAGGGCGCGGACGCGGCCCGCGTGGAGAACCTCATGGTGCTCACCGGTGACGTCCACGTCTCCTACGCCATGGACATCAAGCGGGACTTCGACGACCCGGCGTCGCGCACGGTCGGCACGGAGATCGTCACCACGTCGATCACCAGCGGCAAGGACGGTTCGGCGAAGCCGTCCAACTGGGCCGGCTACCTGGCCCGCAACCCGCACATGAAGCACTACAACGGCCAGCGGGGTTACGTCACCGTGGCCCTCGGTGAGCGCGAGGCCCGCGCCGACTTCAAGACGGTCTCCGCGGTCACGGTCCCCGGCGCCCCGCTCACCACGGCCGCATCCTTCGTCACCGCCGTGGGCGACCAGGGTCTCCGCCCGGCGTAAGGCCGGTGGGGGCTGGTCGCGCAGTTCCCCGCGCCCCTGAGATGCGCACTCCGTGCGCCATCTCAGGGGCGCCGCCCGATGGGGCTGCGGCGGAGCCGCATGCTCCAGGGGCGCGGGGAACTGCGCGAGAAGCCCCACGGGCCCGCAGCCGCCGACGCGACCCGAACCCGCGGCAGACGGGAATCCTCACCGCTCCCCGGGGTACCGCACCCCGACGGCCGCCCGCACCCGGTCCAGCGTCCGCATCACACCCAGCGACCCGTCCAACGGCACCAGCGGAGACTCCGTGTCACCCGCCCGCAGCCGACGCATGACCTCGACCGCCTCGTGCCGCATGGAACTCCGCGGCCCGTCCTCCGGCGCCGCCACGAACTCCTCCGGCTCCCGCCCGTCCCGGTGCAGCACGAACCGCTCCGGGTAGAAGAACCCGTCCGGCACGTCGATCCGCCCGGCGGACCCGGTGACGGACGCCGTGACGCCCGTACCGGCGTTGATCGCACAGTGCAGCAGCCCCCGCGCCCCGCCCGCCCACGACAGCAGCATCCCGGTCTGCAGGTCGACGCCCTCCTCGGAGAGCTCCGCGGACGCGGTGACCGTCTCCGGCTCGCCGAGCAGCAGATGCGCGAACGACACCGGGTACACACCGAGGTCGAGCGTCGCGCCACCGCCCTGCGCGGGGTCCCGCAGCCGGTGCGAGGGCGGGAACGGGCCGGCCAGCCCGAAGTCGGCCTGCACCGTGCGGACCTCACCGATCGCACCGTCGTCGACCAGCGCCTTGAGCCGCCGGACCAGCGGATTGCAGTACATCCACATGGCCTCCATCAGGAACAGGCCACGCGAGCGCGCCAGCGTCACCAGCTCCTCGGCCTCCCGCACGTTCAGCGTGAACGCCTTCTCGCAGAGCACCGCCCGTCCCGCCTCCAGGCAGAGCCCGGCGGCCTCCCGGTGCGCCGAGTGCGGCGTGGCCACGTACACCACGTCGATGTCCTCGTCGGCGGCGAGCGACGCCCAGTCGCCGTACGCCCGATCGATCCCGAACCGCTCGGCGAACGCCTTCGCCGAGGCGTCCGACCGGGAGGCCACGGCCACCACCTCCGCGTCCGGCAGATCGAGGAGATCCGCCGTGAACGACGCGGCGATCCCGCCCGTCGCGAGAATGCCCCATCGCACGCGCCCTTCGGCCATGCCTGCCACCCCTGTCCGTCTGGTGCTCACCGGTGCTCATCATCTGGTCTCGACCACACCGCCGAGCTGAGAGCATAGGTAATCGCACGTACGCGCGGGAGAGACGAAAGGGAACGAGGGACATCGGAATGGCGGAGAGCGGGAGCACTGCCGAGCAGACCAAGGCGGTCCGGGGCCGGGGCGGCGGACCAACCCCCGTACCGCGGGCGACCGTTCGCACCGGCTTCCTCGTCACCCTCGTGCTCGGCGGTCTCACCGCCGTGCCGGCGCTGTCGATGGACATGTACCTCCCGGCCCTGCCGGAGGTCACCGACGTCCTGCACACCTCGGCGGCCACCGCCCAGCTGACCCTCACCGCCTGCCTCACCGGCATGGCGCTCGGCCAGCTCGTGGTCGGCCCGATGAGCGACAAGTGGGGCCGGCGCAGACCGCTCATGGCCGGCCTGCTCGTGTACGTCGTCGCCACCGCCATCTGCGCCTTCGCACCGAACGCCGCCCTCCTCATCGCCTTCCGGCTGCTCCAGGGACTCGCGGGAGCAGCCGGCATCGTGATCGCCCGGGCCGTCGTCCGCGACCTCTACGACGGCGTCGCGATGGCCCGGTTCTTCTCCACCCTGATGCTGATCTCCGGCGTCGCCCCGATCGTCGCGCCCCTGATCGGCGGCCAGGTGCTGCGGATCACCGACTGGCGCGGCGTCTTCGTCGTCCTCACCGTCATCGGCGTCGGACTCACCGCACTGGTGTGGAAGTGCCTGCCGGAGACCCTCGAACCGGAGCGGCGGCACGGCGGCGGCACCGTCGAGGCGCTGCGCACCATGCGCTCCCTGCTCGCCGACCGGGTCTTCGCCGGGTACATGATCGCGGGCGGCTTCGCGTTCGCCGCGCTGTTCGCGTACATATCGGCGTCCCCGTTCGTCATCCAGGAGATCTACGGGGCCTCGCCGCAGACCTTCAGCCTCCTGTTCGGGCTCAACTCGGTCGGCCTGATCGCGACCGGCCAGCTCAACGGCAAGGTCCTCGTCGGCCGCGTCGACCTCGACAAGGTGCTCGCCACCGGCATCGCCCTGATCGTCCTCGCCGCCACCTTCCTGCTCCTGGTCGCCACCGGCGCCTTCGGCGCACCGGAGGACCTGGGCCTCGCCCCCATCGCCACCGGCCTGTTCGTCCTCATGGCGTCGATGGCCCTCGCCACCCCGAACACGAACGCGCTCGCGCTCATGCGCACCCCGCACGCCGCGGGCTCCGCGTCCGCCCTGCTCGGCACGTCCTCGTTCCTGATCGGCGCCGTCGCGTCGCCGCTGGTCGGCGTCGCGGGCGAGCACACCGCCGTCCCGATGGCCGTCGTCCAGCTCGCCTGCGGCCTGGCGGCGGCGGTCTCCTTCATGGCACTGTGCCGCCCTTGGCAGCGCACGGCGACCGCGCCGGCGGCAGGGGAGACGGGGGAGGTGGCGGACCGCTGAGCTCGCCACGACTGCGCCACGGCACACCGGAGCGGGCCGGCCTCGACGCCGACCTGCTGGCCGGTCTCGTACGGGACGTACGACTGCTCTCCGAAGGGTTCAGGCCCTGGTGCTCGGGGGCCGTCATGCTCGCCGGGCGCGGCCCGGTGATCGCCGCCGAGGCCGTCTGCGGCTGGGCGGTGCGCTACGCGGGGTACGACGCGGCGGCCGACCGCGGCGTCGAACTGCCGCCCGCCGCCCGCGTCCCGATGACCCTCGACACCCCCTTCGACCTGGCGTCCCTCACCAAGCTCTTCACGTCGATCGCCGCCGTGCAGCAGATCGAGCGCGGCACGCTCGGCATCGACGCGAAGGTCGGCGCGTACGTCCCCGAGTTCACGGCCGCGGCCCGGCACGGCATCACCGTCCGCCAGCTGCTCACCCACACCTCGGGCCTGCGCCCCGAACTCCCGCTGTTCGACGCCCCCGACCTGCCCGCCCGGCTCGCGCTGCTGCGCGCCGAGGCACCCTCGTCAGCGCCCGGCACGTACCTCTACTCCGACCTGAACATGCTGCTGCTCCAGCACGTCCTGGAGCGCCTCACCGGCCGACCGCTCGACGCCCTGATCCGCGAGGGCATCACCCGCCCCCTCGGCATGACCGCCACCTCGTACGGGCCACGGACCGGCGCCGCCGCCACCGAGGACCAGCGCCGCCCCTGGGGCAAGGCCGACCGGGGCATGCTGCGCGGCGAGGTGCACGACGAGAACGCCTGGGCGCTCGGCGGCGTCGCCGGGCACGCGGGCCTGTTCGCCCCCGCCCACGACCTCGCCGTGCTCTGCCGCACCCTCCTCAACGGCGGCTCGTACGGCACCGCCCGCATCCTCGGCCCCGACTTCGTCGACCTGATGCTGACGGCACCGGGGCTCGGCTTCCGGATCGACCAGCCCTCGTTCATGGGCGAGCTGGCGGGCCACGGCGCGGCCGGCCACACCGGGTTCACCGGCACGTCCCTGGTCCTCGACCCGACCACGGACACGTTCCTGGTGCTCCTCGCGAACACCGTCCACCCGCGCCGCCGCCCGGCGGACAGCACCCCGCGCGCCTCCGCCGCCACCCGCCTCGCCCGTGCGGTCGTCCCGCTCGGCTCCCTTTAAAATCTCCGGGTGAACGCCCCCACCCAGTCGCCCGCCGACACGCTCCGCTCGGCCCTCGCCGGCCTCCTCGACGGCCTGCCGCCCACCCAGGCGGCCCGCGCCGTGGACCGGCTCATCGCGAACTACCGGGGCACCACCCCCACCGACGCGCCGATCCTGCGCGACCGGGCCGACGTCGCGGCGTACGCGGCGTACCGGATGCCGGCCACGTTCGAGGCGGTCCGTGCCGCGCTGGCGGAGCTCGCCGAGGCGGCCGACTGGACGCCCGCCGGTCACCTCGACATCGGCGGCGGCACCGGTGCGGCGGTCTGGGCGGCGCACGACGTGTGGCCGGGGGAGCGGCCCACGACGGTCCTCGACTGGTCGGAGCCGGCCCTCGCGCTGGGCCGTGAACTGGCTTCGCGGGACGCCGGGTTGGCGACGTCGGTGAGCTGGGAGCGGGCCCGCATCGGCACCGGCACGCCGCCGGCGGCCGACCTCGTCACCATCTCGTACGTCCTGAAGGAGCTGACCGAGGCCGACCGTGCGACCGTGGTGGACGCGGCGGCCGGGGCGGCGACCGGTGCCGTGGTCGTCATCGAACCCGGCACCCCCGACGGCTACGCCCGGATCATCGAGGCCCGGGACCGGCTGATCGGGGCCGGCTTCCACATCGCCGCCCCCTGCCCGCACGGCGCGGCCTGCCCGATCGTCCCCGGCACGGACTGGTGCCACTTCTCGGCCCGGGTGGCCCGGTCCTCCCTGCACCGGCAGGTCAAGGGCGGGTCGCTGGCCTACGAGGACGAGAAGTTCGCGTACGTCGCCGCGTCCCGCTTCCAACCCGTCCCCGCCGCGGCCCGCATCGTCCGCCGCCCCCAGATCCGCAAGGGGCAGGTCCTGCTCGACCTCTGCGAGGCGGAGGGGGGTCTGGCGCGGGTGACCGTGACCAAGAAGCACGGCGCCCGCTACCGGGAGGCCCGCGACGCAACCTGGGGCGCCCCGTGGAACCCGCCGACCTGACGCCCCCTGTCCGCCGTCTGCGACCCCGGCGGGGGCATCTCGCGCAGTTCCCCGCACCCCGGATCACTTTCGTCTGCGGCCCGGTGGGGGCTGGTCGCGCAGTTCCCCGCGCCCCTGAGCGTCTGCCATGTGGCGGCCGGATCTTCGAGCGCGGGTCTCGTCGTGCTTGCTCGCGCAGTTCCCCGCGCCCCTGGAAGGCATGCGCTGACGCGCAGCCTTCCCCCACGGGGGAGAGCCCGCCCGAAAGGCGCACCGCTCAGGGGCGCGAGGAACTGCGCGCCCAGCCACGACGCACCTGCAGACAGCGACGGCAGATCAGCCCGTCGGCCCCCAGGGGCGCGGGGAACTGCGCGACGAGCCACGATGCACCTGCACCCCGAGACGAAAGCCCCGCCCGGCAGACGCAGTCGGCACTTCAGGGGCGCGGGGAACTGCGCGAGCAGCCCCCACGCACCCGCACTCACCGATGAACGGGTCCCCCACGGCGAGATGCCCCCCGTTCAGCGGAGCTCAAGCGTGCAGCACTTCACGCTTCCGCCCCCCTTCAACAACTCGCCCAGATCCATCCCCACGGGCACGAACCCCCGCTCCCGCAACGGCTCGAACACCCCCACCGCGGCCTGCGGCAGAAGCACGTTCCGCCCGTCCGACACCGCGTTCAGGCCGAAGGCCATCGCATCGGCCTCGGCCACCACGAGCGCGCCGGGAAACATCCGCCGCAACACCTCCCGGCTCCCCGCGGAGAACGCCCCGGGGTAATACATGACCTCGTCCGCCGCGTCGTCGAGGACGGCCAGCGCCGTGTCCAGGTGGTAGAAGCGCGGGTCGACCAGGTCGAGCCCGATCACCGGCCGCCCGAAGAACTCCTGCGCCTCCCCGTGCGACAGCGGAGACGCCCGGAACCCGCGCCCCGCCAGCACGTACGACGCGGTGACGGCGAAGTCTCCCTCGCCCTCGTTCACGTGCACCGGCTCGCAGACGTCGGCGTACCCGTGCGCCCGGAACCACTCCAGGTGCGCGACCGCCTCCGGCTCCCGCTCGCGATGGGCGAACCGGGCCCCGAGGACCCGCCCGTCGACCACGGTCGCCCCGTTCGCGGCGAACACCATGTCGGGCAGACCGGGGCGCGGGTCGAGCACGTCGACGCCGTGGCCGAGGGCGCGGTACCGGTCGCGCAGGTCTTCCCACTGCGCGACGGCGAGGGGGACGTCGACGGGTTTCGTCGGGTCCATCCAGGGATTGATCGAGTACGTGACCTTGAAGTGCGCCGGTGGGCACATCAGATAGCGCCGGGGTGTGGCGCGCCGTTCCACAGAACGCGGCTTACGCAATGAGGGCTCCTCACGACCGCAGGGGCTGTTGTCGCCCATGGTGCGGTCGGAGGAGCCCTCAAGGCTGTGAACCGAACGGGTGGTTCACCGTGGTACCCGGTCACGAGACGTCGGCCGAGCCGCGCTTCTCCTGCAACTTCCGCAACAACTCGCGCTTCTGTGCCACGGGATCGACCCCGCCGCCGACCTGCCCGCCCCGGCCGCCGCCCCGCAACGCCTTGCGGGAGAGATTGCTGCGGGTACCGCCGACGCCCAGCATTCCGCCTGCTCCACCTCGGGACATGTGCACTCCTCTTCAGCATCCTTGAACGAGACGTCTCGTCTTGTTCGGTATTGCGTCCACTCTGGACGAGACGGAGCGTCTTGTCAACCTTTTACGAGACGGGACGTCTCGGTTCGCCCGCTGCTACATTCGAACCATGTCAGCCACGACAGGCAGCACCGCCGCCAAGAAGACGCCCCCGGACTCCGCCCGCCGCAGCGAACGCTCGCGCCGCGCGATCTACGACGCCGCCCTCGCCCTCATCGGAGAGATCGGGTACGCCCGGACCACCATCGAGGGCATCGCCGCCCGCGCCGGGGTCGGCAAGCAGACGATCTACCGCTGGTGGGGCTCGAAGGCCGAGGTCCTGATGGAGGCCTTCATCGACCTCAACGAGCAGAACGCGCGCGCCGCCGCCGAGAAGCACCCCGGCGCACCGGTCGACGCGAACGGCTTCCCCGACACCGGTGACCTGGAGGCCGACCTCAAGCTCGTGCTGCGCGCCACCGTCGACGAGCTCAAGGACCCCCGCTTCGAGGCCCCGGCCCGCGCGCTCGCCGCCGAGGGCGTCGCCGACCCGCAGTTCGCCGCGGACTTCATCGAGAAGCTGCTCATGCCCGGCCTCGACCAGTACGCCACCCGGCTGCGCACCGCCCAGGACGCGGGCCAGGTCCGCGTCGACGTGGACCCCGAGATCGCCCGGGACCTCTTCGCCGCACCGCTCGCCCAGCGCTGGCTCCAGCTCACCGGCCCGCTCGACCACGCGTACGCGGACAAGCTCGTCGAGTACGCCCTCTACGGGATCAGCGCCCGCCCGAAGAAGTAGCCGCCGTCGCGGCCAGCAGCCCCGGCGCGTCCGAGATGACCCCGTCGCAGCCGAGCCGCAGCACCCGGTCCCGGTCCGCGGGCGTGTTCACGGTGTGCGCCCACACCCGCGGGACGCCCGACCTGACCGCCCGTACGAGATCCGCGTCGCGCGCCTTGTGGTCCATGTCCAGCACGTCGACGTACGGGGCCCAGGCCGCCGGACGGTCGCTCCGCATCTGCCGCGCCGAGCGCCAGAGCTGGGAGATCAGGCCGAGCCGGTGCGCGCGCTCGGCGACGGCCGGGTGGTTGGAGTTCACCAGGACCGAGCGGGTCAGGCCGCGCGAGCGGATCAGCCGCGCGAGCCCCTCCAGGCTGTCCGGGTCCTTGGCCTCCAGCATCAGCACGATCCGGCCGCCGAACCGGTCGAGCACCTCCGCGACCGTCGGCGGCCGCTCGGACCGCCAGCCGCCCGGCAGCGACGCCTCCGGCCGCAGCCGCACGCCCTCCCAGTCCCGCCGGTCCAGATCGCGCACCAGGCCGCCCGAGTAGGTCGTCCGGTCCAGGGTCGCGTCGTGCATCACGACGAGGGTGCCGTCGCGCAGCATCCGGGTGTCGAAGTCGAGGACCTGCGCGGTGCCGCGGTCGAAGGCCGCCGCGAGCCCGGACATGCTGTTCTCCGGCACCTCCAGGGCGCCGCCGCGGTGCGCCGTGTACGTGACGCGGGGGAGGGCGTCCACGGTCAGCGGGCCGCTGCCCCACTCCAGCGGGGGCGCGAACGCCAGACCGGTGAGGGAGAGGGCGCCCGCGAGGCCCATGATCGGTACGGTCCTGCTCACCAAAGTGACCATGGCGACCAAGGTAGGGGTACAAATACCCGCAAATACGGCAATGACACCCTGTGGCCTCTGGCGGCGCTCGATGGTGGGACCATGGTGGTCCGGGACCCACCGGCACTCGGCACGACGGCGATGGTGAGGGGATTTATGGGCGCGGAGCACAACGGCGGCAAACGCACCGGTCTGGGCAGGATCTCCCAGTGGCTGCAGGCCGCCCGGAGCCCGAAGGACACCGGAGCCGACGCCGACCGCGAGTCACTGCTGCTCGCCGCTGCCGCCGCCGGACTGCCCCTCGCCCCCGCCGCGCACCCCGCCGACTACCGATGTTCGTGCAACCGGATCGGCTGTCCCACGCCCGGCAGGCACCCCGTCTCGTTCGCCTGGCAGACCCAGTCCACGACGGACCGCTCCCAGATCGAGCGCTGGGCCAGGCACCAGCCGCTGGCCAACTTCATCACCGCGACGGGCATGGTCCACGACGTCCTCGACGTCCCCCTGGAAGCCGGCCGCGAGGCTCTGGAGCGGCTCCTGTCCACCGGCGTCGAGGTCGGCCCCGTGGCGGAGTCCGGCGGCGACCGGATGCTCTTCTTCACGGCGACGCGCGGCACGCCGGAGGACGAGGACGAGTGGTGGCCCTGCGAGCTGGACTGCCACCCCGAGACGATGGACGAACACCCCGGCATGCGCTGGCACTGCCGCGGCTCGTACGTCCTGGTCCCGCCGGCCCGACTGCCGGGCGACCGGGCGGTGGAGTGGGTGCGCGGGCCCGAGTATCCGCTGCCCGACCCGCTCACCCTCCTGGAGGCCCTGACGGACGCCTGCTCGCGCTACGCGGGAGCGGAGCCCGACTTCACGTCCGCCTGGCCGTAGGCACTCGCGGGCCGTAGGGACTCGTAGGCCGGCAGGACTCGTAAGGCCGTCGGGATCCGTCGGCCGTCACGACCCCTCGGCCGTCACGACCCCTCGGCCGTCACGACCCCTCGGCCGTCGTGATGCCCTCGACCCGGGCCAGCACGTCCACGTCCCCTGACCCCGGCGGGTCGAACGCCGCCTGGTTCGACACGTACCCGTACGTCGCGGACTGCTTGGGCTCGCCCGTCATCAGCGCCTTCACGCTCGCGCCGATCGCCGGCAGGTCCGAACCCGGCGACGCCGTCTGCTTCTCGTAGCGCCGCGTCGCGAAGAACACCAGCGCCCCGCCGTCCTCGGTGCGCAGCGCGACCGGTGCGTAGTCGCCGGAGACCAGCGGCTCGTCGATGTACTGCGTGGAGAGCCCGGGCCGGGTGCCGTTCTTCTTGCGGGACGCGCGCCACTGCGTGGTGTGCTGCCCGTCCGCGAACCCGTCGGCCGCCTCGCTCCTCGGGTCCAGGTAGTCCGCGTACTTCTTGCTGAGGTCGGCCGGCGGCACCGCCAGCCCGCCCGCGTCCGGGGTGACGGCCTCGCCCCAGCCGTCCCCGTCCGTCTTGAACTTCGGCACCTTGCCGTCGCGGAACAGCGTCAGGTACGACACCGCGAACGGCTCGCTGACGTCGTCGCGGGTGAAGACCATGACCCAGCGGTAGCCGGCCAGCCGGTTGTTGTCGGAGTCCGCGACGAACCAGCGGGGCCAGCCCGCCTTCTTGGGGACCGTGAAGCGGGTGTCGGTGAGCTTCAGCTCCGTGTGCTTCGGGTTGCCGTCCGGGTGGAGCGTGCGGCCCGCCTTCAGCTTGGCGGCGTCGATCGCGCCGAGCGCCCCGGTGACGTACTTGGCGTCGGCGGAGCTGTCGTAGGACTTCTCCGCCTTGTTGTACGCCGTCACGAAGGTGTCCAGAGCGCGCGCGGCCTCCGCCTTCGTGGACGTCGGGACGATCTCCAGCTCCCCGTGCACGGTCACGCACCCGCTCGCCGTGAGGGACAGCACGACCGCCGCGGCCGCCGTCACGGCGGGCCTGCCGAGCCTGTTCATGACCTTGCTCATGACGATGACTTCACCTTCCCCTTCCCGGGGGCGAACCCTACCGGGAAGAGGAAGCGCGCACTGCCTCGGCCCTGCGGGACAGCAGCCCGGCCGGCAGGAAGAACAGCGTCAGCGTCGGCACCAAGTACACGAACCAGACGACGACTTGGAGGACCGTCGGGTCGGGCTGGAAGTTGAAGACGCCCTTGAGGAGCGTGCCCAGCCAGCCGTCGGGGGCGATCGTCGAGCTGATGTCGAAGGCCAGCTCGTTCAGACCGCCGATGAAGTCGGCCTCCTGGAGGTCGTGCACGCCGTACGCGAGCACGCCCGCGGCCACGACGACCAGCATGCCGCCGGTCCACGTGAAGAACTTCGCCAGGTTGATGCGGAGCGCGCCCCGGTAGAACAGCCAGCCGAGGACCACCGCGGTGGCCAGGCCGAGCAGGGCGCCGGCCACCGGCTCCGTCGTGCCGTTGCTGGTCGCGTGCACCGCCGTCCACACGAACAGGGACGTCTCCAGGCCCTCGCGCCCGACGGCGAGGAAGGCCGTCACGACCAGGGCCGCCGTGCCCATCTGCAGGGCGGTGTCCAGCTTGCCGTGCAGTTCCGTCTTCAGGTGCCGGGCGGTGCGCCGCATCCAGAACACCATCCACGTCACCAGGCCCACCGCGACGATCGACAGCGAACCGCCGAGCGCCTCCTGCGCCTTGAACGTCATCTCCTGCGAGCCGAACTCCAGGCCCGCGCCGAACGCGAGCGCCACGAACACGGCGACCGCGATGCCCAGCCACACCGGCTTCAGGGCGTCCCTGCGCCCGGTCTTCACCAGGTACGCGACGAGGATGCAGACGATGAGGCTGGCTTCCAGTCCTTCGCGCAGCCCGATCAGATAGTTCGCGAACATCGCTCAGCTCGCCTTCCCGTCGAAGAGCCCGCGGCCCCACCAGTCCTTGTCGTCCCGCACTCCCGGCGGGACCGCGAACACCGCCGAACCCACGTGCTGGATGTACTCGTTGAGGGCGTCCGTCGCCAGGTTCCGCTGCACCGTGATGAACCCCTTGCGCACGTCCTTCTGGTACGCGAGGAAGAACAGGCCCGCGTCGAGACGGCCGAGGCCGTCCGTGCCGTCGGTGAACGAGTAGCCGCGGCGCAGGATCGTCGCCCCGTGGTTGGCGTCCGGGTGCGCGAGCCGCACGTGCGCGTCCGGCTTCATCGCCTTCAGGAACGGCTCGTCGCGCTCCTTCGCCTTGCCGACCGGCGCGCCCTCGCCCTTGTCCCGGCCGAAGACGTCCTCCTGCTCCTGCAGCGAGGTGCGGTCCCAGGTCTCGATGTTCATCCGGATCCGCCGGGCGACGAGGTACGAGCCGCCGCTCATCCAGTCGGGGCCGTCGGCCCACACGTGCCGGTCGAGGCGGTCCGTCTCGGTGCCCGCGATGTTGCGGGTGCCGTCCTTGAAGCCCATCAGGTTACGAGGGGTCAGCGCGTCCGGCGTGGTCGACGACGTCTTGCCGAAGCCGAGCTGCGACCAGCGGATGGCGACCTTGCCGAAGCCGATCCGGGCCAGATTGCGGATGGCGTGCACCGCGACCTGCGGGTCGTCGGCGCAGGCCTGCACGCACAGGTCGCCGCCGCTGCGCGCCTTGTCGAGGTTGTCGCCGGGGAACTTGGGCAGCTCCACCAGCGCCTCGGGCCGGCGGCCGGATATCCCGAACGCCTTCCCGTACTTCTCGAAGAGGGAGGGGCCGAAGCCGATGGTCAGCGTCAGCCGCGACGGCTTGAGGCCGAGCGCCTCACCGGTGTCGTCCGGCGGTGCCTCGGCGAGCCCGCCGTACGCGCCCTCGCCGACCGCGCGCCCCTCCGTCATCAGGGCGGCGGCCTTCGTCCAGTCCTTGAGCAGCTGGACGAACTCCTCGCGGTCCTCGGTCCTCACGTCGAACGCCGCGAAGTGCAGCCGGTCCTGCACCGCCGTCGCGATGCCGGCCTGGTGCGCGCCGTGGAACGGCACCGCGCCGCCCGACTCGGCGGCCGGCGCCATGTCGTCACCGCTGTCGGAGCGGGTCAGCGCGACCGCGCCGCCCGCCGCCGCCGCGCCGAGCGCGAGCCCGGCACCGCCGACGGCGAGCAGGGAACGCCGGGAACGCCCGGGCGCGGCGGGTGAGTTGGAGGTCTCGTCCGGCATGGCGGCCCTCTCCTCGTGGTTCGTGCTCACGGCTGCGGACTACTTGACGACCGCGGCGGCCAGCTTCGACAGCGGCTCCGCCAGCGCGTTGACCGCGTCCGACAGTTCCTTCTGGTCCGCCTTGCCGACCTTGTCGTAGGAGGTGAACTCGTAGCCGCTCTTGTCCTCGCGGTACTTGTCGAGCAGCGTGTCCAGGGCCGCGAACTGCTTGTCGAGCTCCTTGGTCAGCGCGGCGTCGTTCTCCGACGCGACCGGCTTGAGCAGCGTGTACGCCTTCTCGGCGCCCTCGACGTTGGCCTTGAAGTCGACGAGGTCGGTGTGCGAGTAGCGCTCCTCCTCGCCGGTGACCTTGCCGGTCGCGACCTCGTCGAGCAGCTCCTTGGCGCCGTTGGCCATCGAGGTCGGCGTGATCTCGGCCTTGCCGACCCGCTGCTGCCAGTCCTGGAGGTCCTTGTCGAGCAGATCGGCCAGCTCCTTCTCCCGCGAGCCGATCTTCTTGTCCGCCCACAGCGCCTTCTCCAGGCGGTGCCAGCCGGTCCAGTCCGTCTTCACGTCCTGGCCCTCCTCGAGACCGTCCTCGCGGACGTCGACCTTCGGGTCGATGTCGCCGAACGACTCGGCGACGGGCTCGGTGCGCTCCCAGCCGATCCGGGAGGTGGCGTACGCCTTCTTCGCGGCGTCCAGGTCGCCCTTGCGGACGGCGTCCGTGAAGTCCTTCACCTTCGGCAGCGTCTCGTCGGCCTGCGCCTGCACGTACTGCCGGTAGGCGGCGACGGCGGCGTCCAGGCGCGGGTCGCGCTTGGCCGCGGCCTTGCCGCCGGTGGCGGTGACGTCCTGGCGGTGGCCCTTGCCCTTCATGCCGGGGATGCAGGCGATGCGGTAGTCGCCGCTCTTCACCTCGGCGGTCAGGGTGTGCTTGGTGCCGGGGCCGATGTTCTCGCGCTCGGAGACGATCCGGTCGTCCGGGAAGAGGATCTCCACCTCGGTGACCCGGGACCCCTTGTTCTCGACGGCCAGCTCGACGTGCCCGGCCGGGAACTCGGTCTTCGACACCTTGCAGCTGTCGTCGGTGGCGGTCACCTTGATGGCACCGGAGCCGCCGGCTTTGGCGTCGCTCTTCTCGGTGCAGCCCGTGACGACGGTCAGGGCCGCCACCGTGGCGACGGCGGTGGCGACGGAGAAGCGGACGGCTCGCATGCGGGCTCCAAGGAAGTACACAGCTTGATCTGCTACGGCTCGGTGTTAGGCGGCCCTAACTTATATGAGGCTTACCTCAGTGCTACCCGTCCGATCCGTGATTCACCTCTCATGAAAACCGCCTGGTCGCGACCCGGATACGAGCGACCCTCGGACGACCCAGGGGTTGGTCAAAGGACGGTCAAGCGGCGCCTCGGGCGTGGTTCACTGCCCCCGTGAACGACATGAGTGGCTACGACGTACTGCGCGTCTTCTGCGGCCCCGACGGCCGTCACGGCAACGAGCTCGGCGTCGTACGCGACGGAACCCGGCTGCCCGGCCGCGAGCAACGGCAGGCGTTCGCGGGCAAGCTCGGCTTCAGCGAGACCGTCTTCGTCGACGACCCCGAGCGGGGCGTCATCGACATCTACACGCCGACCCTGCGGCTGCCCTTCGCCGGGCACCCCTGCGTCGGCTCGGCCTGGCTGCTCGACGTGCCCGAACTGGTCGTCCCCGCGGGCGTCGTCGCGACGCGCCTCGACGGCGAGTTCAGCTGGATCGAGGCGCGCGCCGAGTGGGCCCCGCCGCGCACGCTGCGCCAGTACGCGTCCGTCGCCGACGTGGACGCCCTGCCGGTGCCGCCGCCGGGGGAGTGGATCTACGCGTGGGCCTGGGAGGACGAGGCGGCGGGCCGGGTCCGGGCCCGGGCCTTTCCCGGCCGCGACGACGGGATCACCGAGGACGAGGCGACCGGAGCGGCGGCCCTGCTGCTGACGGACCGCCTCGGCCGGGCGCTCAACATCCGCCAGGGCCGCGGCTCCCAGATCCTGACGGCGCCGCAGCCGGAGGGCTTCGTGGAGGTCGGCGGGCGAGTCCGCCTTTCGAGCCCCTCCGCCCCGTGAGCCCCTCCGCCCCGTGAGCCCCTCCGGCGATTGAGGAGCGGGGTCCGGGGCGGAGCCCCGCGGCCCCGGCCCCGGCCCCGGCACGGCTCAAGACCTACGCGGCCGAGGAGAACTCCTCACCCAACGCCCTGAACACCCCCGTGTTCAGGGCGAAAGCCCGCTTGCACTCGGCCACCACCCGCTGCTTCTCCAGCTCGTCCACGCCGATCCGGTCGAGCAGCTCGCGATACCCCCGCTTGAACGCCGCCGGGTTCCCCACCCGCTCGAACACGTAGAACCGCACCCCGTCGCCCTTGCGCGCGAAGCCCCAGGTCTTCTCCGCCTTGTCGCGGATGATCTGGCCGCCCGACAGGTCGCCCAGGTAACGGGTGTAGTGGTGCGCCACGTATCCGGCGGGCCAGCTCCGGACGCACTCCTCGACCCGCGCCGCGTACGCCGCCGTGGCCGGCAGCGCCGTGGCCCGCTCGCGCCAGTCCGCGCCCCGCAGATGTGCCAGATCGCGCTCCAGCTCCGGCACGCGCAGCAGTTCCGCCTGGAGGAACGGGCCCGCGACCGGGTCGTCCGCGAGTCGCTCCGTGCCGTCCTCAAGTGCCTTGTAGACGAACCACAGTTGCTCCGTGTACCGCGCGTAGGCGTCCACGCCCAGCGCCCCGCCCAGCAGGTCGCTCATGAACGTCGACGTCTCCGCCTCGGTGTGCTGCTCGTGCGAGGCAGTGCGGATCAGAGTGGAGAACGGGGTGTCCATGGGGCCTCCGCCGGCGAGTTCTAGGTAGGTTAGGCTTACCTAACATAACAGCTTCCCGACATCCTGTCGGTAAAAACGTACCCGGATTCCCGATCAAGGGAACGTAAAGAGGAACGCAAAGAGAAAGCCCGCCCCTCGAAGGGGGCGGGCTGTGTCGGCGGGCGGGCCGGGACCAGGGACTGTCGGCCCTAGGGCAGCGTGAGGATCTCCGCGCCGGTCTCCGTGACCACCAGCGTGTGCTCGAACTGGGCCGTGCGCTTGCGGTCCTTGGTCACGACGGTCCAGCCGTCGGCCCACATGTCGTACTCGTACGTGCCGAGCGTCAGCATCGGCTCGATCGTGAACGTCATCCCCGGCTGGATCACGGTCGTCGCGTGCGGGCTGTCGTAGTGCGGGACGATCAGGCCGCTGTGGAACGAGGAGTTGATGCCGTGGCCCGTGAAGTCACGCACGACCCCGTAGCCGAAGCGCTTGGCGTACGACTCGATGACCCGGCCGATGATGTTGATCTGGCGGCCCGGCTTGACGGCCTTGATGGCGCGGTTCAGCGACTCGCGCGTCCGCTCGACGAGCAGCGTCGACTCCTCGTCGACGTCGCCGACCAGGTACGTGGCGTTGTTGTCGCCGTGCACGCCGCCGATGTACGCCGTCACGTCGAGGTTGATGATGTCGCCGTCGCGCAGCACCGTGGAGTCGGGGATGCCGTGGCAGATGACCTCGTTGACGCTCGTGCACAGCGACTTGGGGAAGCCGCGGTAGCCGAGGGTGGAGGGGTAGGCGCCGTGGTCGCACATGTACGCGTGGGCGATCCGGTCCAGTTCGTCCGTGGTCACGCCCGGCGCGATGGCCTTGGCCGCCTCGGCCATGGCCTGCGCCGCGATCCGCCCGGCGATCCGCATCGCCTCGATCGTCTCCGGGGTCTGCACCTCGGGGCCCTTGTAAGGAGTCGGCGCGGGCTTGCCGACGTACTCGGGGCGCCGGATGTTCCCGGGCACGGTGCGGAGGGGGGACTGTTCCCCCGGTACGAGGAGCGCGGGCGACGACTGCGACTGGCCAGACATGCCAGCGAGTGTAACGAGCGGCAGTGGGGGACCATGGCCATGAGCGTTCTGAGGAGAGGAGTCGGTCGTGGCCCTGTTCAAGAAGCGGACCGTCGGGAAGCCGGGCGAGTGGTACTACTGCCTGGAGCACCAGAAGGTCGAGGAGGGGCCCGAGTGCCCCGCCAAGGACCGGTTCGGACCGTACGCGTCCCGTGAGGAGGCGGAGCACGCGATGGCCACCGCCCACGAGCGCAACCTCAAGTGGGAGAACGACCCGCGGTGGCACGACGTCGCCGCGCGCGGCGAGGACGACGACGCCCGGGACTAGACAGGACGCGGGGGCGGCCGGCGCGAAGCCGGCCGCCCCCGCGGCACGGGTGCCTCAGGCCGCGGACCGACCGCCGGCCGCCCGCAGGGCCGCCGCGTGCTCGTCGCGCCGGCCTCGGCGTGCTCGTCGGTCCTGGCGTCGTACGTGAGGATCTTCGGGAGCACGGCCGCCAGCGCCGCCACCGAGGCGACACAGGCCACGCCGCCCGACCAGATCGCCGATCGGGTGCCGGTCCAGCCGGCCGCGGCGCCCGCGCGGAGCTGACCCAGCTGCGGGCCGACGCTGTACGAGAGGACCTCGATGCCGGCGAGACGGCCGCGCAGCGCGTCCGGGATCGTCTGGTTCCAGATCGTGGAGCGGCCCAGGCCGCTGACCATGTCGCCCGCCCCGGCGGCCGCGAGGCAGAGCAGCACCAGCCAGACGTTCGAGAACCAGCCGGCCGCCGCGACGGCCAGGCCCCACGCGGCGGCGCCGCCCACCACGAGCAGTCCGTGCCGGTGCACGCGGGACGTCCAGCCGCTGGTGAGCGAGCACAGCAGCGAACCGACCGCGCCCGCCGCGTACATGAGCCCGAGCGACCAGTCCGCGTCCAGCTCGTCCGCGAGGAACGGGAAGACCGTGTTCGGGAACGCGAAGAACATCGCCGCCATGTCGATCGCGTACGTGCCCAGCAGCACCGGCCGCGACCACGCGTACCGCGCCCCCTCGGCCAGCGAGCGCAGGGACGGCTTCGTCGCGTCGTGCGAGGCGGGGGCGGGCGCCAGGCGCGTGCACAGGGACACCGAGACGGCGAAGCCGACGACCGTCACGGCGTACGCACAGGCGTGGGCCGCGTAGGCGACGACGACACCGGCGAGGGCCGGGCCCGCGATCGCTCCCACGTTCCAGCGCAGCGAGTTGAGGGCCGCGGCCGCGGGCAGCTGGTCGTGCGGGACGATCCGGGCGATCAGCGAGTCGAGCGCCGGGCGTTGCAGGCCCGCGAGTCCGGAGACCGCGGCCGCCACGACGTACAGCGGCCACAGCAGCGGGTCCGGCAGCAGGGCGTTCACCAGCAGGACGAGCGCGAGACAGCCGAGGCCCGCCTCCGTCCACAGGATCACCCGGCGGCGGTCGACGGCGTCGGCGAGCGCCCCGCCGTACAGCCCGCACACCACCAGCGGCACCAGCTCCACCGCGCCCATCGCGCCGACCGCGAGCGGCGAGTCGGTCAGGTCCTTGATCTGGAGCGGCAGGGCGACCATCGCCATGAAACTGCCGAAGTACGTGACGAGGCCCTGCACCCAGAGCAGCCGGAAGTCCCGGACGGATCGCCAGGGAGTCAGGTCGGGGAGCAGCGCGGAGAGCTTTCGGGACACAAGCGCCCATGCTCGGTCGGCCGGGACGGCCCTGTCGAGCGGATTTGTCTCACCAGCGGGCCGGCGGCGGCGCCGTCAGCTGGTCCGCGAGGCGGGACAGACGGTCGCGGAACCGGCGCCGGCTGCGCGGCGCCGGCATCGCGTTCTCCCCGGCCGCCGCGCTGACCAGGTGCTGCACGGTGTCGAGATCGAGGTCGGTGTCACCGGGCACGGTCAGCGCGTCGTGGGCCAGCGCGTGCAGATCGGAGTTGTCGGCGGGGCCCGCGTCCAGGGCGAGCACGGTCGCCCCCGACCGGCGGGCGTCGTGCACCCGCTCCAGCAGCGGAGCGCCCACCGCGTCGGGCGTCACCACCAGGAGCGTCTCGCCGCGCCGGGCCGCCGCGAGCCGGCCGAGACCGACCGCGAGGTGCGCCGGATCGCCGGGCCGCGCCGCGTGGCGCACCAGCGTCGGCGACAGCTCGGGCGTACCGGACCAGGCCGCCTCGTCGACCAGGTGCGCCGCCAGGTGCCAGGGCTCGTACTCCTCGGTGCCCACCAGCAGGAGCCCGCCGCCGTGCGCACCCACCGAGGAGCGCAGCGCCCCCGCGAGACGACGGGTGGCGGCGGGCCACTCCGTACCGGCGAGGACCTCGCGCAGCAGCGCTACTCGTACGGCGTCCATGGCGCGCATGGTGCCCCACGCACCGTCCCCGGAGGCTGCGTTCGCCGGAAGACCGCCCGTACGAGTGCGGGCGGCGGCGGTTCGGTGTGCGGAACGGCCGTGTGGACAACCGGAGTTCACCCCGAGTTCTCTTCGGTGGGAAGCATGGCGGGCATGTTCGTCACCGCAGAGCACCCCGAGCGTTCCGAGCCGCCAGAGACCTCCGTGCCGTTCCGCGCGGGGGACGACGGCTACGCCAGCTTCCGCATCCCCGCCGTCGTACGGACGACCGACGGCACCCTCCTCGCCTTCTGCGAGGGGCGCGTCGGCTCCCGCGAGGACTTCGGCGACATCGACGTGGTGGTGCGCCGCTCCGTCGACGGCGGGCGCACCTGGGGACCGCTGCGCGTCGCCGCCGCCAACGGCCGTGACCTGGCGGGCAATCCGGCCCCCGTCGTGCTGCCCTCCGGCCGCGTCCTGCTCGTCCACGTCCGCAACGCGGCCGCCGCGACCGAGGACGCCATCCGGCGCGGACGGGTCCCCGCCGCCGACGGCCGCCGGGTCTGGGTCACCCACAGCGACGACTCCGGGCTCACCTGGGCACCGGCCCGCGAGATCACCGACCGGGTGAAGCGGCCGGACTGGCGCTGGTACGCCACGACCCCCGGCCACGCGCTGCTCACCCGCGAGGGCCGGATCGTCGTCCCCGCCAACCACTCGCTGCCCCCGGCCGGCACCGACAACGGCACCGAGGGCCGCTACAACGGCGGCCACTGCCTCCTCAGCGACGACGACGGCGCGACGTGGCGGATCGGCTACGTCGACGACAACACCGACGGCTACGTGAACGCGAACGAGACCACCGCCGCCCAACTCCCCGACGGGCGGCTCTACTTCAACACCCGCAACGACTCGCCGGCACCCGGCACCCGCGCCGACGCCCACTCCGTCGACGGCGGCGAGCACCTGGTGAAGCCCTTCCGGCCGCAGGCGGGCCTCGTCGGCCCCGTCGTCGAGGGCAGCCTGCTCCAGCTCGACGAACCCGGCGACCCGGACGTGCTGCTCTACGCGGGCCCCGCCGACCCCGGCTTCCGCGCCCTGATGACCGTCCGCCGCAGCCTCGACGGCGGCGTCACCTGGCAGCCCGCGCACACCGTCGACGGCCTGCCCGCCGCCTACTCCGACCTGGTCCGCGTCGACCCCGCCACCGTCGGTCTGCTCCACGAGACCGGGGACTTCTCCGCGTACGAGACGATCACGTTCCGGCGGATCCCGGTGGCCTCGCTCACCCGCCCGTACGCCTGAGTAAGGTCACAGCATGACTACCAGCGACAGCGCACAGAACGCCGCGCCGAAGGCACCGGCCAAGGACCCCTGGGAGCTGCCCGACGTGTCCGGGCTCGTCGTCGGCGTGCTCGGCGGCACCGGCCCGCAGGGCAAGGGCCTCGCCTACCGGCTGGCCCGCGCCGGCCAGAAGGTGATCCTCGGCTCCCGCGCCGCCGAGCGCGCGCAGGCCGCCGCCGACGAACTCAACGAGCACGGCCTGGGCATCGAGGGCGCCGACAACGCCGAGTGCGCGCGGCGCAGCGACGTCGTCATCGTCGCCGTGCCGTGGGACGGCCACGGCGCCACCCTCGAAGCCCTGCGCGAGGACCTCGCGGGCAAGATCGTCGTCGACTGCGTCAACCCGCTCGGCTTCGACAAGAAGGGCGCCTACGCGCTGAAGCCCGAGGAGGGCAGTGCGGCCGAGCAGGCCGCCGCGCTGCTGCCGGACTCCCGGGTCACGGCCGCCTTCCACCACCTCTCCGCGGTGCTGCTCGCCGACCCCGAGATCGACGAGATCGACACGGACGTGATGGTGCTGGGCGAGAACCGCGCCGACACGGACCTGGTCCAGGCGCTGGCCGCCCGCATCCCCGGCATGCGCGGCGTCTTCGCGGGCCGGCTGCGCAACGCCCACCAGGTCGAGTCCCTCGTCGCCAACCTGATCTCGGTGAACCGCCGCTACAAGGCTCACGCGGGGCTGCGCGTCACGGACATCTAGGGCGCGTTCCGGCGCGGCCGGGGCATGGGGGACACTGGTCGGCGAAACACCGCCGTGCCGTACGTGTCCGTATTGGAGCCGACCCCATGCCCCGCATCGCCCTCTTCGCTTCCCTCGTCTGCGTCCTCGCCGTCGTCGCCGCGGTGGTCTCCTTCGTCCAGGGCAGCTTCCTCGGGGTCGTGTGGGTGCTGATCGCCGGGATCACGTCGAACATGGCGTGGTTCTACGTGCGCAAGGCGCGGGCCGAGAAGCGCGCCGCGGGTTCGACTACGGCTGTGTGAACGTCGGGATCTCCGGCGTCCCTTCCCAGAAGCGGTAGAAGCGCTGGCCCCAGTACGTGTCCCAGTCGTGCACGCCCAGCGAGCGCAGCACGGCGTCGATCACGTCGAAGAACCACTGGTTCACCTCCGGGATCCACAGCACGGCGAACACCGCGAGCAGCCCGAACGGTGCGAACGGCTCCACCTGGCGCTTGATCTTGTACGAGAGCCAGGGCTCGATCACGCCGTACCCGTCCAGGCCCGGCACCGGCAGGAAGTTCAGGATCGCCGCGGTCACCTGGAGCAGCGCCAGGAACGCCAGCGCGTAGCGGAACGTGTCGGGCACTCCGTCCAGCGCGTCCAGCCAGAACGGGGCCGTGCAGACCACCGCGAACAGCACGTTCGTCAGCGGGCCCGCCGCCGAGATCAGGCTGTGCTTCCAGCGCCCCTGGATGCGCCCGCGCTCGATGAAGACGGCGCCACCGGGCAGACCGATCCCGCCCATGATCACGAAGAGGACCGGCAGCACGATGCTGAGCAGCGCGTGGGTGTACTTCAGCGGGTTCAGGGTCAGATAGCCCTTCGCGCCGATCGAGATGTCGCCGCTGTGCAGGGCGGTGCGCGCGTGCGCGTACTCGTGCAGGCAGAGCGAGACGATCCAGGCCGCCGTCACGAACAGGAAGACGGCGAAGCCGGGCTGCGAGGCGTAGTCCGTCCACACCGCCCAGCCGGACACGGCCGTGACCGCGACGATGCCGAGGAAGACGGGGCTGATCCGGCTGTCGCCGCGCCGGGATGTGGCGGTGGTCATGGGGTGGGACTCCCGGATTCGCTGGGTCGGTGGTCGGTCGGTGGTCGGTCGGTGGCGTCACCGAACGTACCCGTCGCACGACGAGAACGTGCCACGACGGCGTTCCGGTTCCGCTCCCGGCGCACCCGGCGTCCGCCGCGCACGGGACCGGGGACAATGGGGCGCGTGCGCTACCGCATCCTCGGCACCACCCAGGCAATCCGCGACGACGGCACGGCCGTCCCGGTCGGCGGGGCGCGGCTGCGCGCCCTGCTCACGGTGCTCGCCCTGCGGCCCGGGCGGACCGTGCCCGCGGCGGTGCTCGTCGACGAGGTGTGGGGCGCCGAGCCGCCCGCGGACGCGCCGGGCGCACTGCAGGCGCTGATCGGCCGGCTGCGCCGGGCCCTGGGCAGCGGGGCGATCGCCTCCGCCGACGGCGGGTACCGGCTGACCGCGGCGCCCGACGACATCGACCTGTTCCGCTTCGAGCGGCTCACCGGCGACGGCGCCCGCGCCCACGCCGACGGCAACGCCGCCAAGGCCGCCGACCTGCTCGACGACGCGCTCGCCCTGTGGCACGGGCCCGCCCTCGCCGATCTGCCCGACCGCACGGCGGAGGCGGCCCGCTGGGACGCCCGGCAGCTCGACGCGCGCCGCACCCGGCTCGCGGCCCGGCTCGCGCTCGGCCTCGCCGACACCGTGGTGCCGGAACTCACCGCGCTGTGCGACGCGCACCCCCTGGACGAGCCGCTCCAGGCGCTCCGGCTGCGCGCCCTGCGCGACGCGGGCCGCCCGGCGGAGGCCCTCGCCGCCTACGACCACGTCCGCCGCGACCTGGCGGACCGCCTGGGCGCGGACCCCGGGCCCGAACTGCGCGCGCTGCACACCGAGTTGCTGACCGCGCCCCCGGCCCCGCCCCGACACCCGGCTGCCACCCGCCCCGCCCCGGACACCCGGGGCCCGGGGCCCGGCTCCCCGTCCGTGGCGGGCGGCCCGCGGCGTCCGGCTCCCGGGAACCTGCGGGCCCGCCTCACCTCGTTCGTGGGACGGTCCGCCGACATCGATGCCATCCGCGCCGACCTGGACCGCGTACGGCTGGTGACCCTGCTCGGGCCCGGCGGGGCCGGCAAGACGCGGCTGTCCCAGGAGGCCGCCGAAGGGCTCGCCGGCACCGCGCCGGACGGCGTGTGGCTGGCCGAACTCGCCCCGGTCAGCGATCCGGACTCCGTACCCGAAGCCGTCGTCAGCGCGCTCGGCGCCCGCGAGACGGTGCTGCGCGGCGCCGGCGCCGAAGAGCTGCGGGCCGCCTCCGAACGGCAGGGCGACGACCCCCTCGTCCGCCTCGTGGAACACTGCGCCGACCGCAGGATCGTCCTCATCCTCGACAACTGCGAGCACGTCATCGACGCCGCGGCCACCCTCGCGGAGCAGCTCCTCGCCCGCTGCCCCGGCGTCACCGTCCTCGCCACGAGCCGCGAACCCCTCGGCGTACCGGGGGAGTTGCTGTACCCCGTCGAACCGCTCCCCGAGCCGTACGCGCTCCGACTGTTCGGCGAGCGCGGCGCCGCCGTGCGCCCCGGCTTCACCGTCGACCAGTCCGCCGAGACGACCGCGGCCGTCGCCGAGATCTGCCGCCGCCTCGACGGCCTGCCGCTCGCCATCGAGCTCGCCGCCGCCCGGCTGCGGATGCTCACCCCGCGCCAGATCGCCGACCGCCTCGACGACCGGTTCCGGCTGCTCACCTCCGGCGCCCGCACCGCCCTGCCCCGCCAGCAGACCCTGCGCGCGGTCGTCGACTGGTCCTGGGACCTGCTCGACGACCCCGAACGCGCCGTCCTGGCCCGGCTGTCCGTCTTCAGCGGCGGCTGCGACCTGCCCGCCGCCGAGGCGGTCTGCGGCCCCGACGCCCTGGACACCCTCGGCTCCCTCGTCGACAAGTCACTCGTCGTCGCCGCCCCCGACGACAGCGGCGACGCGGGCGAAGGCATGCGGTACCGGCTCCTGGAGACCGTCGCCGAGTACGCGGGCGACCGCCTCGACGAGGCCGGTGACCGCACCGCCGCCGAGCGCGCCCACCTCACCCACTACCGCGAACTCGCCCGCACCACCGACCCGTTGCTGCGCGGCGCGGGGCAGCGCGCGGCCATCGCCCGGTTCGAGCGCGACTACGAGAACCTGCGCACCGCCCTGCGGCACGCCGTCGCCGCCCGCGACGAGCAGGAGGCGATCGCCCTCGTCCTGTCGCTGTCCTGGTTCTGGCAGATGCGGGACCTGCGCACCGACGCCCGCACCTGGTCGGGGGAGGCGGCCGCGCTCGGCCCCGATCCGTTCGCGGGCCCGGTCCGCCCCGCCCCGCCGCTGCACCAGCGCTGCACCGACACGCCCCCGCCGCTCACCGGCGAACTCCTGGACGAGGCGCGCCGCGAGGTCCATCTCTCCCGGCTCTCCTTCATGGACATGGAGATGGACCGCTGGCAGAGCGAGGAGGGCCAGGCCAGGCTGCGTACCATCCGCGAGACCTACCGCGCGGACCTGCCGCAGGCCTGCCGCCCGCCGGGCAACGTCTGGTACTTCGCCGTCCTGCTCACCGGCGAGGTGGAGCGGATGCACGACCTCGCCGACGAGACGGTCCGCACCTGCCGCGAGCTCGGCTACGACTGGGAACTCGCCCTCGTCCTCCAACTGCGCGCCAACATCTTCGCCAACCGCAGCGAATGGGCCGCCCGCGGCCTCCCGGACGCCGACGAGGCGCTCGCCCTGTTCACCCGGCTCGGCGACGAATGGGGCGTCGCCGAGGCGCTCTCCGCGCGCGGCGAGGCGCACGAGCGGCTCGGCCGGTGGGCCGACGCCGCCGCCGACTACGCCCGTGCGCGGGAGGTCGCCGAGAGCATGGGGGCGCACGCACAGGCCGCGATCCTCCAGGTCAGGCTCGGCCAGGCGTACATCGAGCAGGGCCAGGGCGAGCGCGGCGAGAGCATGCTGTGGGAGGCCGTCGACGCGGCCCGCCGGCACACGAACGAGGCCAGGCCCGCCGCCCGGATGTTCCTCGTCGGCCGGCTCGCCACCACCGGCCGCACCGCCGAGGCACGCGAGCAACTGGACTTCCTGATGGAGGAGTTCAGGGTGACGGAGATCGAGTTCTTCGCCGCCATGCACATCGGGATGGCGGCCATGCTCGACGTCCTCGACGGGCACGTCGAACCGGCCGTGGCGGGCGCCCTGCGGGCCCTGGAGACGGCGCGGCTGCCGCTGGCCCAGCTGATCATGCCGCACATGTCGGGGCTGCACCTGCTCACGGCGGCCCGGGCGCTCGCCCTGCGTGCCCGGCCGGGCGACGCGGAGACGGCCGCGCGGATGATCGGCGCGGCCGACGCGGTGCTGCCCCCCGAGCACGTGCCGTCCGGGATGGAGCGCGAGTGGCGGGCCGACGCCGAGGCCGACGTGCGGGCGCTGCTCGACGACGCGGCGTACACCCGCGCACACGCCGAGGGCGGCGGCCTCTCCGTGGAGGAGGCCACCGCCCTGCTGGGACGCGAACCGGGAGACAGGCCCTAGGCCCGCGGTCCTCAGCTCTGCTTGGTGAACTTGCGGATCGCGATCGGCGCCATCACCAGCGTCAGACCCGCGGTCCAGGCCAGCGTCACCCACAGGCCGTGCGCGACCGGGCCGCCGACCATCAGGCCGCGGGCCGCGTCCGCGAGACCGGACATCGGGTTGTACTCGGTGAAGTTCTGCAGCCAGCCCGGCATCGACTGGGTCGGCGCGAAGATCGACGAGCCGAACTGCAGCGGCATCATCACCAGGAAGCCCATCGCCTGCACGGACTGGGCGTTCTTCATGGTCACGCCGAGGACCAGGAAGATCCACATGATGGCCGAGCCGAACAGCGCCGAGAGGCCGATGGCGCCGAACAGGCCCGCCCAGTTGTTGATGTCGAAGCCGACGAGCACCGCCACGACCATCAGGACCGTGGTCGCGACGAGCAGACGCAGCAGCTCGACGGAGACCTTCGCGATCAGCACGGAGGCCCGTCCGATGGGCAGGGACCGGAACCGGTCCATGATCCCCTTGTGGAAGTCCTCGTTGAAGCCGGTGCCGACGCCCTGCGCGATGTTCATGCTCATCATCGCGACCATGCCGGGGATCACGTACTGCACGTACGCGTCCTGGCCGCCGCCGAGCGACTGGCCGATCGAGCCGCCGAAGACGTACACGAACAGCAGGGTGAAGACGATCGGCATCAGGACCGCGTCGAACATCGACTCCGGGTCCTGCTTGATCCACAGCAGGTTGCGGCGGACGAGGGCGCCGGTGTGGCGCAGATGGCCGCGCAGTCCGATCCGTGGATCGGCCTCGACCTTGATGGTGGGCGCCGCGGGCGCCGTCACGGTGGTGGCGCTCATACGGCGACCTCCTCGAGCTCGGGCCTGGCGTCCTGCGGGGCGGACGCCTTCTGGCCGGTGATGGAGAGGAACACCTCGTCCAGGCTGGGCAGTTCGGTGGCGATCGAGCCGATCGTGATGCCGCGCGCGGTGACCGCGCCGACCACGGCCGTCAGCTGCTCGTCGCTGAGGATCGGCACGAGGACGGTGCCGGACTCGGCGTCCACGGCGGACGTGGCGAGACCGGTGAGCCCCATGTCGTCGAGGGCGTGCGCCAGCGGGCGCAGCTCCAGCGGGTCGGCCGGGCGGATCCGCAGGGTGCGGCCGCCGACCTTCGCCTTCAGCTCCTCGATGCCGCCCTCCGCGATGACCTTGCCGCGGTCGATGACGGTGAGCTCGGAGGCCAGCTGCTCGGCCTCCTCCATGTACTGGGTGGTGAGCAGCACGGTCACGCCGTCCCGCACCATGCTCTTGACCTCGTCCCACACCTCGTTGCGGGTACGGGGGTCGAGGCCGGTCGTCGGCTCGTCCAGGTAGAGGACGTGCGGGCGGCCGATCATCGACGCCGCGAGGTCGAGGCGGCGGCGCATGCCGCCGGAGTAGGTCTTGGCGGGCCGGGTCGCGGCGTCCGTCAGGGAGAACCGCTCCAGGAGGGCGTCGGCGCGGGACCGCGCCTCCTTCTTGGACAGGTCGAGCAGGCGCCCGATCATGTACAGGTTCTCCCGGCCGGAGAGCTTCTCGTCGACCGAGGCGTACTGGCCGGTGAGCCCTATCACGCGGCGGAGCTGACGGGGCTGCTTCACCGCGTCGTAGCCCGCCACGATCGCCGTGCCGGCGTCGGGGGTGATGAGGGTGGACAAGCAGCGGACGAGGGTCGTCTTGCCGGCGCCGTTCGGCCCGAGGACACCCATCACGGTGCCCTCGTGCACGTCCAGGTCCACGCCGTCCAGAGCCTTGGTCTCGCCGTAGTGCTTGACCAGTCCCCGTACGGACACGGCCACGGGGCGGCTGCCCGTGCTGTTGTCGGGGGTCTTGTCGATTCGCGTCATGTCCACCAAGGTGCCAGCCGCCACCGACAACTCACCGACATCCGACCGACAGCGAGCGATCGACCGCCGATATATCGCCGACAGGTTGCGAAACCGCTGGCCGCACGTGACCGACCCGCCCTCCGACCCGCCCTCCGACCCGCCCTCCGGCCGGGCCCCGCAGAGCGTGACGCAGCCCGTCGACGGGGGAAGATCGACGGGCTGCGTGTGGTGCCGCTATGGCTCAGTGGACGGAGTGTTCCTCCAGAGGGAACGTTCCGCCGACAACGTCCTCCGCAAACGCCTTGGCCGCATCGGACATGACCGACCGCAGATTCGCGTACTGCTTCACGAAGCGCGGCATCTTGCCGCCGGTCAGCCCGAGCGCGTCGGTCCAGACGAGGACCTGCGCGTCCGTGTCGGGACCCGCGCCGATGCCGACCGTCGGAATGTGCAGGACCCGGGTGACCTCGGCGGCCAGCTCGGCCGGAACCAGCTCCAGGACGACGGCGAACGCACCCGCGTCCTGGACCGCCTTCGCGTCGCGCAGCAGCTGCTGCGCCGCCTCCTCGCCACGGCCCTGCACGCGGTAGCCCTGCGTGTTCACGGACTGCGGGGTCAGACCGATGTGCGCCATGACGGGGATGCCCGCCTCGACGAGCAGCTTGATCTGGGCGTGCGAGCGCTCGCCGCCCTCCAGCTTGACCGCGCCGACCCCGGCCTCCTTCACCATCCGCATCGCCGACCGCAGGGCCTGCGTGGGGCCCTCCTGGTACGAGCCGAAGGGCAGGTCGCCCACGATCAGGGCGCGGGACGTGCCCCGTACGACCGCGGCGGAGAGCATGGTCAGCTGGTCGAGCGTGACCGGCACGGTGGTCTCGTACCCGAGGTGACAGTTGCCCGCCGAGTCGCCGACCAGCATCACGGGGATGCCGGCCTCGTCGAAGACGGACGCGGTCATCGCGTCGTAGGCGGTGAGCATGGGCCACTTCTCGCCCCGCTCCTTGGCGAGACCGATGTCCCGCACGGTGATGCGGCGCGACCCCTTCCCGCCGTACAGCGCCTTGGGGTTGCTGCTGTCGGCGGACTGCGTCTGGGCAGCCGAAACTTGTTGCGTCATCGCAACGGCTCCTTCAGTTCAGTCGTCTCGAGGCGCCCTGACGGCGTCCCCGGATCACCTCCATGGTGGCACCGCGTGCCGCCTGAGCGCCAGGGCACCTCGGTACTCGGCTCACGTAAAGCCTCGGTAAGGGATTGCCCCGGCACTTCCAATACGAGACGGTTCCGTATCGAAATGGGGCTAGCCTCGTACACATGACCAGTCCTGCTGTCCCCGCGGCCCCCCGCATACCGGAGGCCGTGCATCGCCGTCGTTGGGTGATCCTCGGCGTGCTCATGCTGAGCCTGCTGATCGTCGTCCTCGACAACTCCATCCTGAACGTCGCGATCAAGACGATCTCGACGCCCGCGCCCACCGGCCTCGGCGCCACCCAGAGCGAGCTCGAGTGGGCCATCAACTCCTACACGCTCGTCTTCGCGGGCCTGCTGTTCACCGCCGGTCTGCTCGGCGACCGCGTCGGCCGCAAGAAGGTGCTGATCGGCGGACTCGTCGTGTTCGGCATCGGCTCCGCCCTGGCCGCCGAGTCCGGCTCGCCGGTCCAGCTCATCGCGTTCCGCGCGCTGATGGGCCTCGGCGCCGCCTTCGTCATGCCGGCCACGCTCGCCGTGCTCATGAACGTCTTCGAGCGCGAGGAGCAGCCGAAGGCCATCGGCATCTGGGCCGGCGGCGTCGGCCTGGCCATCGCCATCGGCCCGATCACCGGCGGACTGCTGCTCGACCACTTCTGGTGGGGCTCGGTGTTCCTGGTGAACGTGCCGATCGTGATCCTCGCCGTCGTGCTGATGATCGCGCTCGTGCCCGACTCGAAGGACCCGAAGCCGGGCCGCATCGACCTCGTCGGCGTCGTCCTGTCCATCGTCGGTCTCGTGCTGCTCGTCTACGGGATCATCAAGGGCGGCGACGAGGGCGACTTCACCAGCCCCCAGGTCATCGCCACGATCGTGGCCGGCCTCGTCGTCCTCGTCGGGTTCGTCGTCTACGAGAAGCGCAGCGACCACCCGTCGATCGACATCGACTACTTCAAGAACAAGGTGTTCTCGGCCGCGATCGCCGCCATCGCGCTGGTCTTCTTCGCGCTGATGGGCGTCACCTTCTTCTCGGTCTTCTACACGCAGAGCGTGCGCGGGTACTCGCCGCTGCAGACCGGCGCCCTGATGCTGCCGCTCGCCGTGGCGCAGCTGATCTTCGCGCCGCGCGCCCGGCTCGTCGTCGACCGGTTCGGGGTGCGGGCCACCACGACCGGCGGGCTCGTGCTGCTCGCGGCCATGCTCGCCGCGTTCACCGTCCTCGACGCGGACACCCCGATCTGGCTCCTGGAAGTCATGTTCTTCCTGATGGGCACGGGCATGGCCCACGTGATGACGCCGACCAGCGTCGTCATCATGCAGGCGCTGCCGCGGGAGAAGGCCGGTTCCGCGTCCGCCCTGTCCAACACCTTCCGGCAGGTCGGCGGCGCCCTCGGCATCGCCGTGCTCGGCTCCGTGCTGTCCACGGCGTACCGCGGCGGCATCGAGGACAAGCTGGGTCTCCTGCCGGCCGGGGCCAGGGATGCCGCGGGCGGGTCCATCGAGGCCACCCTCGGCATCGCCGAGAAGCTCGGCCCGCGCGGCGAGGCGCTGGTCGGCGCCGCCAACGACTCGTTCCTGCACGCCATGCACGTCACCGCCCTGTGGGGCGCGGCGGTCGCGCTGGCCAGTGCCGTCGTGACGGCCCTGTTCCTGCCGGGCAAGCCGCCGGCGGCGCCCGCCGGGCAGCAGGGCGAGCCGGAGCGGATCGGCGCGGGCCGCTGAGCCCCGCACGGCGGGCCGGACGACGCTGAGAGAATCGCCCCGGAACCCGGCGGTCCGCCGGGTTCCGGGGTCGTGGAGGAAAGGCGGAGGCGTGGACGCGGAACGGGCCGGGCGGCAGGCGCGGCAGTACGGACTCGAGAGCGCGCCCCCGTCGACGGCCGCTGGACCGGCGCCCGTCCCCGTCCGCGGCCGGCCCCGCAGCGAGGCCGTCGAACAGGCCATCGTCGAGGGCGTCATCAGCCTCATCGAGGAGGGCGTGCCGCTCACCGAGCTGTCCATCGAGCGCATCGCCCGCACCGCCGGCGTCGGCAAGGCCACCATCTACCGGCGGTGGGCCGGCAAGGAGGAGCTCTTCGTCGACGTGGTGGCGTCGATCGAGGAGCCGGATCCCGAACTCCCGGGCACCTCGATGCGCGACGACCTGGTCCGGCTCCTGGAACACATGCGCAGGCGCGGTCTGAACATGCGGAACTCGGCGCTGCTGCACAACGTCATCGGGCAGATGAAGACGCTGCCCAAGCTCTGGAACGCGTACCACGAGGTCGTCGTCGAACCCCGGCGCCGGGCGATGGCCGACGTGCTGCGGCGCGGCGTCGCCGGGGGCGAACTGCCCGCCGACACCGACATCGAGTTCGCCGCGGACCTGTTCACCGGGCCGATGCTGCTGCGCACCGTCATGCGGCCCGACGCGCCGCTGGCCGACGGCCTCTCCGAGCGCGTCGTCGACACGGTGCTGACCGCCCTCAAACCGCAGGTACCGCCCGCCCGCTGAACGATCCGGCGAATGTGCGGGTTTCGTCACAGAGGGCCCCCGTGACCGCCGCATTCGGAACTTCGCGCACCACCCCGCTCGTCCTCGTGGCCGTACGGGCGTCACGCCCCGGCAGGCCGTGGGCGTGACGGAACAGAAAGCCGCTGGACATCGCCTAGGGTTTCGGGCGGGGACAGCGGGCACGGCAGGCAGTGAGGCGACGAGGGTATGGCGCAGGCGTACGGCAGCTCAGGATCCGGGCAGCACGGGCCGGGCGCCCGGCTGCGACGTCTGGGGCACCGGCTGCGCAGCGACCGCGGCCTGTGGCGCCGCGGCATCGTCCTCGCGGCGTTCGCGGTGCTGCTCGCCCTGGTCATGCTGCTGCACGCGCAGATCCCCAACACCGTCGGCAACCTCGGCTCCCTGACCGAGACGTTCCTGCCGTGGCTCGGTCTGTTCGTCCCGGTGCTGCTCGTCCTCGGTCTCGTCCGGAAGTCGGCGACCGCGGTGCTCGCCGTCCTGATCCCGGCGATCGTCTGGCTCAACCTGTTCGGCGGACTGCTCACCGACAAGCAGCACGGCGGCGGCGACCTCACCGTCGCCACCCACAACGTGAACGCGGACAACCCCGACCCGGCCACCACCGCCCAGGACGTCGCCGCGTCCGGCGCGCAGGTCGTCGCCCTGGAGGAGCTGACGACCGAGGCGCTGCCGACGTACGAGAAGGCGCTCGCGGGCACCTACCCGTACCACTCGGTCCAGGGCACCGTCGGACTGTGGAGCAAGTACCCGCTGTCCGCCACCCGGCCCGTCGACATCAAGCTGGGCTGGACGCGGGCCATGCGCTCGACGGTCGCCACGCCCGAGGGCGCCGTCGCCGTCTACGTGGCACACATGCCGTCGGTGCGGGTGAAGGTCGACTCCGGGTTCACCGCCAGCCAGCGCGACGAGAGCGCGGACGCGCTGGGCGAGGCGATCGCCGACGAGCCGCTCGGCAAGGTCATCCTGCTCGGCGACCTGAACGGCACGATGAACGACCGCGCCCTGAACGCCGTCACGTCCCAGATGCGCTCCACCCAGGGCGCGGCGGGCAGCGGCTTCGGGTTCAGCTGGCCGGCCGCGTTCCCGATGGCGCGCATCGACCAGATCATGGTCAAGGGCGTCGAACCGGTCTCGTCGTGGACCCTGCCGAAGACCAACAGCGACCATCTGCCGATCGCGGCGCGCGTTCAGCTGTGATGTGCCCAACGGTCACCCGTGGGTGTGCGGGCGTCTTTGTTCCGTAAGTAAACTTATGGATTCCGCCCACCCACGTTCTTTGGAAGACGCTTCATGCCCCTCGCCCTGCTCGCCCTCGCTGTGGGCGCCTTCGGCATCGGCACCACCGAGTTCGTGATGATGGGCCTGCTGCCCGACGTCGCGGACGACCTGCACGTATCCATCCCCACCGCGGGCCACCTCGTCTCCGCGTACGCGCTCGGCGTCGTCATCGGCGCCCCGCTGCTCGCCGCGCTCACCGCGCGCATGCCGCGCCGCCGGGTCCTGATCGGGCTCATGGTCCTGTTCGTCGCCGGCAACGCCGTGTCGGCCGCCGCCCCCGACCACCACTGGCTGCTGGCCGCCCGCTTCGTCAGCGGGCTGCCGCACGGCGCCTTCTTCGGCGTCGGCGCCGTCGTCGCCACCTCGCTGGTCGCGCCCGAGCGCAAGGCCCGCTCGGTCTCCCTGATGTTCCTCGGGCTGACCGTCGCCAACATCGTCGGCGTGCCCGTCGCCACCGCCGTGGGGCAGCACCTGGGCTGGCGCGCCACCTTCCTCGCCGTCAGCGCCATCGGGCTCGCCGCCATCGCGTCGCTGGTCGCGCTCGTCCCCGCCGACCACGGGCACGGCCGGCCCGTCGCCGGTCTGCGCGGCGAAGTCCGCGCCCTGAAGTCGGTCCCCGTCTGGCTCGCCCTCGGCACGACCGTCGCCGGATTCGGCGCCCTGTTCTCCGCGTACAGCTACATCACCCCGATGCTGACGGACGCCGCCGGGTACGCCGCGGGCAGCGTGACCCTGCTGCTCGCCCTCTTCGGCGTCGGCGCCACCGTCGGCAACCTGCTGGGCGGGCGCCTCGCGGACCACTCGCTGCGCGGCACGCTCTTCGGCGGACTGGTCTCGCTGGTCGTGGTCCTCGCCGCCTTCCCGCTCCTCATGCGCACCGAGTGGAGCGCCGCGCTCGCCGTGCTGCTGCTCGGCGTCGCGGCCTTCACCACCGGCTCCCCGCTGCAGCTGATGGTGATGGAGAAGGCGTCCGCCGCCCCCGCCCTCGCCTCCTCCGCGAACCAGGCCGCGTTCAACCTGGCCAACGCGGGCGGCGCCTGGATCGGCGGCCTCACCCTCGCCGCCGGCTTCGGCGTGACCTCCCCGGCGGTGGCCGGGGCGGCGCTGGCGGTGCTGGGCCTCGGCGTCGCCGCCGTCGCCTACACCGTGGACCTGCGGCGCGGTCCCGCTCCGGCGGAGGGCCGACTGGTGGCCTCGCACCGGCCCGAGGCCGCGCAGCCCGTACGGCACTGACGGCACTGACGGCACTGACGGCACCGACCGCACGGACGGCGCGGGCGGGCGGGGCGGCACCTCACTCCGGGGTGCCGCCCTGCCCCACCCCGTGCCGGGCGTCAGTCCCGGCGGTAACCCAGGACCGTCATCATCCCCGCCTCCGAGTGGTACACGTTGTGGCAGTGGACCATCCACAGGCCCGGGTTGTCCGCGTCGAAGTCGACCGTCAGCGTCCCGTTCGGCAGCACGATCGCCGTGTCCTTGCGGGGGCCGCCCGCCACGCTCGCCAACGAGAACGTGTGGCCGTGCAGATGGACCGGGTGCCACATCGATGTCGAGTTGGCGAAGACCAGGCGCACCCGCTCACCCGCCTTGACCGCGTACCGCTGGTCCGCCGTGTACGGCTTCTTGTTGAACGCCCAGTCGTACGCGGCCATCCCGCCCGTCAGCTGGAGCCTGACCGTGCGGTCCGGCTCCCGGGACGGCAGGGCCACCGCGTCGGCCGCCCGGAGCTTGTCCGCCGTCAGGAGCCGGCCGTCCAGCTCCCGGGGCCGCGTCGTGGCCGACGGCGCCGCGCCGGGACCGGTCCGCAGCACCGCCAGCGCCGACGCCTTCTTGCCCTCCGCGAGCGCCGTCAGCGGGAAGACCCCGTCGCCCGCGGTGACCAGCACGTCGTACCGCTCGCCCATGCCGAGCAGCAGCGCGTCCGTCTTGGCGTGCCGCACCGGGGAGCCGTCCGTGTGCGTCACCGTCATCTCGTGGCCGCCGAGCGCGACCCGGAACGCCGTGTCCCCGCCCGCGTTCACGAACCGGATCCGGATGCGGTCGCCGGGGCGGGCCCGGAAGGACGAAGGGGACTTCGCCGTCCGCCCGTTGACCAGATAGTGCGGGTACTGCACGTCGCCCGCGTCGCCGCCCAGCAGCTCGCTCGTCGCGCCCATCATCATCCGGGACGGGCCCGACGCGGTGGCGGACGGCGAGGCGTCCCGCTTCATCGACATGCCGCTCATCCCCGGCATGTCGTGGCCGGAGTGGCCCCCGCCCGAGCCGCCCATGCCCGCGCTCAGCTCCTTGAGCACGGCGTCCGGGGTCGAGCCGTCCACCCCGTCGACCCAGTCGTCGAGGACGACCACCCACTCCTTGTCGTACGAGAGCGGCTCCTTGGGGTCGTCCACGATCAGCGGCGCGTACAGCCCCCGGTCCTGCTGGACGCCGGAGTGCGGGTGGAACCAGTACGTGCCCGGGTGCGGGACGGTGAAGCGGTAGGTGAAGTCGGCGCCCGGGGCGACGGGCTTCTGGGTGACGCCGGGGACGCCGTCCATGTCATTGCGCAGGGCGATGCCGTGCCAGTGCAGCGATGTGGACTCGGGGAGGTGGTTGGCGAGGGTCAGGGCGAGCGTGTCGCCCGCGGTCACCCGGACCTCCCGGCCGGGCAGGTCGCCGCCGTACGACCAGGACCTGACCGTGCGGTCGCCCAGGTCGAGCGGGGTCGCGGCGGCCGTGAGCCGCACGGTGCGGACGGGGCCGGAGCCGCGCTTCTTCTCCGCGGCCGCGACCTCGGCGCCCGCCGGGTCGACGAATCCCGCGGGCGCGGCGCCGCCCGAGCCGTGACCGCCGTGCCCGGAACCGGAACCGGAGTCCGATCCGGAGCAGGCGGCCAGAACTCCCGTGACGGCCACGGCGAGGGACGCGCCGAGCAGGGCGCGGCGGGTCGGGGAGCTTGGGGGAGGAGTGCTGTTGCGCATGAGTGAGTGCACCTCGATGTCGGTGTCGTGCGTACTGCGTGCGGTGGGCGAACTCATCCGCTGCTTCTGATACACCGCTCGGCCCCAAGAGGTTCCACGCAGCGCGAAGCAGCCGGTGCGCAGGCCTAGATGCGCAGCACCGACAACCGGGACAGCAGGGATCTCGGCGGTGGCGGGTTCGGGCGCCGGGCGAACGCCGTGCGCCGCGGGACCGGGCCCCGCAGGACCGCGCCCGCCAGGGGGCGCAGCACCGCCGCCGTCAGCAACAGCAGCGTGAACGAACCGAGTACGGCCAGACAGACGCTCAGCGGATCCATGCCGCCGTCGCCGGGCGAGGGGTGCTCGTCCACCACGACCCGGGGCACCACGACGTGGGCCGGCGCGGCGTGGGCCGGCGCGACCTGGGCCGGCGCGGCATGCGTGGACATCGCCGTGCCGTGGCCCGCCGGGTGCTCCATCGCGTGCCCCGTCGGATGCCCCAGCGTGTGCATCCCCACGATCCCGAAGAGCAGCGCCACGAACAGCAGCAGCTGCCCGCGGCCCGTGCGGCCCTTCGTCGGTGGGGACGTCATGGCCCGCACCCTACCCCCACCCGGTATCACGCGACGTGCGGCCTCCCCGCCCGCCGCCGATCATGAGCCCATGACGACTACGGACGAACCGGGGCGGAACGCTGCGGTCGGGGACGACGGCACCCGGCGTCAGTTCATCTCCTGGGTCACCCTCGGCCTGATGACGACCGCCTCCGTGGCGAGCCTGCGCCCCTCGCCGACCATGGCGATCTACGGCCTCGCGGCGATCTTCCTCTATCTGCTCCCGGCCCTCGTCTTCCTGCTGCCCACCGCCCTCGTCGGCGCCGAACTGGCCTCCGGCTGGACGGGCGGCATCTACCGCTGGGTCAGCGAGGCGCTCGGCAAACCGCTCGGATTCATCGCCGTCTGGTGCCAGTTCGCCATGACCATCGCGTACTACCCGAGCCTGCTCGCCTACGTGGCGTCCACCTTCGCGTACGTGATCCACCCGAGCCTGGCCGAGAACGGCCTCTACGTCGCCATCTGCATCGTCGTCATCTACTGGACCGGGGTGTGGGTCAGCTCGCGCGGCACGAGGACCGTCGCGGGCCTGTCCTCGCTGGGCCTGATCATCGGGACGCTCGTCCCCGGCGTCGTGCTCGTCGTCCTCGGCATCGTCTTCCTCGGCCAGGGCAACCCGTCGGCCGCCCCGATGGGCGCGAGCCACTGGCTGCCCCCGTGGACGGGCCTGGCCAGCCTCGTCCTGATCGTCAACAATTTCCTCTCCTACGCGGGCATGGAGATGAACGGCGTCCACGTCTCGTCGCTGCGCAACCCGCGCGGCGAGTACCCGCGCTCGATCTTCCTCGCCACCGGCCTCGTCCTGCTGATCTTCATCCTTCCGGCGCTCGCCATCAGCTGGGTCATGCCCGCGAAGCAGCTCAGCCTGACCGCCGGTCTGATGCAGGCCTTCCAGGCGTTCTTCGACCACTTCCACGTGGGGTGGATGACGAGGATCGTCGGCGTCATGCTGGTGTGCGCGGCGCTCGGCGGCATGCTGACCTGGCTCGCCGGACCCGCCAAGGGACTCGTGCTGCTCTCCCGGCAGGAGGGTTATCTGCCGCCCTTCCTGCAGAAGTTCAACAAGCACGGCGTCCCGCAGAACGTGATGATCGCCCAGGGCGTGCTGACCACCCTCATCGGCGTCCTGTACGCCTTCAGCGACAACGTCTCCAGCCAGTACTGGATGTTCTCCGTCATCACGATCCAGATCTACCTGGTCGCCTACCTGCTGATGTTCCTGGCCGTCGTACGGCTGCGGCGCACCCGGCCCGACGTGCCGCGCGGGTTCGTCGTGCCCGCGGTCACCCTCGTCGCGGGCGTCGGGTTCGTGGCGTCGCTGCTCGCCCTCGTCATCGGGTTCGTGCCGCCCGACCAGTACGACACCGGGCCGCTGTGGCGCTACCTGCTGGTCGTCGGCGGCGGGCTGCTGCTGCTCGGCATCGTGGCGCCCGTCGCGTTCCTCAGGTTCCGCAAGCCCGGCTGGATCCACCCCGACCACCGCGACCCGGTGGGCCCGCCCGCCCCGTGACGGACGTGACGGGCCCTACGGGGCGAGGCGGCGCACGCTGTCCCGGATCACGATGTGCGTGCCCAGGAGCTGGCGCTGCTGCCCGCTCCTGCCCGCCCCGTTGAGCGCGAGACGCACCGCGGTGCGGCCCACCTCCTCGCCGGGGATGTGCACCGTCGTCAGCCCAGGGGTGATGTCGGCGGCCACCGGGTCGTCGTTGTAGCCGACCACCGAGATGTCCTCCGGGACTCGCAGGCCGTACTCCCCGAGGGCCCTGATCACGGCGGCCGCCACCCGGTCGTCGCCCGCGAAGACGGCCGTGAAGTCCGGCTTCCCGTCCGCCTTGCGCAGCAGGTCGCGGATCGCCTCGTCGCCGTTGTGCTGGCCGAACCCGATGCCGTGCAGCAGCGCGTCCGCCCTCGGCACCCCGTGGTCGTCCAGGGCCCGCAGATAGCCGCGCACCCGGTCCTCGCCGGTCGTGTTCCCCGGCTGGTAGCCGATCAGCGCGATCCTGCGGTGGCCGGCGCCCAGCAGATGGCTGGTGATCGCGTGGGCGCCCGCCTCGTTGTCGTACTCGACGACCACCGCGGGGACGTCCGGCGCGGGCGCGGGCCGGCCGCACAGCACGAGCCGTGAACCGGCCGCCGCGAGCGACTGCGCGTACTGCGCCATCCGCTCCCGGTACGCGGCGTCCTCCACGACGCCGCCGACCAGGACGACCGCCTCCGCGGCCTGCTCCCGCATCATCTGCACGAGCGCCAGCTCACGGGCCGGGTCCGCGCCGGTCGACGCCACGAGCGTCAGCCGGTCGTGCTGGGCGGCCTCCTTCTCGACGCCCTGCGCGATGGCCGCGTAGAAGGAGCTCACCACGTCGAGCATCAGCACGGCGATCGTCTTGCGCCCGGCGCCCGCCAACGCGCGCGCGTGCGCGTTGGCGACGTAGTCCAGGTCCTTCGCCGCACGCAGCACCTTGGCGCGCGACGCGGCCGAGGTCGGGTAGTTGCCCGCGAGCACCCGGGACACGGTCGCCACCGAGACCCCCGCGCGCGCCGCCACGTCCCGGATCGTGGCCCGCTCGCCCACTTCGCATCTCCCTCGGTCGGCCCGGCGGGGCCCGCAGGTACCGCGGGTCCCGCACCATCATCGCGTGCGCCGCCGCCGGCGGTGCGCCACGTCCGTCAATGGGCCGCCGCGTACTCCGCCGTGAACTCCTCGACGACCTTCTTGCCGCCCTGAGCCTGCCACTTCGCGTACACCGCGTCCCAGTCGGAGACCTTCTTGCGGCCGGACACGATGGCGGTGACCCCGTCGTCGATCAGCTGCTGGAGGGCGGCGCCCTGCCGGTTGTAGGTGTCCGACTGCAGTCCGAAGCGGATGTTCGGCTGCATCAGCGGGACGACCTCCTGCTGCCAGGCGTGCAGCCGCTCGACGACGGTCGGGAAGCCCGGCACGTACAGCACCTGCGGGGCGTCCGAGAGGTAGGTGAACGGCACGTTCGTCTTCGACTCCAGCAGACCCAGCTCGGTGGGGATCGGGTTGTTGTCCTTGTCGCGCTCGAAGTGCGTGCCCTCCAGGCCGAAGTGCGTCAGCTCGTACTCCTCGGTGCCGAACGGCGCCGCCAGGTAGTCCAGGACGCGCAGGATCAGCTCGATCCGCGCCTTGGACGCCTTCTTGAGGACGGTGTAGCCGAAGATGCCGCGGCTCTGCTGGTACTTCGCGGTCGCGCCGTCCACCGCGTACGGGACGAGGGCGTCGAGGTCGAAGGCTTCCTTGATGCCCTGCGCGGCGGCCGGGTAGGCGAGGAAGCCGTCCGTCATGGACAGCACGGAGCCGTTCCAGAACTGCGTCTTCAGGTCGACCTGCGAGACCGAGGTGGCCTCCGGGTAGTACGAGCCCTGCTTGCGCACCTTCGCCAGGTACTCCAGCGTCGCCCGGAACTCGTCGGTGCCGCCCCAGTGCACCGCCTTGCCGTCCTGCATGGCGAACTCGTTGGGCGCGCCGAACCAGTTGGCGTGCGTCTTGTAGCCGAAGAAGGCGGTCGCCGAGGCGCCGAGCGCCCACTTCTTGCCGGCGGTCGCGTCCTTGGACATCGCCGCGAAGTCGTCCGCGGACATGCCCGCCTTGTAACCCGCCTTCGTGAAGGCGCCGCTGTTGAAGAACAGTGTGTCCTGCGGCTTGGGCCGCTCCACCGGCACCCCGTAGATCCGGCCGGAGATCCGGCCCATGCCTTCCCACGCGTACTGGGGGATGCCCGCGAGGTTCGGGTAGTCCTTGATCGCGTCGCCCGACAGGTACTCGGTCAGGTCGGCGCAGCGCGACTTCACGAACTGGGCCTCGCGGGGCAGGACGTAGCCGCCGCCGATGTTGATGACGTCCGGGATGTCGTCGCCCGCGAACAGCGTCGCCATCTTCGAGCGGAAGTCGGCGTCGGGCACGACGGTGAACTCGACGTCCACGCCGAGGGCCTTGTTGACCGCGGCCCAGTACTTGTTCTGCGCGGCGGGCTTGGGCGGGGTGCCGTACGTGATCGAGAGGACCTTGATCTTCTCCTTGCCGGTGCCGGGCCGCTCGGCGATCGCCTTCACCAGGTCGGCCGGGTACTTCGTGTAGCCGGCCTGGACGCCCTCGGCGGTCGGCGCCAGGTCGGGCGTCGCGCCCTTCGCCGGGGTGTACGCGGGCCAGGCGGCGGCCTTCTTGCCCGCGTTGGAGACGGAGCCGCCGCCGGCGGAGTCGGAGGAGCAGGCGGTCAGCAGGGACGGCGCGGCGATCGCGGCGCCGCCGACGGCGATGGAGCGCAGCAGGGTGCGGCGCGACATGGCGGAAGAGGACATGGCGAAGGGCCCTTCGGCTAAAGGAGGTCGGGACGTGCGGAGAGGAGGGGGTGGTGACTCAGCTCTTGATGGCGCCGGTGAGCACGCCCTTGGTGAAGTACTTCTGCAGGAAGGGGTAGACGAGCAGGATCGGCACGGTGGCGATCACCAGGACGGCCATCTGCGTCGTCTGCGGCGCCGAGACCATGCCCGCCTCGCTGAGGCCGGTGTCGGCGATCTGCGCGCCTCCGATGACGTACGTGCGCAGCACCTGGGAGAGCGGCCAGTGGCCCGACTCCAGGTAGATGGAGGCCGTGAACCACGCGTTCCAGTACGACACCGCGTAGAACAGCCCGACGACGGCGAGCGCGGCCTTCGACAGCGGCAGCGCGATCCGCCAGAACGTGGCCCAGTCACCCGCGCCGTCCAGCCGGGCCGCCTCGTACAGCTCCTCGGGAATGCCCTGGAAGAAGCCGCGCAGCACCACCAGGTTGAACACGTTGATGAGGACCGGCGCGATCACCGCCGCGTACGTGTCCATCAGCCCGAGCCCCTTGACCAGCAGGAAGGCCGGGATCATGCCGGGCGGGAAGAGGAACGTGAACAGCACGACCAGCAGCACCGGCTTGCCGCCGTAGACGCCGGGCCGGCTGAGCGCGTACGCGAGGCACGCGGTGCACGCGAGGGAGAGCAGCGTGCCGACGACGGTGATGCCGATGCTCACGCCGAGCGCCTTCGTCACGATGCCGCCGCTGAGGATGTTCTCGTACGCGCGCAGCGTCGGCTCGCTCGGCCACAGCACCCAGCCGCCGTTGGCCACCACCTCCTTGTTGGAGGCGAGCGACGTGGAGACGATCACCAGGAACGGTACGAGGACCAGACACAGCAGCGCGATGACGGCCAGGCCCTTGGCGGCCTTGGTGACGGGCTTCGGCTTCTCCATCCACGCGGGACGGACCGGGGTTGCGGACGTGCTCACTTGTAGACCCCCTGCTCGCCGAGCTTGTGCGCGATCCGGTTGGCGACGAACACGAGGAGCGCGCCCACCAGGCCCTTGAAGAGCCCGGCCGCGGCGGCGTATCCGGTGTCGCCGCCGACGATGCCCTGCCAGAAGACGAAGGTGTCGAGCACCTCGCCGACCTCCGGGCCCACCGACTGCCGCTGCAGCAGCATCTGTTCGAAGCCGACGGAGAGGATGTCGCCGAGCCGCATGATCAGCAGCAGCACGACGATCGGCCGGATCGACGGCAGCGTCACGTGCCAGAAGCGGCGCCACGGCCCGGCCCCGTCGATCGCGGCGGCCTCGTACTGCTGCTCGTCGACCTGCATCAGGGCGGCCAGGAAGATGATGGTGCCCCAGCCGGCGTCCTTCCAGATCACCTCGGCGACGACGAGCGGCCGGTAGGCGTCGGCGTTGCCGATGATGTCGACGGTGTGCAGCCCGCTGTCGCCCAGGAAGCTGTTCAGCAGGCCCGTGTCGGACAGGACCTGCTGGAACAGGGCGACGACGATCACCCACGACAGGAAGTGCGGCAGGTAGACGACGGACTGCACGAAGCGGCGCAGCAGGTCCGAGGTCAGGCTGTGCAGCAGCAGCGCGATCGCCAGCGGCACGGGGAAGTAGAAGGCCAGCTGGAGCACGGCGATGTAGAGCGTGTTCCACGTCGCGTGCCAGAAGTCCGGGTCGCCGAACATCCGGCTGAAGTTGCCGAACCCGACCCACTGGCTGCCCCACAGGCCGGCGAACGGGTCGTACTCCTTGAACGCCACGACGTTGCCGACGAAGGCGCCGTAGTGGAAGACCAGGAAGTACACGACGCCCGGCACCATGAGCAGCAGCAGGGTACGACTGCTTCGAAACCGTTTCCAGCCCGCAGGTCGCGGGCCTTTCGCCGTCTTTGGGCTGTTCTGTGGCCCGCCGGGAGGGACCGCCACCCCGGCATCGGGCCTTTCCTTCGCCACCGTGGGCACGGGAACCCCTCCGTCGTTGGAACAAGGTGAGGCGGAATCTAAAACGGTTACTACGGGCGGTCAACCCCCTTGGCGTCGGAGAACCTTGACCCCATGGCCCGCGAGTGCCTAGCCTCCTGGGAAATTGATGTAACCGGTTACAGAGTCTGAGGGGTGGAACGAGTGACGGCACACCGACCGACCGCGGCACTGGCCATGGGTGCCCAGGTGGTGGAGCGGGTCTTCCCGCCCGACCTGAGGGAACGGCTGGGCCGCAGCGTGCGGTTGGCCGCGCCGCCTCTGACGGGGGAGCTCGACGGGAGCGCGGCCGCGGAGGTGCTCGGCGGGGTCGAGGTCCTGGTCACCGGGTGGGACTGCCCGCCGCTGACGGAGCGGGTGCTGGACGCCGCGCCGCACCTGAAGGCCGTGGTCCACGCGGCGGGGTCCGTCCGGCCGATCGTCACGGATGCCGTGTGGGAGCGCGGGCTGCTCGTCTCGTCGGCGGCCGACGCCAACGCCGCACCCGTCGTCGCCTTCACCCTCGCCGCGATCACCTTCGCGGCCAAGGGGGCGCTGCCCGCCGCCGCGGCGTACGCGACGGCGTGGCCCGGGTTCCTGGAGCGGGAGGGCGCCGACGGACGGGTCGTCGGCGTCATCGGGGCGTCACGGATCGGGCGCCGGGTGATCGAGGCGCTGCGGGCCGACTCCGCGGGGTACCGGCTGCTGCTGTGCGATCCGTACGTGTCCGAGGGGGAGGCCGCGCGGCTCGGGGTGGAGCGGGTGGGGCTCGCCGAGCTGTGCCGGCGCAGCTCGATCGTGACCGTGCACGCGCCTCAACTGCCGGAGACGCGCGGGATGCTGAGCGCCGAGATGCTGCGGCTCGTGCCGGACGGCGGGGTGGTGGTCAACACGGCGCGGGGGTCGTTGATCGATGCGGAGGCGCTGGCCGCGGAGTGCGGGTCCGGGCGGTTGTCGGCCTACCTCGACGTCACGTCCCCGGAGCCGCTGCCCGCCGGGCATCCGCTGCTGACGTTGCCGAACGTGCTGGTCACTCCGCATGTGGCCGGGGCGCAGGGGAGTGAGGTGCGGCGGCTCGGGGTGTATGCGGTGGAGGAGGTCGAGCGGTATGTGGGTGGGGTGCCGTTGGTGGGGATGACGGGGCGGGGGGACATGGCGCGGGTGGCGTGAGCGGGGGCGCTCGCGCGTCTGCCGGGTGCCCGTTCGTCGGCGGGTGCGGGCCGGTGGGGCTTCTCGCGCAGTTCCCCGCGCCCCTGAGATGCGCACTGCGTGCGCCATCTCAGGGGCGCCCCGTCAGGGGCGCGGGGAACTGCGCGACCAGCCACCACGAGAGCCGCGGTGGCCAGGGGTCAGGACGCGGCAGACGCCTCAGTGGCGGCGGAACGACGTCACGTAGCCCGGGGCCGGCGAACCGACACCCGTCACGTCGTCGTAGCCGCGGACCGCCTTCAGCGAAGCGTCCTCACCGAGGCTGCGCACGGAGGTGAGCAGCCCCTCCGACGCGTCGTAGCTGTTGGCGAAGTCGACCCGTGCCACGGCGAGTTCACCCTTGACCGGGTGGTCCGTCACGTCGTGGTAGAGCGGCGAACCGTACCGGGCGTAGATCGACGGGTTGGCGAAGCCGAGCGGCTGCCCGCCCCGCGTCTGCTGCGCCAGCGCCTGCACACCGGCGATGACCGGCGCGGCCAGCGACGTACCGCCGATGCGGTACTCGTCGTAGCCGAGCGACCCGTCGGGCAGCGTCTGCGTCTGGCCCACCAGGAAACCGGTGTTGGGGTCGGCGATGGCCGCGATGTCCGGGACGACGCGGTTCACGCCGCCGTTGGCCTTCGCCAGCGCACCCGGCACGACGCCCTTCTGGTAGAAGGGCTGCGGGACGGTCTTGCTGGTGCCGCCGCCCGCGCCGGAGGTGTACGCGCCGGGGAAGTCGGTCCAGCTCTTGCCGTCCGCCGACAGGTTGGCCTTCAGCGTGCCCCAGCCGGTCTCCCACTTGTACGTGTCGCCCTTGCCGACGGCCAGCGAGGTGCCGCCGACCGCCGTCACCCACGCCGAGTTGGCGGGCGTGTCGACCTGCTTCGTGCCGGTGGAGGCGACGTTGTCGCCGTTGTCGCCGGAGGAGAAGTAGAAGCCGATGCCCTCGACCGCGCCGAGCTGGAACACCTGGTCGTAGGCGGCGGCCAGTTCGGGCGTCTGGTTGGCCTCGATGTCGCCCCACGAGTTGGAGACGATGTCGGCGAGGTGCTTGTCGACGATCGTGTTCAGCGAGTCCAGCAGGTCGTCGTCGTAGCAGGACGACGCGCCCACGTACGTGATGTCCGCCTGCGGCGCCACCGCGTGCACGGCCTCGACGTCGAGGGTCTCCTCGCCGTACCAGCCGGCCGCGCCGCACTCCTCGGTCTTCGTGTAGTTCTTCGGCAGGACCTGCTTCAACTGGCCCTTGGCGTACGGCGCGTCACCGTTCTTGGCCGCGTACGTCGCCGCGTCCTTCGCGATGGTCGGCGAGGCGTACGCGTCGGTGATGGCGACCCGCACGCCCTTGCCGGTGGCCTTGCCCGCGCCGTAGGCGGCGCGCAGCTGCTTGCCCGTGTAGCCCTTCACGGCGTACGGGACCTTCGTGCCGTTGGCGTCCGGGAGGGTCTTGGCGACGTTGGAGCCGTAGTACGAGGAGAACGGCCCGGCGTTGCGGAACACGGCGTCCGGCGGCGGCAGTTGGTCCTGGTGGTCGACCGTGTGCGGGGCGCTGTCCAGGCCCGTGACGGTGAGCACGGCGCCGTCGAGCGAGGCCGGTACGGACGCGGCGGCGGACGGGGCGCGGTAGGTGTGCGTGCCCTTGGCGTAGTTGTGCAGCTGGGTGCCGAACGCCTTCTCGGCGGCGCTCACGTCGCCCGACACGGATATGTAGTGCGCGGTGCTGCCGGTCACGGTCAGGCCCGCGGACTTCAGCCACGCCGACACATCGGCCATCTGCTGCTTCGTGGCGCCGAAGCGGGCCTGCGCCTGGTCCGCGCTCAGGTACTTGCCGTACGAGGCGGAGGACGGGTCGGACACGGCCTTCGCGTAGGCGGCGAGGCCCTTGGCGTCCCGGCCGGCCAGGTACACACGGGCGTTGACCTGGTTGCCGTTCGCGGTGGAGCCCTGGTCGGCGGAGCCGGTGGCCCACAGCGGCCTGGTGCCGGAGAGGGTGTCGCGGCCACCGGTGTCGGCCTGGGCGACCGGGGAGACGAGCGCCAGGGCGCCGGCGATGAGCGGCAGCGTCGCCGCGATGCGGATGGATCTCGTGGATCTCAAGGTGGAACCCCCTGGGTGAGATGCATGCGTGATGCACACGCAGGGGGCCCACTCTCGTCAGGAAGCGTTCACGTGAGGGGAATGGGTCGATCAAGAAGACGTCAAGTCGGATCAAGCCAGTTCAAGTATGGTTCAAGTCCGGTCAGGATGGACCGATTTGGGCCGGGTTCATCGGGTCACGGGGTGGCGCCACGCTCCTTCAGCATCCCCGTCATCAGGTCGATCTCGGACTGCTGCGAGGCCACCATGCCGCGCGCGAGCCGCCGTTCGGCCCCCACCTCGCACCGCTTCACGCACCCCTCGGCCATGTGTACGCCGCCCTTGTGGTGCGCGATCATCAGCCGCAGGAACCGCACCTCGGCCCGCCTGCCGCTGTCCGAACGGAGCTGCTCCAGCTCGGTGTTGGTCGCCATTCCCGGCATCAGCGCGCCGTCCTCGCCCGCGGGCATGTCGGCCATGCCCATCCAGGCCATGGGCGGCTTCTCGGACACCTTCGGCAGTTCCCACAGATCGAGCCAGCCGAGCAGCATGCCCCGCTGGTTGGCCTGGGTCTGCGCGATGTCGTAGGCGAGGCGGCGCACGTCCTCGTCCTTCGTCCGGTCGCGCACGATGTACGACATCTCCACGGCCTGCTGGTGGTGCACGGCCATGTCGCGCGCGAACCCGGCGTCCGCCGACTCGGCCGCCGGCACCTTCAGGTCGTTCGGCCCGCCGTCCCCGTCGGCGACGGCGTACGTGACGGCGCCGCCCGCGACGAGCACCGCCGCCGCGGCCGACGCCAGCCACCCCGTACGACGCCTCACTGCGCGAGACCGCCGGTACAGGCGGCGCCCGGCTCAGGGGTCTGCTTGCCCTGCACGAACGTCGAGAAGAACGAGGCGACGGCCGGGTCCGAGGCGCTCTTCACCGTCCGCTGGTGCCCCCACGCGCTGAGCATGATCGGGTCCTTCTGGTCCTGCACCGGGCTCATCAGCGAGTACGGCGTCGCCTTGACCTTGGTCTGCAGGGCCTTCACGTCGGCCGCGCTCGCCTTGTCGGTGTACGTCACCCAGACGGCCCCGTGCTCCAGGGAGTGCACCGCGTTCTCGTTCGCGAGCGCCTTCTCGTAGACGTCGCCGTTGCAGTTCATCCACACCTGGTTGTGGTCGCCGCCCACCGGGGGCGTCATCGGGTAGGCGACCTTCTTGGCCACGTGGTTACGGGTGAGCTTGCCGCTCCACGTGCCCACGCCCGCCTTGTCGTAGTCGAACTTCCCCGAGCCGGCCGCGGCCTTCGAGTCCGCCTGGTCGGAGCCGGAGTCGTCGCCCTTGGTCACGGCCCACGCACCGACTCCTATCAGAGCGGCCACGACGACGGTGCTCACCGCGACGACGGCGATCCGGCCCCGGCGCTCGCGGGAGCGCTCGGCTCGGCGCATCTCCTCTATGCGGTCCCTGCGGGACGCGGAGGATGCGCTGGACGTGTTCTTGGCGGAACCCATGGAATGTCCTTCGGTGAAAAGGATGAGACGGGCGGGTCCGCTGATCGTAGTGGGGAAAAGGGCCGGTGGGGAGGACGTCTCCGGGCCCGCTGTCGTCGGCGTACCGAACGGCAGGCACTATGGCCCTGGGGGGTTCAACAGGCACTATGAACACAACACCGGCCGATCAAGGATGATCATGGTCGGCAACGCGCACGAAACGGGCGTGTGGTGGGATGTGAGCAGGCCCTTCGACGTCCCCTGATCGACGTCCCGCAGCGTGGGAGCAGGCGGCCTGACCAGCAAGGATGGGTGGAAGCGGAAGATGGACAAGCAGCAGGAATTCGTGCTCCGGACTCTGGAGGAGCGCGACATCCGGTTCGTTCGCCTGTGGTTCACGGACGTGCTCGGCTTCCTCAAGTCGGTCGCCGTGGCCCCGGCCGAGCTGGAACAGGCCTTCGACGAGGGAATCGGCTTCGACGGCTCCGCCATCGAGGGCTTCGCCCGGGTCTACGAGTCGGACATGATCGCCAAGCCGGACCCGGCCACCTTCCAGGTCCTGCCGTGGCGCGCCGAGGCTCCCGGCACGGCCCGGATGTTCTGCGACATCCTGATGCCCGACGGCTCCCCGTCCTTCGCGGACCCGCGCTACGTCCTCAAGCGCGCGCTCGCCAAGACCTCCGACCTCGGCTTCACCTTCTACACCCACCCCGAGATCGAGTTCTTCCTCCTCAAGGACAAGCCGCTCGACGGATCGCGCCCGACGCCCGCCGACAACTCGGGCTACTTCGACCACACCCCGCAGAACGTGGGGATGGACTTCCGCCGCCAGGCGATCACGATGCTCGAATCGATGGGCATCTCGGTCGAGTTCAGCCACCACGAGGGTGCGCCGGGCCAGCAGGAGATCGACCTGCGGTACGCGGACGCGCTCTCCACGGCGGACAACATCATGACGTTCCGCCTGGTCATGAAGCAGGTCGCGCTGGAGCAGGGCGTGCAGGCCACCTTCATGCCGAAGCCGTTCTCCGAGCACCCCGGCTCCGGCATGCACACGCACCTCTCGCTCTTCGAGGGCGACCGGAACGCCTTCTACGAGTCGGGCTCCGAGTACCAGCTCTCCAAGGTCGGCCGCTCCTTCATCGCGGGCCTGCTGAAGCACGCCGCCGAGATCTCCGCGGTCACCAACCAGTGGGTCAACTCCTACAAGCGCATCTGGGGCGGCTCCGAGCGCACCGCCGGCGCCGGCGGCGAGGCCCCCTCCTACATCTGCTGGGGCCACAACAACCGCTCGGCCCTCATCCGCGTGCCGATGTACAAGCCCGGCAAGACGGGCTCGGCCCGCGTCGAGGTCCGCTCGATCGACTCGGGCGCCAACCCGTACCTCACGTACGCGGTCCTGCTCGCCGCCGGCCTCAAGGGCATCGAGGAGGGCTACGAACTCCCGCCGGGCGCCGACGACGACGTGTGGGCCCTCTCCGACGCGGAGCGCCGCGCGATGGGCATCGAACCGCTCCCGCAGAACCTCGGCGAGGCGATCGCCCTGATGGAGCGCTCGGAACTGGTCGCCGAGACGCTGGGCGAGCACGTCTACGACTTCTTCCTCCGCAACAAGAAGCAGGAGTGGGAGGAGTACCGCAGCGAGGTGACCGCGTTCGAGCTGCGGAAGAACCTGCCGGTGCTGTAGTCGCGCAAGAAAGCCGCGGACGCGTCTGCTCGTCGATGAGCAGACGCGTCCGCGGCTTTCGTCGTGGCTGAGGGCGCCCCTGCCGGGGCTACAGCGCGTCGCGCAACGGCACCGTCGCGCGCTTGCGGTACTCCTGGATCGCCCAGCCGTTGCCGTCCGGGTCCTTGAAGTGCATGAACGTGCCGCCGTCGTCCGGGCCGAAGGAGACCGGCTCCGAGACCTCCAGGCCGCGGGCCGTGAGTTCGTCGCGGGCCGCCTTGATGTCGCTGACGACGAGCTGGAGGCCGTGGTACGTGCCGGGGGCCGGGGTGCCCGTCGGGATCGGGACGCCTTCGGCGAGGACGATCGAGCAGCCGGAGCCGGGCGGGGTGAGCTGGACGATCCGGGAGCCCGGCATCACCTCGCGGTCGACGTCGCAGCGGAAGCCGACCTGGTCCACGTAGAAGGCCTTGGACCGGTCGATGTCCGAGACGGGGAGCGGGATCACTTCCAGGGTCATGTCCATCGGTCAAAGGTAGGCGGGGGACACCGCCGCCGTCAGGATTTCGCGCGCGGATCCGGTGCCGTCGGCGGCGACCGTGTACAGGTCGGCGCCGTAGTCGCCCGGAAGCGCGTACGTCACGTGCCGGTCGTCGCTCCACTCCGCCTGATCGTCGACGCTGCGGGTCTCGGCCAGCGGCGTCTCGTGCAGGGTGGCCAGGTCCAGTACGTACAGACGCCAAGGAGCGTCCGCGGGCAGGCCCGGGACACGCTTCTTGTACGCGATCCGGGTGCCGTCGGGGGAGAGCGAAGGGCACTCGACGTTCGTGTGGAGCGTGGTGACCGTGCGGGTGCGCAGATCGCCGCGGACCAGGTACGTCTTCCCGTGCGTGGCGAGCGTCGCGTAGAAGTGGCGGTCGTCCGCGGCGAAGGTGACGCCCCAGAAGTTGACGTCGGGCGCGCGGTAGCGGTGTCCGTCCTTGACGATCGCGTACGCCTCCAGGGACGGGGTGAGGACGCCGGTCGCCGTGTCGAGGATCGCGGCCCGCGTCGAGAAGTTCGTGCCCGCGTAGCTGTCGCCGCCGACGAACGCCGTCCACGCCGCGTACCGCCCGCTCGGCGACACCCGGGCGCGGGACGGGATGCCGGGGACGGCGTAGTGCTCCTTCTCGTGGAGCGCGGAGTCGAGGACGGTGGCCCGGTAGGTGTCGGACAGCGCGCCGTGGACCGCCTGGAGGCAGATGCCCGTGCCCGAACGGGCGTGGAAGCGCAGGCACTTGAGGCCGGTCGCGGTCGCCGTGCGCGGGCCGGAGGGGTGCGCCGCGCGCGTGGTGGTGAGCTCGTCGCGGTGCGGGCCCCAGGCCATGTTGCGGAACACCAGCTCCCGGGTCTCCGAGGTGAGCCGGAACTGGCCGGCGGTGATGGCGGGCCCGCCGGGGCGGGCCCGGTCCCTGCGGTCGGCGCGGGCCGACGCGTGCAGCACCGCGGCGGTCGCCACCGCCGCCAGCGCGAGCACCGCCGCGAGGAGGATCGTGAGCTTGCCGCGGATGGTCATGTGCCCGCTTCCGTACGAGGGGTGGTGGGCCGGAGCACGTACGCCACGACGGCGCATCCGGCGAGCAGGACAGCGGCGACACCGAGCGCGGTGCGGTCGCCCCACGCCGTCCAGGCCGCACCGAACCCGAGGGAGCAGCCGAACCGGGCGAGCGCCTGGCCCGTCTGGATCACGGCGAGGCCGGACGAGCGCCGCGCCTGGGGCAGGCCGGCGGAGGCCGCCGCCATCAGGACGCCGTCGGTCGCCGCGTAGAACGTGCCGTGCAGGAGCAGCACCGCGTAGGGCAGCACGGGGCTGTGCGCGTGGGTGAGGAGCAGTCCGTAGACCGCGAGCAGGGCGACGTGGCCGCCGAGGAAGACCCGCCAGGCGCCGACCCGGTCGGACAGCCGGCCCAGCGGTGCGGCCAGCGTCAGGAACGCGGCGGCCGTGCCCAGCGGGAGGAGCGCGAACCAGCGCTCGGGAACGCCGAGTTGGCGTTGCAGGAGGAGATAGACGAAGGCGTCGCTGACGGTGGCCAGGCCGAGGAGGGTGGCGCAGACGGTCGGCCGGAGCAGGGGGCGCAGGGCCAGTTTCGCGGCCGGCCGGGGCGCGGCGGCGGCCGGCGCGGCGGCCCGCGACGACGGCACGAACAGCACCAGGACCAGCACGCCGAGCACCGCCACGCAGAAGCTCACCGTGAACACCGCGTCGTACCCGTCCACGGTCCACCGCAGGATCAGGAACGCCACCAGCGGCCCGAGGAGCGCGCCCGCGGTGTCCATCGCCCGGTGCACCCCGAACGCCCGCCCCCGCGCGGCCGGTTCGCTCGACAGCGAGATCAGCGCGTCGCGCGGCGCCGTGCGCAGCCCCTTGCCGGTGCGGTCGGCGGCGAGGACCGCGCCGATCAGCGGCAGCGAACCCGCGACCAGGAGCAGCGGCTTGCACAGCGCCGACAGGCCGTAGCCGAGCACGGCGACCGTCTTGTGGCGGCCGCCGCCGCTGTCCGCGAACCGGCCGCCGACCAGCCGGACCAGCGCCGAGAAGCCGTTGTAGACGCCGTCCAGGAGGCCGAAGCCGAGCGGGCTGAGGCCGAGGCCCGCCACCAGGTACAGGGGCAGGACGGCGGTCACCATCTCGGACGAGACGTCGGTGATCAGACTGACCGTGCCGAGCGCGAACACGGTGGGGCCCACGGCGCGCCGCCGCCCGGCACGGGGCCGGGCGGCGGGCTCCGCGGACGTCGGCGCCGACGGTGTGGCGCGGCTGTCCGCTACGTACATGTCACGACGTCCAGATGCCGGTGATGTCCTTGGCCGACGCCGCGTTGCCCGCGTGCGAGGTCAGGCCGTGCATGTCCTCCAGGGTGCGCAGGAGGTCGTAGTGGTTGTAGGTCGTCGAGGAGGTGGCCCCGGGCGTGACCTGCTGCCCGTAGAAGACCGTGGGGATCTTGTTGCCGCTGAGCCGGTTGTCCTCGTCGAAGGTGACGACGAGGAGGCTGTTGTGGGCCTTCGCCCAGGTCGCGTACGCGCCCAGGTTGTCCTTGAGCCAGGTGTCGCCCGTCTTGACCGAGCAGTCGTGCATGTCGCTGCACAGGTCGGGGACCACGAAGGAGACCTGGGGCAGCGTCGAGTAGTCCGAGGGGAACTGCGCGAAGGTCTTGGCGGACGACGTCGGCACGTTGCTGAAGCCGAACCACGGGTTGTGCTTGCGGGCGTAGTCACCGGACGAGCAGGTCGTCGAACCCTGGCTCGGCAGGCCCTCGTTGTAGCTGCCCCACGTCTTGCCCGCGGCGATCAGCTCCGACGCCAGGTTCGGGGCGGAGGAGAAGCCGGGCGTGTAGCAGCTGTCGTCCGTGACGCCCTGCGTGGAGCCGGAGAACAGGGCGAAGTAGTTGGGCTGGCTGGGGTGGGTCTCGGCGTACGAGGCGGTGAGGTTGGCGCCGCCCGTCTTCAGGCTGTTGATGTACGGGGCGCTGGAGGAGCCGATGACCTGGCTGTACGCGTGGTTCTCGAAGACCACGACGACCGTGTGGTCGGGGGTGGGGACCGTCGACGCGGCGTGCGCCGGGGTGGAGCCGGTGAGGGCGAGCCAGCTGCCGGTGGCGGCCGCCGCCAGCGCGAGCGCAGAGGCGAGCACCTTGCCACGGGCACGCCCGAGGAATGTTCTGCCGGACACGTGAGACCTCCGAAGAAGGGGAGGAGCGGGGATCTTGGCGGTGCGGCCAGAGCATGCACACGCCAAGAATCCCCTGAGTCACGTCGTCCGGTTCCGCCGGATGAAGCGTGGGTGAACGCTTACCGCTCGGACAGCGGAGACGGCGCCTCCTGCACCGTCCAGCCGTTGCCGTCCGGGTCCGTGAAGAACATGAAGGAGTTCCACGCCTCGCCGCCGGGCCCCTCCGTCCAGCCCTCGGGCCCCGCGTGCTGCACCGGGCTCACCTCCACACCGCGCCCCACCAGCTCCTCCCGGGCGGCCGCGATGTCCGTGACGCACACCTGGAGCCCGGTGAGCGAGCCGGGCGCCATCGCGTCCTGGCCCGGCGCGCCCGGCAGGCCCTCGGTCAGCGCGATGGAGCAGCGGGAGCCGGGCGGCGTGATCTGCACGATGCGCACGCCGGGCGCGACCTGGCTGTCCAGGTCGACCTTGAAGCCCACCTTGTCCGCGTAGAACTCCTTGGCCCGGTCCACGTCGGAGACGGGGACGACGATCACTTCGAGGGTCCACTCCATGGCCTGTCCTTTCGTAGGCGTCACTGGAGGCGTCACTGGAACCGCCAGCGGGTCTGCGTGAACTGTTCGCCCTTGCCGAAACCGAAGACCGTGCGCGGCGCGACCGCGAAGACCAGGGAGGCGCCCTGCTGCCCCTGGAACGCACCGTCGGCACGGACCTCGAAGTGCCATGCCGGACCGTACTTCCCCTCCCACGCCTTGGCGAGGGCGCCCAACCGGTCGGCCGCGGTGACCCGCACCGCCTCGCCCTCCACGACCACGTCGAAACCGGCGGCCCACGCGTCGCTGCCGGTGGTGAGGGCAACGTGCGGGTTCGCCGCGAGGTTGAGCGCCTTGCGCTCCCGCTCGCCCGTCGTGAAGTGGAGCGCCCCGTCCAGCCAGACCCCGAGCAGCGGCGTCACGTGCGGGCGGCCGTCCGGCCGTACGGTCGAGATCCAGAACAGCTCGGCGGCGGCCAGCTGCCGCTCGGCCACCGGCCAGGGGACGGGGGCGGCGCCCGGCGAGCTGTAGCGGGCGTCCAGCGAGGTGCTGTGCGGTGAACTGCGCGGGGGGCTCTGCGGGGAGCTGTGCGGGGAATCCTGCGACATGGCGACGGTCCTTCTTCCGGCCCTGTGAATCCTCTCCTCATCAGAACGACTCCGCACGCCGTCACAACTCATCGGTCCCGCCGGGACCGCAGTAGGCTCATGCCAGCGTGTGATCGAACAGGAGGCCGGGATGTCGGTGCCGCGAGGGCGACGGAGCAGTACCTTCACCCGTCTGTTGCGGCACGGATTCACCGATCCGTCCGGCGCGGAGCGGCTCCTCGACAGCGAAGCGCTGTCCAGCGTGCGCTCCGACCCGCTGCTCCTGGACGCGCTCGGCGCCACCGCCGACCCCGATCTGGCCCTGCTCGGCCTGGTCCGGCTCGTCGAGGCGCAGGAGCGGGTGGCGGGCGACGCGGGCCGCCGGGAGCTGCTCGACACCCTCATCACGGCGAAGCCGCTGCGCGACCGGCTGCTCGGCGTGCTCGGCGCCTCCGAGGCCCTCGCCGACCACCTGGCCCGGCACCCCGCCGACTGGCAGGCGCTCGTCACGTACGAGCCCAGCGATCTGCACCCGGGCGTCGAGGAGTTCGAGCGCGGGCTCGCCGACGCCACCGACCCCGACTCGCTGCGCGTCGCCTACCGGCGCTGTCTGCTCTCCATCGCCGCCCGCGACGTCTGCGGCACCACCGTCATCACCGAGACCGCCGCCGAGCTGGCCGACCTGGCGACGGCGACGCTGCGCGCGGCGCTGGCCATCGCGCGCACCGCCGCGCCCGGCGACGCCGCCCTCTGCCGGCTCGCCGTGATCGCGATGGGCAAGTGCGGCGGCCACGAGCTGAACTACGTGTCCGACGTCGACGTCATCTTCGTCGGCGACGCGGCCGACGGCGCCGACGAGGGCAAGGCGGTGCAGGCCGCGACCCGGCTCGCCTCGCACATGATGCGGATCTGCTCCGAGACGACCGTCGAGGGCACCATCTGGCCGGTCGACGCGAACCTGCGCCCCGAGGGCCGCAACGGCCCCCTCGTCCGCACCCTCTCCTCTCACCTCGCCTACTACCAGCGCTGGGCCAAGACCTGGGAGTTCCAGGCCCTGCTCAAGGCCCGCCCGGTGGCCGGCGACCCCGACCTCGGCGAGGCGTACCTCGCGGCCGTCTCGCCGCTCGTCTGGCAGGCCGCCGAGCGCGACAACTTCGTGCCCGACGTGCAGAAGATGCGCAAGCGCGTCGTCGAGAACATCCCGGCGGGCGAGGTCGACCGCGAACTGAAGCTCGGCCCCGGCGGGCTGCGCGACGTCGAATTCGCCGTCCAGCTACTGCAGTTGGTGCACGGCAGGGCCGACGCCTCGCTGCGCAGCGGCACCACCCTCGACGCCCTCGCCGCACTCGCCGACGGCGGCTACGTCGGCCGGGTCGACGCCGTCCAGCTCGACGACGCCTACCGCTTCCTGCGCACCCTCGAACACCGCATCCAGCTCTACCGGCTGCGGCGCACGCACCTCGTGCCCGAGGACGACGCGGACCTGCGCCGCATCGGCCGCTCGATGGGCATGCGCACCGAACCCCTCACCGACCTCAGCCGCGCCTGGAAGCGCCACACCTCCGTGGTGCGCCGGCTGCACGAGAAGCTCTTCTACCGCCCGCTGCTCGACTCCGTCGCCCAACTCGCCCCCGGCGAGACCCGGTTGAGCACCGAGGCGGCCCGCGAGCGGCTCGTCGCCCTCGGCTACGCGGACCCCAGCGCCGCCCTGCGGCACCTGGAGGCCCTCGCCTCCGGCGTCAGCCGCAAGGCCGCCATCCAGCGGACCCTGCTCCCCGTGCTGCTCGGCTGGTTCGCCGACTCGGCGGACCCCGACGCGGGCCTGCTCAACTTCCGCAAGGTGTCCGACGCACTCGGCAAGACCCCCTGGTACCTGCGGCTGCTGCGCGACGAGGGCGCGGCCGCGGAGAACCTGGCCCGGGTGCTGTCCGCGGGCCGCCTCGCCCCCGACCTCCTCATGCGCGCGCCCGAGGCGGTCGCGCTGCTCGGCGACGAGCGGGGCCTCGAACAGCGCGGGCACACCCCGCTGGAGCAGGAGGTGATGGCCGCGGTGGGCCGCGCCGACGGCGGCGAACAGGCCGTGGTGGCGGCCCGCGCGGTGCGCCGCCGCGAACTGTTCCGCACCTGCGCGGCCGACATCATCGCCTCGTACGGCACCGAGGACACCCCCGCCGTCGCCGACCAGGGCGCACTGGTGGACCGGGTCGGCGGCGCGGTGTCCGACCTGACGGCCGCCACCCTCGCCGCGACGCTGCGCGCCGTCGTCCGCGACGGCTGGGGCGACACCCTGCCCACCCGCTTCGCGGTGATCGCCATGGGCCGCTTCGGCGGCCACGAACTGGGCTACGGCTCCGACGCCGACGTCCTGTTCGTGCACGAGCCCCGCGAGGGCGTCAGCGACCACGACGCCGCCCAGGCGGCGAACAAGGTCGTCGCCGAGATGCGCCGGCTGCTCGCCCTGCCGAGCGCCGACCCGCCGCTCCTGATCGACGCGGACCTGCGCCCCGAGGGCAAGTCGGGGCCGCTCGTGCGCACCCTCAAGTCCTACGAGGCGTACTACCGCCGCTGGTCCCTGGTCTGGGAGTCGCAGGCCCTGCTGCGCGCCCAGCCCGTCGCGGGCGACGAGGAGCTGGGCCGGGCGTTCATCGACCTGGTCGACCCGCTGCGCTACCCGGCCGAGGGCCTCGGCGACGACGCGATCCGGGAGATCCGGCGGCTCAAGGCCCGGATGGAGTCCGAGCGGCTGCCCCGCGGCGCCGACCCCACCCTGCACACCAAGCTCGGCCGCGGCGGCCTCTCCGACGTCGAGTGGACGGTGCAGCTGCTCCAGCTCCAGCACGGCTGGGCGGAGCCGGGCCTGCGCACCACCCGGACCCGGGAGGCGCTGGCCGCGGCGTGCGCGGCGGAGCTGATCCCCGTCGAGGACGCCGCGATCCTCGACGAGGCGTGGGTGCTGGCCACGCGGGTGCGCAACGCCGTGATGCTGGTGCGCGGCCGGGCGGGGGACACGTTCCCCTCCGACGGGCGGGAACTCGGCGCGGTCGGGCGGTACTTGGGGTACGGGCCGGGGCACGTCGGGGACATGCTCGACGACTACCGGCGGATCACCCGGCGGGCCCGGGCCGTGATGGAGGAGCGCTTCTACGGGGCGTAGGCCTCCGGCGGCCGGGCGGGATCGCGCGGGGGCGTCTGCCGGGTCCTTGCTCGGCGGGTGCGGGTGCGGGTGCGGGTGCGGGTGCGGGTGTGCGGGGCTTCTCGCGCAGTGCCCCGCGCCCCTGGTGGCGGAACCTTTCTCTCAGGTCCTCCGCAAGGTGTGGCAGTGGGTGATGAACGCCGTCAGGGCCAGGTCGAAGGCCGCGTTCGTCCGGCCCTCCGCCACCGCGGCCAGGGCCCGCTCAAGGAGCGGGGTGGGTGTCTCGTCGGACAGTTCCCACATCGCCTCGGGCGCCGCCATGTCGAGCGCCGAACCGAGCACCACGTTCTCCAGCCCGATGATCACCGGCATCACGTCGGCCAGCGCGAACCCTGAATCCAGGAGCAGCGCCACCGCCAGCTCGTACTGCGCGAGCACGCGCGGCGCCCGCACCGGGTTCGTCGTCAGGAGCGGGATCGCCCTCGGGTGCGCGGCGAACGCCGCACGGTAGGAACGCGCCCACGCCGCCATCGCCTCGTCCCACGGCAGCCCCGAGGTGAGCGGTGCCGGGTCGATCGCGGCGGCGACCCGCTCCCGCAGCAGCTCCACGATCCCGTCCCGGCCGTCCACGTGGTGGTACACCGAACCCGTCTGCACACCCAGCCGCCTGGCGATCTGCGGGACGCTGAAGTCGCCCTGCTCGTCGACGAGTTCCAGCGCCGTCGTCGCGATGCGCGCCCGGTCGAGGAGTGGCTTGCTCGGCCGTCCCATCCGCTGCGTTCCTCCGTCACGTTCGAAAAACGGGTCTTCCCGTGAGCCCGAACAGGAGGTTACATTGCCGAAACCGAAAGCCTTTAGGTTTACGTCGCCGCGGCCAGAAGGGCTCCCCTCCGCATGTCCGTGACCTCCCCGCAGTCAGCCCCGCCGAGCACGCCACCAGGCCTGCGCACCGGCACCCTCGGCACCGCCGACATCGCCTTCTTCGTCGTCTCCGCCGCCGCCCCGCTCACCGTCATGGCGGGCGTCGCCCCCATCGCCATCGCCCTCGGCGGCATCGGCGCCCCCGCCGGCTACCTCCTGGCCGGCCTCACCCTCGCCGTCTTCGCCGTCGGCTTCACCGCCATGAGCCGCCACGTGAAGGGCGGCGGCGCCTTCTACGCGTACATCACCCAGGGCCTCGGCCGCCCCGCGGGGATCGGCGCCGCCCTGCTCGCCATGGTCGGCTACAACGGCATGGAGATCGGCGTCTACGGCCTCCTCGGCTCCGCCACCCAGGACACCGTGCACGCCCTCTTCGGCACCGACGTCCCCTGGCTCCCGGTCTCCCTCGCCGGGCTGCTGCTCATCTGGTACGGCGGTTTCCGCTCCATAGACTTCGGCGCGAAGCTCCTCGGCGTGCTGCTCGTCGCGGAGACCGGCATCCTCGTCCTGCTCGCCGCCGGAGTACTGCTCGACGGCGGCGCCCACGGCCTGTCCGCCGCGTCCTTCGCGCCCGGCAACGTCCTGGTCCCCGGCACCGCCGCCGTCCTCGCCTTCGCGTTCGCCGCGTTCACCGGCTTCGAGTCGACCGTCATCTACCGCCGCGAGGCCCGCGACCCGGACCGCACGGTGCCGCGCGCCACGTACATCGCGGTCGGCTTCCTCGGCCTCTTCTACGCCTTCACCGTGTGGATCGCCATCCAGTCCTTCGGCGACGCGGCCGTCGTGAAGGCGGCGGGCAGCGACCCGGGAGGCCTCTTCTTCACCGCGATCACCACCTACGTCGGCGGCTGGGCGGCCGACCTGATGCACGTCCTCATCGTCACCAGCGTCATCGCCTCCCTCCTCGCCTTCCACAACGCCATCAACCGCTACGGCCTCGCCCTCGCCGACGAGGGCGTGCTGCCCCGCGCCATCGCCCGCATCCACCCCAAGCACCGCTCCCCGTACGTCGCCGGGGCCGCGCAGACCGTCCTCGGCGCGGTCGTCGTGCTCGGCTTCTGGGCGGCCGGCGCGGACCCGTACGACCAGCTCCTGCTCTGGGTCAACACCCCTGGAATGCTGGGCCTGATGGCCCTCCAGCTCCTCGCCGCCCTCGCGGTCCCGTTCTTCTTCCGCCGCGTCACGCACCAGGAGGGCGTGTGGCGCACGGTGGTGGCCCCCGTGGCCGCGACCCTCCTCCTGGCGGTCGCGATCACCCTGGTGGCCACCCACATCGACCTGTTCACGGCGGCGCCCCCGCTGGTCAACGGCGCCCTGATGGCAGTGGCCCCCGCGGTCTTCGTCATCGGCCTGGCACTGGCGTGGCGACTCAAGCGCACCCGCCCGACGACCTACGAACGGTTCGGACACTAGGGCCGCGGGGCCGTATCGATGTGCGGCTCCGCCGCGTGAGCGCGACCAGCCACAACAGACCCGCACCCGCCGACACATCAGCAACCCGGCAGACGCACCAGCCCCAACGGAGACGCCCACATGCCATCCGCCGACCTCCTCCTCACCGACACCCGCATCCGCACCATGGACCCGCTCACGCCGGAGGCCACCGCCCTGGCCGTGAAGGACGGCCGCATCGCAGCGGTGGGCGACACCGACACCCTGGTCAGGGACTGGCAGGGCCCCGCCACGGAACGGCTCGACCTCCGCGGAGCCACCGTGACGCCCGGCCTCACCGACGCCCACAGCCACCCCGTCTGGGGCCTCCAGATGGCATCCGGTGCCGACCTCACCGGCGTACAGGACCTGGACGACCTGCGCGCGGCGCTGCGCATGGCCGACCGCATCGACGGCTGGGTCGTCGGCTGGGGTCTCGACCACAACGCGTTCGGCGGCCGCCCCGTCCACCGCGACCTCGTCGAGGACGTGCTCGACGGCGCCCCCGCCTTCCTGCGCCTCTACGACGGCCACTCCGCCCTGGTCAGCGGCGCCGCCCTGAGCGCGGCGGGGATCACCGGGCCGCGGGAGTTCGCCCAGCGCTCCGAGATCGTCTGCGACGCCGCCGGACAGCCCACCGGCCACCTGGTCGAGCACGCCGCCATGGACCTGGTCGACCGCGTCGTACCGCGCCTGTCCTACGAGGCCAGGCGCGCGGGCCTCGTCGACCTGCTCGGCGCCATGGCCGCCACCGGCCTCACCACCGCCCACGTCATGGACGGCGCCGACCTCGACCTGCTCGCCGCCGTCGAGGAGGACACCGGCCTCCCGCTGCGCCTGACCATCGCCCCCTGGTGCATGCCGGGCGTCGACCGCGCGGGGCTCGACGAACTGATCGCGCTGCAACGACGCCACGGGCGGGCCTGGCGGGTCGGCGGCGTCAAGTTCTTCATGGACGGCACGGTCGAGGGCGGCACGGCCTGGCTGGAGCACGCCGACTGCCACGGCCAGGGCACCGACGCGTTCTGGCCCGACCCGGCGGCGTACAGCGCGGCCGTGCGTCACCTCCACGCCGCCGGGGTGCGCACCGCGACGCACGCCATCGGCGACGCGGCCGTCCGGCACGCCCTCGACACCGTCGAGGCGCTCGGCCCGACCGGCCGCGGCGCGCACCGCATCGAGCACATCGAGACCGTCCCCGACGACACGCTCCCGCGGTTCGCCGCGCTCGGCGTCGCCGCGTCCATGCAGCCGCCGCACACCGCGTACACGAAGGGCGACCGCAGTGACGAGTGGTCCCGGCGGCTCGGCGACGAGCGGGCCGCCCGCGCCTGGCGCACCCGGGACCTGCGGGACGCGGGCGCCGTGCTCGCCCTCGGCTCGGACTGGCCGATCGCCCACTACGACGTACGGCGGGTCCTCGCGACGGCCCGGGTGCCGGCGGGCGCCGCGGGCCCCGGGCAGGGCCTGACCGGGCTCGAAGCACTGGAGGGCGTCACCTCGCACGCCGCGCTCGCCGCGGGGGAGCGGGGCGGCCGGATCGCGACCGGCCTGCGCGCCGACCTCACCGTGCTCGGCCTCGACCCGGTGACCGCCCCGGCGGGCGAGCTGGCCGAGGCACCGGTCCTGCTCACGACGGTCGACGGACGCGTCACGCACCGCGGCGACCGGTGACGCACGGAAGGGGCGGCGCCACCGGCGCCGCCCCTTCCGTGCGTGCGGACCGCGGACCTAGGGCCTGTCTCCCAGATCCCTCCTGCCCCGCGGCGTCTGGTGCGTGCTCTCGCCGCACCGGGCGCAAGGCCAAGTACATCCAGTACGAGGCCTTGAGCCCGGCACGCCGAGAGCACGCACCAGACGCCGCGGGGCCCGCCCTTCGGGCGGACGGAGGGATCTGGGAGACAGGCCCTAGGCCTTCACGGACACCATCGGCGGCGGTGCCACCAGACGCGGCAGCGCGTACGGCAGCGCCCCGTACCAGAACCGGGCCACCGCGAAGCCGAACGCCAGGCAGACCATGCCGCCCACCGCGTCCAGCCAGAAGTGGTTCGCCGTCGCCACGATGACCACCAGGGTCGCCGCCGGGTACAGCAGGCCGAGCACCCGCACCCACGGCACCGACGCGAGCGCGAAGATCGTCAGTCCGCACCACAGCGACCAGCCGATGTGCATCGACGGCATCGCCGCGTACTGGTTCGACATGTTCTTCAGGTTGCCCGAGGCCATCGAGCCCCACGTCTGGTGGACGGCGACGGTGTCGACGAAGTGGCCGCCGGTCATCAGGCGCGGTGGGGCCAGCGGGTAGAAGTAGTAGCCGACGAGCGCGACCGCCGTCGTCGCGAACAGCACCAGGCGGGTCGCCGCGTAGCGGCCCGGATGGCAGCGGAACAGCCACACCAGCACGCCGAGCGTGATCACGAAGTGCAGGGTCGCGTAGTAGTAGTTCATGCCGACGATGAGCCAAGTCACCGAGTTCACGGCATGGTTGACGCTCTGTTCGACGGCGATCCCGAGATGGTGCTCCAGCCGCCAGATCCAGTCCGCGTTGCTGAGCGCCTGTGCCTTCTGTTCCGGGACCGCGTTGCGGATCAGGGAGTACGTCCAGTAACTCACCGCGATCAACAGGATCTCGAACCAGAGCCGGGGACGTCGCGGCGCACGGAAGCGGCGCCCGACACGGTTCTCCGCGATGGGTGAGGTGGTGGGCCCCTGTCGGCCTTCCAGTGTCGTCACGGTCGTTTCACCCATAGGCACAGAGTCTGCCAGATTTCGGCCTCCGTCCGATCATCCCTCGGGCGGGTTCGAGCCGCATCCTCTACGCCCTACGGACGAGGCCGCACCCCAGGGGACGAGGCCGTGGAACCCCGCACCACCAGCTCGGGCATGAACACGAATTCACTCTGTGGAGCGGGCGTGCCCCCCATCTCCTCCAGCAGCGTGTTGACGGCCGCCTGCCCCATCGCGTGCACCGGCTTGCGGACCGTGGTCAGCGGCGGATCGGTGAACGCGATCAGCGGCGAGTCGTCGAAGCCGACCACCGACACGTCCGACGGCACGTCCAGGCCGCGCTCCCGCACCGCCCGCACGGCACCCAGTGCCATCATGTCGCTCGCGCAGATCACCGCCGTGCAGCCCCGGTCGAGCAGCGCGGACGCCGCCGCCTGGCCACCCTCCAAGGTGTAGAGGGAGTGCTGGACGAGGTCGTGCCCGGCCTCAGCCGCCCCCGGGCCGACCAGCTCCTTCATCGTGCGCAGGAAACCCTCGATCTTCCGCTGTACGGGCACGAACCGGACCGGCCCCAGCGCGAGCCCTATCCGGGTGTGCCCCAGCGACACCAGATGCGTCACCGCGAGCCGGGCCGCGGCCCGGTCGTCCGGCGAGATGAACGGCGCCGCTATCGACGGCGAGAAACCGTCGACGAGCACGAACGGGACGCCCTGGCCGCGCAGCCGCTCGTAACGGCCGGTGTCGGCCGTGGTGTCGGCGTGCAGCCCGGACACGTAGATGATGCCGCTCACGCCCCGGTCGACCAGCATCTCGGTCAACTCGTCCTCGGTGGAGCCGCCCGGCGTCTGCGTGGCCAGCACCGGCGTGTAGCCCTGCCTGGTCAGGGCCTGCACCACGACCTGCGCGAGCGCGGGGAATATCGGGTTCTCCAGCTCCGGCGTGATCAGGCCGACCAGGCCCTCGCTGCGCCGGTTCAGCCGGACGGGACGCTCGTAGCCGAGCACGTCGAGCGCGGCGAGCACGGACTGGCGGGTGGCGGCGGCGACGCCGGGCTTGCCGTTGAGCACGCGGCTGACAGTCGCCTCGCTCACCCCCGCTTGTGCTGCTATGTCGGCAAGGCGTGCGGTCACGGGACGGGACCTTACCGGTCACCCGGCGTATTTCCCACCGTCGCCCGCCGGGGAGGAAGTGCCCTGCGGGTGGGCCGGGTTGGGGGCGGCCACCCGGATCGGTGAACGTGCCCGATCAGGCGTCGCACCACCCGGTTCCGGCGGTAGCTTGGTGCGGCGGGCCGAGGGGGCCCGCACCCGGATCTGCCCCGAGGGGCTGCCCCGTGAACGGCACCACTGAAGCATCCCGGACCGCAGACGGCAGTACGGTCCTGGTGGTCGACGACACCGCCACGAGCCGCTATGCGCTGGGCGCCGTCCTGGCCCGCGCGGGACACGTCGTCGTCCCCGTCGCCTCCGCCGGGGAGGCCCTCGTCGAGCTCGACCTGCGGCTGCGGGCCGGAGCACTGCCCGACGTGGCACTCGTCGACGTGGGGCTGCCCGACCTGAACGGGTACGAACTGTGCCGCCGCGTCAAGGCGTTGCCCTCGCTCTCCGGCATCCCCGTCGTCCACTTCTCGGCCACGCCGTCGGGCTCGGGCGACCGCTGCCGGGCGCTCGACGCGGGCGGCGAGGCGTATCTGACGGTCCCCGCCGAGCCGGAGGAGATCCGGGCCGTGGTGCGGGCCGCGCTGCGCGGCGCCCGCGAACTCGTCCACGCGCAGGCCCAGTTCGGCCGGCTCGCCCTGCTGTCCGAGGCGGTCGTCGAGGTGCAGGGCGCCCGCTGCCTCACCGAACTCGCCGCCGTCGCCGCCGAGGTGACCGCCCGGCTCACCGAGCAGAGCGCCGCCGTGTTCGTCCACGGCGAGGAGGGCGCGATGTACACCGGCGAGTCCCGGCGCGCCCGCCGCCTCGGCGTGCCCGGCACCGAGGACCGGGACCGCGCCGTCGCGCTGGTCCGCCGCCTGATGTGCGAGGGCGGCGGGGTGCGCACCACCGTGGTGCCCGGACCGCTGTGGCCCGAGGCGTACTTCGGGTCCGGCGACGTGCGCCTCGTGCTCGCCTGCAACCGGGACGGCCGGCTGCCCGTGTGCCTGGCCACCCCCGCCTACCCGGACCTGGCGGGCCGGATCTCCCCGCTCGTCACCCAGCTCGCCCGCGCCACCGCGCTCGCCGCCGAGCCGCTCCTCATGTACGAGCAGGAGCGCCACGTCGCCCTCACCCTGCAACGCAGCTTCCTGCCCAGCCAGTTGCCCGTGGCCCCGGGGATCGAGGTCGTCTTCCGCTACGAACCCGCCTCCCAGCAGACCGAGATAGGGGGTGACTTCTACGCCGCGCTGCCCACCCCCGCCGGAATGCTCGTCGGCATCGGGGACGTGGTCGGGCACTCCCTCGACGCGGCCACCGTCATGGTCGAGATCCGGCACGCGCTGCGCGCCTACAGCATCGAGGACCCGTGCCCCGCCCGGCTCGTGACCCGGCTCGACCGGATGCTCCAGCACTACCACCCGGAGTGCACGGCCACCCTGTGCCTGGCCCTCGTCGACCCCGACACCGGCCGCACGTCCATCGCGAACGCGGGCCACATCCCGCCGCTCCTCGTGCCCCCGGGCGGCCCCGCCCACTACGCGTCCGCGTCCGGGCCGCTGCTCGGCCTCGGCCTGCCGCACCCCGGCCCGAGCGAGGCGCGGATCGGGCCCGGCGAGCGGCTCCTCATGGTCACGGACGGCCTGATCGAGACGCGCGGCACCGACCTCGCCGTCTCGATGGAGCAGCTCCGCCGGGCCGCGACCGCCGCACCCCCGGCCCCGGACGACCTCTGCGACACGCTCCTCAGCTGCTTCGGCCGAGACCGGGCGGACGACATAGCCCTGCTCGCCCTCCGCCTCAGCCCAGGCGTCTCGCCCTGAGCGTCACCCCGCTGCATCTCCCGGGGGCGACCCCCGGACCCCCGGCCGGACGGGCGGTCAGCCCACCCGCTTCTCCATGAGCGTCACCCCGCCGCATCTCCCGGGGGACGACCCCCGGACCCCCGGCCGGACGGGCGGTCAGCCCACCCGCCTCTCCATAAGCGTGACGCCGTAACTACTGCCTCCCGCACCGGACTTGAAGGGCTGCTCGCCGACCGCGGTGTAGCCGCGGCGCTCGTAGTAGGTGCGCAGCCTGGGGTTCGAGGAGGCGCAGTCGAGGCGGCACAGCGGGCGGCCCGCCTCGGCGATCCGGTGTTCCGCGTGGGCGAGGAGCGCGGCGCCCGTGCCGGCCGCAACGCCGCGGCGCACCATCAGACGGTGCACGTAACCGGCGACGGGCGGCTGGGCGCCCCACGCGGGCTCGTCGTCCCACCACAGCTCGTAGCCGCCCGCTGCCGTGCCGTCGGCACTCTCCGCGAGCCACACCTCGCCCTCCTTCATCCGCAGCAGGAAGTGCTCCGCGCTCTTCTCGCCGGGCTTCCACTGGTCGATGCCGTTGGCCAGCATCCAGCGGGCCGCGCCGTCGTACAGCGCGACGAGGATGTCCAGGTCGTCCGTGTCCGCTCTGCGGAACGTGAGTTGTGCCGTCATGCCGATCACCGTAAAGGTGATCGTCGACACGTCCGTACGCACCTTCCGGAGCTCCCATGCCTCAGATCACCGTCGACTACTCCGCGGGCCTCGACGACCGGCTCGACCGGGCCGGGCTGGCCGGCGCCGTCCACCAGGCCGCCGTCGACACGGTGGCCGCGCGGATCCCGGCCTGCAAGACGCGCTTCCGCCGGGCGGAGGAGACCGTCGTCGGCGACGCGGACGCCCCGGTCCTGCACGTGGAGGTCGCCCTGCTGGCCGGCCGCACCGAGGAGGCCAAGGCCGCCCTCGCGGACGCCGTGCTCGGACTGCTGCCCGCCCACGTCAAGGCCCCGGAGGGCGTCCACTTCTCCGCGGAGGTACGGGACCTGGAGCCCGCCTACAGGTCCGCCATCGGCTGACCGGACGGCGCGAGCGCGACCAGCCGGCCGACCAGGTCGGCGAAGGGGCCGTCGGCCGGCTCGTCCGCCAGGATGCGGCGCAGCAGTGCCGCCATCTCCTCGTCGTACGCGGCGCTGACCGCGGCCAGCGCCGCGAAGTCGTGGACGAGCTGGAGCTGGAGCTCCTCGCGCGGGATGCGCCGGCCGTCCAGCCAGATCAGCGCCGTCGACTCGGCGAGCGACACCCAGGAGCGCACCACCAGGTCCAGGCGTGGGGACGGCGTGGCGACCCGCAGGTGCGCGAGGATCTGGAGGTACGCCGCCTGCCGCACCGAGTCGATGAGTGCGTTCGTCGTCGAGGAGCCGACCGCCGGGCCACCGCGCATCAGCGCCGAGAAACCCGGCCCGTGCTCGTCCACGAAGTCGAAGAACCGGCCCATCACCCGCAGCAGGCGCGCCCCGAGCGGCCCGTCCTGCGGCTCCCTGAACCGCTCCGCCAGATCCTCGGCGGCCCGCTTCAGCGCGGCCTCGTACAGGCTCAGCTTGCCCGGGAAGTAGTGGTAGACGAGCGGCCGCGAAATGCCCGCGGCGGCCGCTATCTCGTCGATGGAGACCTCGTCGGGGGAGCGGTGACTGAACAGTTCGAGGGCGACCCCGATCAACTGCCGCCGCCGCTCCTCGACTCCCATTCTGCGCCGCACCCCGGTAGTCATACCGAACACTCTACCGAGCGGATCGAGCCCGCCCGCCTAGAGATCGAGGGTCAGCCGCTCACCGCGGGCCCGCGACACGCAGATCAGCATCGTGTCGGCCCGCTCCGCCTCGGTGAGGAGCTCGTCGCGATGGTCGATCTCCCCTTCCAGGACCCGCTGTTGGCAGGTTCCGCAGAAGCCCTGCTCGCACGAGTACATCACGCTGGGCAGCTCCGCACGGACCGCCGCGAGCACCGTGGTGCCGGCCGGCACGGGAACGACCTTGCCGCTGCGCCGCAGTTCGACCTCGATCGGGCGGTCGCCGTCGGCCGTGCCGCGTGGCGCGAACCGTTCGAGGTGCAGCGTCCGCCCCTCGGGCAGCGCCTCCTCCACGGCCGCCATCAGCCCCTCGGGCCCACAGCAGTACACGGCCGTGCCGGGCGCCGTGTCCGCGAGCGCCGCGCCCAGGTCGGGCCGCCCGTCCTCGTCCTCGGCGACGACGGTGACCCGGTCGCCGGCCAGCTTCCGCACGTCCTCCAGGAACGGCATCGAGGCCCGCGTCCGGCCCCCGTACAGCAGCTTCCAGTCGGCGCCGCGCGCCTCGGCCGCCCGCAGCATCGGCAGGACCGGGGTGATCCCGATGCCGCCCGCGACGAACAGGTAGGCGGGCGCGGCCGGGTCCAGCGGGAAGCGGTTGCGCGGCCCGCGCACCTCCACCTCCGCGCCCTCGGCCAACTGCTCGTGCACCTCGCGCGAGCCGCCGCGCCCGCCCTCGTCGGCCGGGACGAGCCGGGTGGCGACGGTGTACGACGAGGAGTCCTCGGGGTCCCCGCACAGCGAGTACTGCCGCACCAGCCCTGAGGGCAGCACGAGATCGAGGTGGGCGCCCGGCTGCCAGGCAGGCAACTGATGCCCCTCCAGGCGGAGTTGGACGACCTCGTCGGCTATCCGCTCGTGCCCGGCGACGAGCAGCTTCAGGGCGCGGGCCCGCGGCCGCCCCGAGACCGGCTCCTCCAGGGCGGGCAGCGGCCACAGCGGGGAGACCTGCACGCGGCGGCGCAGCGCACGGCGCACGACGAGCGCGGCACCGGCGACGACGACGGCCCTGCGCAGGGTACGGGGCTTCATCGGGCGACTCCCCGGCGGGCGCTCTCGCGGGCCTCGGCGGCCGACGCGGCGGGCGACGAGGCGAGGTAGGCGACGGCCTGCTCCGTGTCGCCCTCCTGCTCGGGGTGGTAACTCCGGCTCAGATAGCGGGGGATGGACCGCACCATCGCCCCGGTCGACGGCAGCACGCCCCGCTTGCCGCCCCGGTAGAAGTCCTTGAAGGAGGCCTTGCCGTCCAGCAGCGTCGGATCGTTCTCCATGAAGAAGCGCGCGCCACGCTGCCACAGGAAGACGAGGGCGGTGAACGCGGTGGCCCAGGTGCGTACCCGGCGCCGGTAGCTGCCGTCGACGTGCTGGAACAGCTCGAAGGCGACCGAGCGGTGCTCGACCTCCTCGGCGCCGTGCCAGCGCAGCAGGTCCAGCATGGTCGGGTCGGCGCCGCGGCGGTCCAGCTCGTCCGCGTTCAGGACCCAGTCGCCGAGGAACGCCGTGTAGTGCTCGATGGCCGCGATGAGCGCGACCCGCTCCATCAGCCACCACTCGCGGGCCTTCCCCGGCGGCAGCGTCCGGTCGCCGAGCAGCTTCTCGAAGAACCAGTCCACCTGGGCCGTGTACGGCGTCGGGTCGAGACCCTGCTCCTTGAGGTGGGGCAGCACCTCGTCGTGCGCTTGCGAGTGCATGGCCTCCTGGCCGATGAACCCGATGACGTCCTCGCGCAGCCGGTCGTCCCGGATGTGGGGCAGGACCTGCTTGTACACGTGCACGAACCAGCGTTCGCCCGCCGGGAGCAGCAGGTGCAGCACGTTGATGGTGTGCGTGGCGAACGGGTCGTCGGGGAGCCAGTGCAGAGGGGTCTTGTCCCAGGCGAAGGACACCTGGCGTGCCTTCAGCGTGACGCGCGTATTAGACATGGCGTCAATGTACTGACGGGTAGGCCGAGGGGTACACCCCTCGGACGCGACTTTCTTTACGTGATCGTCAGCAGCGGTCCGGCGCGGTGACGTCAGCGCAGCGTCGTCACCCGGGTGCCGTCCGCCGTCCGGCCGGTCAGCGTCAGTTTCGCGCCCCGCGGAGCCTGCACGGCCAGCAGGTTCCCGGCCCCGGTCGCGCCCGCCGCCACCACGGAGTCGACCTTCTTGCTGCCCGCGGCGACCAGGTACCAGGTGCCGGCCCGCGACTTCCAGCGCACGCCCGCGAGCACCAGCGGATCACGCGCGCCGCAGGCGGGGGAGCCCTCCGACTTCGCCGCGACCACCGCCGTGGCGGCGCCCGGCGCACCGAACAGGGCGAGGGTGCGCGGACCGCCGCCCCGCCAGGTCTCGGCCCGGGTGCACACCCACTGCGCGACCCCGTTCGCCTCGGGCAGCTGCTGGCTCGCGTACGCCCACGCGTTGACGGAGCTCACCCCGTGCGAGCGGGCCGCCGCGAGGGAGCACGCGGTGGTCCGCCAGTCGCCGGGCGCGGACTCGCGGGGCGCGTCGGGGCGGCCCGACGTGAGGTGCGCGGGCACGAGTTCGCCGAGGTCCGTGGCGAGCCGGGTGCCGGTGGCGTCGGTCAGCGCCAGCGCGTTCCACGACGTGCACGACGCGGCCAGGGCGGGGCTGGGGAACGGCGCCGTCACCCCGTCCTTCGTCCGCGCCAGCGGCTGCGGCGCCGCGGCCGGGCGCAGCAGGTCCCGGACCGCCGAGCGGGTCACCCAAGGGGCGGTCAGATAGCGGACGTTGCCGTCGGCGCGGTTCAGGACGACGGCGCCCGACTGCGGGCCCGTCGCCCCGTCGACCCGCGCGAAGTCGAGCGCGGCGCCGCTCGTGCCGCTCTCCGGCTCGGCGTAGCGCACGATGCGCAGGCCGTCGTAGAGCAGCACGATGCGGGCCCGGTCGACCACGCCCGCGTAGAGCAGCTGCGCGGGTCCCGGCGGGGCGCCCGCCTGGGTGCCGGGCGTCGCCGACACCTGCACGGACCCACCGGGCCGCGCCCACACCGCGAGGGCCCGGCGCAGCAGGTCCCGGTCGCCCGTGAGGGAGCCGCGGGCCGGCCACACCGAGAAGTCGGTGCGCGCGGAGTTCTGCCACGCGCCCACCGCGACCTTCGTCAACTTCCCCGGATCCAGGGCGGCTTGACCGGCCGGGTTCTGTGCGTACGGCGGCGCCGCCGCGCCGTCCCGGCCCCAGCCGCCACCGGGCAGACCGAGCAGCGCGCCGCACACCAGGGTCGCCGCGACCGCCGCGGCCACCGCCTTCACGTGCTGGCGGCGGCGCATCAGATCGGTGGGGCGGGCGTGCAGGGAGCACGGGTCGAACTCCGGCGATTCGAGCAGCGCGTACTGCGCCTCGACCCCGTCCGCAGCCGCGAGCGCCGCCGCCGTCTCCTCGGGGGTGCAGCCCGCGGCGGTGAGCGTGGTGCGTACGGCGGTGTCGTCCAGGCGCTCCAGACCGCGCAGCACGTACGCGGCGCGGGCCGGACCGGTCAGCGCCGACAGCCGCTGGTCCAGGGCGAGTTCATCGGCGCCGCCGGACTTGGGGAAGAGCTTGAGCCCCCGCACCTGCGGCAGCAGCGGCGGCAGCTGGGCCCGCTTCGGCCAGGCCGCACGGCGCAGCGGCAGCCCCGCCTCCAGGGCGCTGCGCAGCACCCGGAGGCGCACGTAGGCGTAGCCCGGGTCACCGGTGCGGTGGTCGCTGCCGCGCTGGGCGGGGACCGCCGGGGGCGCCGGTGCGGTGCGGCCCCGGGGGAGCGCCCGTTGGGTCATCGAGTGGGCGGTGAGCACGCGGCGGTTGCGGCCCAGGCCCGGCGGCAGCACCAGGTAGGCGAGGCGGACCAGGCGGGGGTAGTGCTCGACCAGCGCGGCTTCGGCGTGCTCGACGTCGATGACGTCGGCTCCGCCGGGGGACGGGGGAGTGGGTTGCTGCACCTTTGACTGCACGTTCAGCAGAACGAGCGAATCGTGGGATGGTCACAGGGGTGTGGCTTCGGGTGCGGCTCTCGCCGTGGTTGCTCGCGCAGTTCCCCGCGCCCCTGAAGGCCTGCGCTGCGCGCTGCCTTCCCCCACGGGGAGACGCCGCACCGAAGACGCGCATCTCAGGGACGCGACCAGCCACCACGATGCGACCCGCGCTCAAAGAACCGACCGCGACATGGCAGACGCCCAGGGGCGCGGGGAACGGCGCGACCAGCCACGACGAGACCCACGCTCAAAGAACCGACCGCGACATGGCAGACGCCCAGGGGCGCGGGGAACGGCGCGACCAGCCACGACGAGACCCACGCTCAAAGAACCGACCGCCACCCGGCACACGCTCAGGGGCGCGGGGAACGGCGCGAGCAACCACGACGAGACCCCCGCTCAAAGAACCGACCGTGACATGGCAGACGCTCAGGGGCGCGGGGAACTGCGCGAGAAGGCCCAACGGCCCGCACCCGGCACACGCCCCCGAAGCTACGGCGCGACCCGCAGCGCTCGCGCATAGTTCCCCATCGACCGCTGATATCGCGGCAGATGCGGCGCCAGAGCCTCCAGCACCAACGACAACCCCTCCCGATCCCGCCCCAGCGAGGAGTAGCACAGAGCCAGACACCCCCGCACCGCATCGTCCAACTCATCGCCGGGCGCGCCCAGTTCGGGCTCCAGCAGAGCGACCCCCTCCGCGGCCCGCCCGACGTTCCGCAGGGAACTCGCCAGCTGGATCTTCGTGCGCCGGACCCGATACCCGGCCAACCCCAGCCGCAGCCCCTCCTGGTACAGCGGCACCGCCTGGTCGGAGTGCCCCGTCGAGTCCCAGGCGCAGGCGCGCTCGAAGGCGGCCACGGGGCTACCGGCGGGCAGTTCGGCGACGAGGTCGTCGACGAGCGCGCGGAAGTCGCCCGCGCTCTCCTCGTCGTAGTCGTCGAACGTCGCCCACAGCGCCGCGATCCGCGCTTCCCAGTCACTGCCCTCGATGCCCATCGGGTCACCCTCGGCGATCACCCGTCGGCCGTCAACCGCTTTCGGATCACGGCCACGGCCTCGTCCGGCACGCCGAGCCCCTCCCGTACGTAGGTCTCGACGCCGCCGTACCGCGTGGCCACCTCGTCCAGCGCGGCCCCCAGGTAGCCGGGCACCACCCCGACGACGGAGAGCGCGATGTCCGGGTCGCCGCCCTGCGCCGTGAACCCCTCGACGAGCGGCGCGAACGACCGCCGCACCGCCGCGTTCACCGCCAGGTACTCCGCCTCGACCGTGGCGTCGTCCGCGCCCAGCAGGGTCAGGATCACGGTGGCGCCCCAGCCGGTGCGGTCCTTGCCCGCCGTGCAGTGGAAGAGCAGCGGCCCGGCGTCGGGCGCGGCGAGTTCCAGGAGCAGCGTGCGGTACGCGGCGCGCGCCGAGCCCGACGAGACCAGTGACCGGTACGTGTCGGCGAACAGCGCCTCGGCCTTCCCGCCGCCCAACTGCCGCTCAGCGCGCACCGGATCGGCGAGCACCTCCTTCAGCCGGGCCGCCGCGGGCGCCACCCCGGCCTGCGCCAGCTTGTCGGCGAGCGCGTCCGCGGCCAGGGCGCGCACCCCGTCCGGGGTGCGGTCGGGGCGCGCGGCGCGCTCGGCGTCCGTGCGCAGGTCCAGGATCGTGCGGATGCCGAGCGCCGCGAAGGCGGGGTCGGCCGCCGGGTCGAGCCGGTCCAGCTGGCCCGAGCGGAAGACGAGCCCGGGCCGCACCCGGCCGCCGTCGGCGAGCGGGGTGCCGCCCAGGTCGCGCAGGTTGGCGACGGTGGTGGCGGGGATGGGGACGGCCATGGGCGGAACTCCCGTACGTTCGGGTTTGCGCGGTATGTCCCGCCCAGTGTCCCCTACCGGCCCCGCCGCGCTACGACAGCTGCCAGCCGCTGAACCCGACCGTGCCGCGCGCCCCGTTCCCGCCGTTCGTCGCGGTCATGAACAGGCCCACGTCCTGCGTCGCCGCCGCCCCCGGCACCGGCACGGTCGCGACGGTCCGCCAGGTCGTCCCGCCGTCCGTGGAGCACTCGCCGGTGTACGACCCGCCGGCCCGGCTCAGCCGCAGCAGCACCGGCGCCTTGATCCCGGTGATCCGCTTGTACGTGTCCAGGGTGCCGTCGCCGTTCGTGTCGTAGGACAGGACCACCCCGTTCGACGGCGTCACCGACAGGTTGAGGAAGCCCTGGGAGCCGGACGTGGCCAGGGAGTTGCGCACGATGATCCCCGCCCGCGCCCAAGCGCCGGTGACCGCCTGCGCGTCCACCCGCAGCACCGCCGACGAGCCGTCCGTGAAGGCGCCCTCCCGGTACGCCGTGCCGAACTCCGTCGTGCCCTTCCACAGATCGGCGCCGCCACCGTCGATCGCGAAACGGTCGTCGAGCTGACCGAAGACGGCCGCGTTGTTGCTGTACGTCTTCCAGCCCGCCGCCAGCGGACCCGCCTCGAAAAGCGTGCCCTTGTGCTCGTACGTGACCCGTTCCTCGCCCGCCGGCCCGTACTGCACGTCGAGGGTGTACGGCAGCGGACGCAGCGGCTCGTCGAGGGGCGTGCCCGGCGCGCTCGCCCGCCACGCCACCGTGCCCTCGCCCGCGGGCGCGACGCTCCTGAGGGAGGTGGCGCCCTCCGGCTCCGCGTCGATGCCCTTCAGCGTGAAGTCGACGCGGCCGGTCGCCCGCAGCCCGTTGACGTTGCGGAACGTGGCCGCCACGCGCGCGTGCCCGCCCGGCGGGAAGGCGGGCGGCTCGGCGGTGACCGTGAGGGCGCCCTGGTAGGGGGCGCGGGCGAGCACGTCCCGGACGCGGGCGGCCGTCCTGTACGTGTCCCCGTACGGGCGCAGCGGATAGTCCTTGCGCTCCCGGGTCCACGGCTCCTCGAACGCGAACCAGTCGATCGTCGCCGGCGCCCGGCCCGCCGCGAGCGCGTCCTGCAGCTCGTCGAGCCACTTCTGCCAGCGCGGCAGGTAGAAGTCGGCCATCAGGCCGTGCCATTCGCGGTTGCCGTACTCGTGCAGGTTGCCGGGGTCGGACGTGGCCCGGTCGCCCCACACGGTGATCAGGACCTTCGCGCAGCGCTCGAACTCGGCGCGCTCGGCGTCGTTCGTGGCCAGGTTCCTGGCGTCCTGGATCCACGGGCCGAGCAGGAACGCCTGGGCGGTGCCCGTCACGTCGTCCGACAGCCGCATCAGCTTCAGCCACAGCGTCGACAGGGCCTTGAAGGTCGCCTGGTCCTTGGCCGCGTACGCAGCCTTGAGCTGGGGCAGCAGCTGGCGGCTGCGGTGCGCGAGGGCCTGGCGCGCGACGTCCACGAGGTCGTTCTTGTAGGCGGCGCTGCCCCGCAGACCGCCCGCCACGCCCAGGAGCCCGGCGAGCGCCGCGTCGAAGCGGCCCGGGTCGTAGGTCAGGGCGCGCGGCGCGTAGTAGGCGGCGCGGTCGGCCGACAGGTCGGGACGGGCGGCGAACAGCGAGTCGTGCGGGTCGGAGCGCTCCACCGCCTTCTGCTGGTACGCGGTGTCGTGCAGCGCCTGCCAGGCGGCGCGGGCGTCCTTGTCGCGGCGGCCGTAGCGGAAGTCGGCGTACGAGGCGAACCAGGCCGCCCGGTCCACCTTGCTCTCCGTCCACGCCAGTTCGGACCAGAGCTCGAACGCGGCCGGGTCGCGGTCCGTCGCCTCCGGCATGAAGGCCGTCCCGGCGAGCGCGCTGCCCGGCTTGTCGCGCCACGCGAAGAACTTCTCGTTCCAGATGTGCGCGCGGGCCCCGATCGTCGTGCGGCCGCCGAAGTTCGGGATCGTGCCGAACGCGTACGGGGTGCCGCCCCAGTCCTTCTCGCGGTCGGTGACGGACGTGTACCGGTCCGAGACGCCGTCGACGATCAGCATCTTCTTCTTGTCGATGGCGTCGAGCAGCTCGGGCAGCGGGTTGGCCTCCCAGCCGAGGATCACCCAGGTCGCGCCCGGGCGGTTCTTCCGCAGCGCCGCCTCCACGCCGCGCGCCGCGTCCGGCACCGGCACGTCGCCCGCCGTGCCGCCCTCGTGCAGCAGGTCCATCTTGAACGCGTCGACCTCGCCGAACAGGTCCTTCTGGTGGCCGTAGAACGACTCGGCGACCTGCGCGAACGACGTGGTGCGCGGATCGAGCCAGTCGGGGCGCTCGAAGCCGTGCCAGACGCCCTGCGGCACGACGTGCGCGTCCCCGCCGTTGCGCTCGACGAAGCCCTTCGGGACGTGCCCGTAGTAGCCGGGCAGCACCGGCTTCATGCCGAGCGCGCGCAGCCGGTCGGTGATCTTCCGGCCCAGCGCGGCGCGCTTCGCGATGAGTTCGGGGGTGAGCGGACCGCCGTAGCCGGAGAGGTTCTGCAGCAGCCACCACGGCTGGTGCGAGGGCGCCGGGAGCCAGGCCCTCGACTCCTCGTCGCTGTAGCCGAAGTCCTTCAGGACGCGGTGGTAGACGGCCTCCATGCCCGCGATGACGAGGACCTCGTTGCAGCCGTGCAGCGCGAGCACGTCGATCATGCGCTCCCAGTACGGCCAGTCGGCGAAGGGCGCCGTGTAGCCGTCGTTGGTGTCGTTGAGCGCGAAGCGGTGCGGGAGCGACGTCGAGCGCTCCAGGGGGCGGGCGGGTGCCGGCAGCTTGTTCGGCAGGTCCAGCTGGCTGCCGTTCCACGCGATGTGCGCCCCGCACACGTACTTCAGATACCAGTGGACCCCGGCCAGGATCACGGCCGGGGTCGTCCCGTACACCTCGATGCGGCCCCGTGTCCCGGACACCCGGAAACGGTCCGCGCCGCCCTGCGGGGCGACCAGTCTGAGATCGAACTGGTCCGCATGGTGCGGCAGTTGCCTTTTGAGCGCGGCGAGCGCCGCGGACGTATCAACCGCCGGAGCGGCATGTGCGGCCGTCGGCACGGCCAGGCCCCCCAGGGCAGTGCCGAGCCCGACGGCACCTGCCGTGCCGAGAACCGTGCGTCTCGTTGGCGCGGACATACGTGTGACCCCCCTGCGTCGCGGATGGTGCGGCGCACGCTAACCGGGCGCACGTCCGTGCTCAACGGTGCGCACGGGGTCGGCGCGAACGTGTCGGTGCACGGAACGCATACGGGACAGGAGTGCGCAATGAGGAAGCTGCTGGTGGCGGGGGTCGTGGCGCTCGCGGCCGCGACCGGGTGCACGGCCCACGGGGACGGCCGCCCGGCGCCGAAGATCCCCCGAACGGCGAGCGGCTCACTGGAGCAACTGGCACACCGGGCGGGCTGTGCGAAGCCCGACGTCCAGACCGACGCCGACGAGCTGCGCCAGGCCAACTGCGGCTCGGGTCGCTCCCGTTGGGTGCTGGCCACCTTCGCCACCGACCGCGGCCAGGCCGAGTGGCTGGACGCGGCCGACGACTACGGCGGCACCTACCTCGTCGGCCGCCGGTGGATCGCCGTCGGCCCCGACCGGGTCGTGACAGAGCTGCGCGGCCGGCTCGGCGGGACCGTGGAGCGGTCCTCCTCGCACCACTCGGGGAGTAGCGGTGGTGGGGGTCACGAGGAGTCGCCCGGCTCCGGGCACACGGGTCACCACTGAGCCGGCCGCGCAGCGGCCGGGGGAGTGCGGTCAGGTGCAGCGGTCGCCCCGGTTGATGCAGCTCGCGACGCGCTGCATCAGCCGGGTGTCGAAGACGTTGATGAAGTCGCCGTGGTCGGTGACCGGCTTGTGCAGCTGCTCGGGGAACGAGTCGACGGCAAAGCCGGGACCCGGCGGCACGTCGTACACGATGCGCTGCACCAGCTGCGGGATGGCCTTGAAGCCCTGCGGGCAGGCGCCGGTCCGCGGGTCCTCGAAGGCCACGTGCGTGCGGTGGTTGGCGCTGTCGGTGTTCGTCCCGTCCCAGCAGCTCTGGAACCGGAAGGTGCGCACGACCTTCGAGCCGTCCGGGCAGATCGGGTACTTGTCCTTCAGCTGCCGGTTCTCGAACCCGGTGCAGCTCCACGAGGCGTTGGCGTTCGCGTCGCCGTTGGTGAACGCCTTCGCGTCACCCGTGATGATCCGCAGGAAGCGCGGCATCGCCACGACCTTGCTGGTCGGATTCCCGTCGAATTTCAAGGTCACCGAGGCCGGTGTCTGGATCTCTCCGACGTTCTGGTCCTTTCCGCCGCCGTCGGCGCCCGCGTCCGCCTCGTCCTTTCCGTTCTGCAGCCTGAGCACCGGCCAGTAATAGGTCGACTTGTCCCCGCGATTGCGGCAGCTGGTCTGCCCCGCGGCGAGATCGTCGTCACTGGAGAAGGCGTCCGTCGCCTGATTTCCCACGTAATCGTGCATGTGGTGAGCGCCATTGCTCACACCGGGCGCGACAATGACATTGTCCGGATTGAACTTGCCGTTCTGATTGCGCCCGCAGGCGGTCGTGAACGTGCCGCGTGACGCGCCGCGCTGGTTGCGGGCGGCGTTGACATTGGGCTGGACGGACTCGATGGCGACGAAGTCGCCCGCCTCCGGGCCGTTGCCGGTGCTCGGCTGCCCGGGCTGTCCGGACTGACCCGGCTGCCCGGACTGGCCGGGCTGGCCGGGCTGCTCCGGCTGCTGCGACGGGTTCTGGCCGGGCGCCGAACTGCCGGACGGCGCGGGCGAGCTGCCCCCGCTGTTGCCGGTCGACCGGCCCGTGCACTGCGCCATCCCGTCGAGCCCGTCCGGCGGCTGCCCGCCCGCACGCCCGATGTCCTGGCCGATCCGGCCGAGGACGGCCACGCGCTTGTCCTTCAGCGGGCCCAGAATGCTGTTCTGCACGAAGTTCGGGTCCTGGGCGGCGGCGGCCCGGTTCGACGCGAGCCGCTGATACGCCTCGGTGATCTGGCTGTCCAGCGTGGCCAGTTCACCGTCGACCCGGCCACGGGCCCCGTCCGGCACGTCGGGCAGGGCGTTGCCGACGTCCGGGCAGTCGATGGTGGCCACTTGTGTCTGCTGCGCTGCGCTGCTCGCGTCCTGTCCCGATTCCCCGGAGGTTTCTTCATGGGCCGACGCGTACACATTGACAGCGACCAGCCCACCTCCGCCCAGGAGCAGTGCGGCCGACGCGATGGTCATCCGCGTCGCCAGCGAAGAGCGCCGTTTCCGTGAGGTGCGTCCCATGGGACTACGTACGCAACGCGAGCCGCCGATGTTCAAAGCGGCCCTCAGGAAACTCCGGAATCCCTTATCGCCCTTGATCCAGATAGGCGAGCACGGCGAGAACCCGCCGATTGTCGTCGTCCGACACCGGAAGTCCCAGTTTTCCGAAGATATTCGACGTGTGCTTCGCGATCGCCCGTTCCGTGACCACGAGTTGACCGGCGATCGCCGCGTTGGACCGGCCCTGCGCCATCAGTTCGAGGACCTCCAGCTCCCGCGGGGTGAGCCCGCCGAGCGGCGGGTCCGCCGCCCGCCGCGACAGCAGCTGCTGGATCACCTGCGGGTCCATCGCGGTCCCGCCGGCGGCCACCCGCCGCACCGCGTCGACGAACTGATCGGCGTCGAAGACCCGGTCCTTCAGCAGGTACCCGACCCCGCCGGTCCCGTCGGCGAGCAGCTCGCGGGCGTACAGCTGCTCCACGTGCTGCGACAGGACGAGCACCGGAAGACCCGGCCGGGCCCGCCGCGCCGCGAGCGCGCACTGCAGGCCCTCGTCCGTGTGCGAGGGCGGCAGGCGCACGTCGACGACGGCGACGTCCGGGTCCAACTCCGCCAGGGCCTTGGTGAGTTCGGGTCCGCTCTCGACGGCGGCCGCGATCTCGAAGTCGTACGCCTCCAGCATCCGCACGAGCCCGTCCCGCAGCAGGAACAGGTCTTCGGCTAGGACAACACGCAAGGGATCTCCATGGTCACCATGGTCGGACCGCCCGCGGGGGAGCTGACGGCGAGGACACCGTCGAATGTACCGAGCCTGCGCTCGATCCCGCTCAGCCCGCCGCCGGCTCCGATCACCGCGCCGCCCCTGCCGTTGTCGGTGACGGAGACCCGCAGCATGCCGTCGCCGTGCGCGATGTCGACCCAGATCCGGTCCGCGCCCGCGTGCTTCACGGCATTGGTGAGCGCCTCGCTGACCGCGAAGTACGCGGCGGACTCGACGGGTGCGTCGGCCCGCCCGGCCGGCTCCACGTCGACCTCCGTCGCGACGGGCAGCCGCAGCGCCAACGCCCGTACGGCGTCGCCGAGTCCACGCTCGGCGAGCACCGGCGGATGGATGCCGCGCACCAGGTCGCGCAGTTCGGTCAGCGCGTCCGCCGACGACTGCCTGGCCTGCGCCAGCAGCTCCTTCGCCCGGGCCGGGTCCTTCTCGATCAGCGCCTCGACGGTGCCCAGGTCCATGCCCATCGCGACGAGCCGGGCCTGCGCCCCGTCGTGCAGATCCCGCTCGATGCGCCGCAGTTCGGCCGCGGAGGTGTCCACGGCGTCCCGTCGGGTCTCGGTCAACACCCGGACCCGCTCGGCGAGTTCACCGTCCGCCGGGGCGAGTACGGACCGGGTCAGCAGGAAGTGCACGCGCAGCAGGGCGGGCGCCGTGAACAGCCCGGTGACCAGCAGCGCCGTCGCCAGCAGCGCGGCGAGCAGCGCCGTGCCCTGGCCGCTGATCGGCACGAACCCGTACCAGTAGCCGACGTGCGTGCCGTCCGTGAACACCCGCCACAGCCCGGCCGCGATGGCGTACCCCTCCAGCGGATAGAACACGAGCCCCGCCGGCAGCACCGCCGTCACGAATCCGGCCGTCATGTCGACCAGCAGCCAGCGCAGGTCCCGCCAGGTCGCCGGATCGCCGAGCATCAGCCGGCACCGCTCCAGCTGCCCGACGATCCCGCCGCGCAGATCGTCCGGAAAGGGCCGGTACGTCGCCGGGATCCGGACCCCGCACCACTCGGCGGCGACGACCCGCCGCCAGTTCGCCCAGTGCCGCACCAGCCCGAGCACCCACGGCGTGGTCAGCGCGCCGACCCCGAGCAGCACGAAGACGATCGACAGCACGGACAGCACGAACAAGGTGATCGACCCGGCGAGCCCGACCGCGGCGAGACACAGTCCCCGCAGCCCCGCCCGCACGGCGCTCCGCACCCTCGCAGCCATTCCGCACTCCGTCCGTTCCCCGACTCCCGACCCTCACAGTGTCGCCGCTGGAACGGCCCCGGTCAGTGGGAACGGCACCCGTACCGGGGTGTCACTGGGTACACCCCGGCACGCGCGGATCAGCGGCCGGCCGGCGGTGCGTACTTGTAACCCACGCGCCGCACCGTCTGGATCACCTTGCGGTGCTCGGCGCCCAGCTTGCGGCGCAGCCGGGCGACGTGGACGTCGACGGTGCGGCCGTCGCCGACGTGCCCGTAGCCCCACACCGTGGTGACCAGCTGGTCCCGGGTGTGCACCCGGTGCGGGTGCGCGACGAGATGGGCGAGCAGCTCGAACTCCAGGTAGGTGAGGTCGAGTTGGCGTCCGTCGACCCGCGCGGTGCGCTGCGCGCCGTCGATGCCGATGAGCGTGTCGGAGGCGGCCGGCGCGGGCTCGTCGGCGGGCACCGGTGTGGGGAGCAGCGGCTGCTGGTCGGCCGGCACGAGCACCAGGTAGCCGATCATCGGCGGGCGGCCCGGCAGGGTGGGCAGGGTGTGCGGCGGGGCGGGCAGCAGGGTCGCGCCCGGCGGCAGGAACTCCGTCACGTCGACGATCTCGTCGCGGTCGACGGCGCGCAGCCGGGTACGGGCGGGGGAGGGGGCAACGGAGAGGGAGCGGGCGTTAGCCATGAGTGGTCGACTCTTTCGCGCGAGAGGCCGTCTGGGAAGGGACGTACGTCGTGCGCGCAGACCGAAGGCCGTACGGCTTTAGAGGGCCTGCGCGTTCATCGCGCGGCAACACACCCGGTCGAAGTCGTGGTGCTGTCGGGAAGGCCAGAACGGCTCGAGGTCGTCACGGTGACCTCGTGCGGTGGTGTCCTGGAAGCTGGCCATGCCCATATTGAAGCAGACGGAGTGCGCAAAGGAGAGGGCGCCCGCGCAAGACGCGGGCGCCCAAGTGCGGCTCATGGCCGGAATCAGACCTGGCCGGCCTTCTCCAGGGCGGAGCAGCAGGTGTCGACGAGGAGCCGGGTGACGACGTACGGGTCGACGTTGGCGTTCGGGCGGCGGTCCTCGATGTAGCCCTTGCCGTCCTTCTCGACCTGCCACGGGATGCGGACCGAGGCGCCGCGGTCCGAGACGCCGTAGGAGTACTCGTTCCACGGGGCGGTCTCGTGCAGACCGGTCAGGCGGTCGTCGATGCCGGCGCCGTAGTTCTTGACGTGGTCCATCGGCTTGGAGCCCTCGCCGAGCGACTCGCAGGCGGTGATGATCGCGTCGTAGCCCTCGCGCATCGCCTTGGTCGAGAAGTTGGTGTGCGCGCCGGCGCCGTTCCAGTCGCCCTTGACCGGCTTCGGGTCGAGGGTGGCCGAGACCTTGAAGTCCTCGGCGGTGCGGTAGAGCAGCCAGCGGGCCACCCACAGCTGGTCGGAGACCTCCAGCGGGGCGAGCGGGCCGACCTGGAACTCCCACTGACCGGGCATGACCTCGGCGTTGATGCCGGAGATGCCGAGGCCCGCCTTGAGGCAGTTGTCCAGGTGCGCCTCGACGACGTCACGGCCGTGGATCTCGTCGGTGCCGACGCCGCAGTAGTAGCCGCCCTGCGCGGCGGGGAAGCCGCCGACCGGGAAGCCGAGCGGGCGCTCGCCCTCGAAGAACGTGTATTCCTGCTCGATGCCGAAGATCGGCTCCTGCGCGCCGAACTTCTCCTCGACCTCGGCGAGCGCGGCCCGCGTGTTGGACTCGTGCGGCGTCATGTCGATGTTGAGGACCTCGCACATGACGAGCACGTCGTCGCCGCCGCGGATCGGGTCCGGGTACACGGCGACGGGCTTGAGCACGCGGTCGGAGGCGTGGCCCTCGGCCTGGTTGGTGGAGGACCCGTCGAAGCCCCAGATCGGCAGCGTGTCCAGGCCGGCGGGCGTGCCCGCGATTATCTTCGTCTTCGAACGAAGCTTGGCCGTCGGCTCGGTGCCGTCGATCCAGATGTACTCAGCCTTGAACGTCACGGGGCCACATCCTCACTCACGGGTCTCTATCTGCCGGGCAGCCTGTCAACAGGCGATTTCCCGGCCGTTGCCCGTGTGTGAACCCCGTGTTACCGGAGTCGCCCGGGGCGGGACGCGGCCCGTGACCTCGTATGCGATCAGGGGGGGGCGGTCAGCCGCGGCCCAGCGCGTCCCGTACCGCCTCCTCGCTGCGCGCCACCACCGCCGTGCCGTCGTCGGCCGTGATGATCGGGCGCTGGATCAGCTTCGGGTGCGCGGCGAGGGCCTCGATCCACTGCTCGCGGGCGTCCGCGTCGCGCGCCCAGTCCTTCAGGCCCAGCTCCTTCGCGGCCGCCTCGCCGGTGCGGGTGATGTCCCACGGTTCGAGTCCGAGCCGGTCGAGCACGGCACGGATCTCGTCGGGGGCCGGTACGTCCTCCAGGTAGCGGCGCACCGTGTAGTCGGCGCCCTCGGCGTCGAGCAGGGTGAGCGCGCTGCGGCACTTCGAGCAGGCCGGGTTGATCCAGATCTCCATGGGGCCAACGGTACGCGAGAGGCCTTTCGCGACGGTCCCAACTGGGGTCTGGCCAGCGGCTTTTGTCAGTGGTCGGCAGTAGAATAGAAGCAGTGTTCGAGAGCTTTCGGGGGCTTTCGAGTCCGCGACAGGAGGATGCCTGTGCCCGCTGCCGCCGCTCCGATGTTGATCGATCTGCCGTACACGCCGCTCGAGAAGAGGCCGCTCCCCGCGGGGCGACCCCGCGACTGGTACATCACGCACAACCGTCGCCTGAAGGCCATGCGCCTGGCGATAGCCCTGCTCGACTCCGGCGTCTACCTTCCCAACCAGGCCCACAACCGAAGGATCCGTTCCACGGCCGAGCTCATCGGCATCCACCCGCCGTCGGACACGACGTGCCACATGGTGCGGGCGCTGATGCGCTACAGCCGCTGACCCGTGCGTTTCCCGGTGGCCGGGTGACCTCGGCCACCGGGTGTGCGCGTGCGCGCCGTGGTGGGGCGGCCGTTCACCGGCGGGTGCGGGTCCGTCGTGGCTGGCCGCGCAGTTCCCCGCGCCCCTGGAGGCGCGGCTCCGCCGCCGCCTCTGTCCGCCTCAAGAGCCCGTCGCCGCCAGCTCCTTCTCCAGGGGCGTGCGGAAGCGGGGCGTCACCCGCGTTCCGGCCGCCCACGCGGACAGGCGCGCGGCCTGCGCCGTCACCGCCCGCTCCGCCGCCCGGCCGCCCGTCGTGTCCAGGAGGCGCCACACCACCTCGCCGTCCGCCCGCTGCGCCCAGCCGCCCACGATCCGCCCGCCCCACCACACCGTGGGACCGATGTTGCCGCTGCCGTCGAAGAGGGCAGGACGCAGCTCCGGCGGGCAGTACCAGTCGCGCTCCTGCCAGCCCATCGCCGTGGGGTCGAGGCCCGGCAGCAGCGCCGCCCACGGCCCGGGATCGGCGTCGGGCGCGTCCACCCGGTCCGGCATGACGTACCCCGTGCCGCCGCCGTCGAGCGACACCGGCACCGCCTCCACCGCGGCCAGCGCCCTGCGCACGTCCGTGACCTTCCAGCCGGTCCACCACTTGAGGTCCCCCTCCGTGGCGGGCCCGCACGCCGTGAGCCAGCGGCCGAGCAGCTCCGACTGGGCCTCGGCGACCGGGAGTTCGGGATGCGGCGGGGCGATCGCCCAGCGGAACTGCGTCGAGGTCCACGAGCCGAGCGGCCGGCCCCGTACGACCCGCCCCTCCACCCCGAGCACCCGCATCAGCCGCGACGACACCGTCTGCTCGGCCTCGTAGCTCTTCCCCCTGCCGTACGTGAACTGCTCCTTCAACCGGGGCTCGTCCACGGTCAGTTCGGTCACCGTGGCCTCACCGCGCCGCTCCAGCGCGGCCAGCGCCGACGCCTCGACCTCCGTCAGCCACTCGGGCGTGAGCCGCCCGTCGCTGCCCGTCGTCAGGTCCTTGAGCAGCCCGGCCCGCGCCTTCGCCGCGACCGCGAGCCCGGTCGACGCGTGCACGGTCGCCGCGAACTCCGTCGGGAACACGAACACGGTGTGCCGCATCCCGTGCATCCGCACCAGCGTCCGGTCCTCGTACAGGGCCCGCTCCAGATCCGGCACGGTCGGGCCCGGGTCGGCGAGCCGCGCCCCGACCCCGAGGTAGACGGTCGCCGGGTCCGTGCCGTGCAGCGCCACGAGCGAACGCGCCACGTCCTCCGCGTGCTCCGCCCGCGCGGCCGGGGCGAGCCGGTGCGCGAGGGCGAGCCGGACGCGCCGCTCGGCGGTGCCGATGTGCCTCCTGGGTCCGCTGTTCATGCCGGCCATCCTGCCGGACCGGTCACCTGTTTGCCGTACTTGGCATGCGGGCCCCCGGAGGCGCACCGTTGACTGGGCGGACGCAGTGGAGCGCGCGAGCGGAGGTGTTCGGATGGCCGGCATGCGAGGTGGACGAGCGGTGGGCGCGACCGTGCTGGCGGCAGCCCTGGCCGTCGGTGTCGCGGGCTGCTCCGACAGCGACACCAGCCCCTCCGACGCCGCCTCCAAGGCGGCCGACGTGCTGGCGTCCGCGACCGCCGAGGCGCAGGACAAGATCGACGAGTTCAAGAACGGCGTCGACGCCAAGGGCGACGTGAAGCTCGGCGACGTGAGCAAGGACGGCGACCGCGCCACGGTGCCGGTGACGGCCACGAACGGGGCCTCGTCCACGAAGTCGTACCTCGTCCTCGTCTCCTTCAAGGACAGCGGCGGCAACACGCTCGACACGGTCGCGCTCAACGTGAACGGGGTCGAGGCAGGAAAGTCGAAGGAAGCCACGGCCCGCAGCCACCGCTCCCTCGACGGTGACATCACCGCCGACGTCACCCGCGCCCTGCGCCACTGAACGGCGGGGCGTACGCCATGAGCAGCCCCGCCGACCGCGCAGCCCAGGGGAAACGTGCCCGCAAGCACGCCCCCCGGTCCGCGCACGCCCCCTGGATACCGGCTGCCGACCGCCCCGACCCCGTCGTCGTCCTGGAACGGCAGGGCGCCGACCGGCTCCCCGACCTGCTGCCCATCCGGTACGGACGGATGGCGGCGAGCCCGTTCGCGTTCCTGCGCGGCGCCGCGGCCGTCATGGCGGGCGACCTCGCGGCGAACCCGCACACCGGGCTGACCGTCCAGCTCTGCGGCGACGCGCACCTGCTGAACTTCGGCCTGTTCGCCTCGCCCGAGCGCTCCCTCCTCTTCGACCTCAACGACTTCGACGAGACCTATCCCGGCCCCTTCGAGTGGGACGTCAAACGGCTCGCCGCGTCGGTCGCCGTCGCCGCCCGCGGCAACGGCCACAGCGACAAGGAGGCCCACCGCGCGGCCCTCGCCGCGACCGCCGCGTACCGCACGAACATGCGCAGACTGGCCGGCCTCGGGGAGCTCGCCGTCTGGTACGAGCGCATCGACGCCCACGACCTGCTGCCGCTGATCCGCTCCGCCCGGCACCGCCGCCGCGCCGAGCACACCCTCGCCCAGGCCACCCGGCGCACCAGCCTCCACGCCCTCGCCAAACTCACCGAGACCACGCCCGACGGCCGCCGCCGCATCGTCCACGACCCGCCCCTGCTGGAACCGGCGGGCGTCTCCGACGCGGCGGCCATCCGCAAGATGTTCGGCGACTACCGCTCCACGCTCGCCGAGGAACGCCGCCGGCTCCTGGACCGGTACCGGTTCGTGGACGCCGCCCGCAAGGTCGTCGGCGTCGGCAGCGTCGGCACCCGCTGCTTCATCGTGCTGCTCGCCGGCCGCGACACCGACGACCCGCTCTTCCTCCAGATCAAGGAGGCGACCCGCTCGGTGATCGAGGACCATGTCCCGTACCACGGCCCCTACATCCACCCCGGTCACCGCGTCGTCTCGGGACAGCGCCTCCTCCAGGCGGCGAGCGACATCTTCCTCGGCTGGATGACGGGCCCCCAGGGCCGCGCCTTCTACTGGCGCCAGCTGCGCGACATGAAGGGGTCCGCCGACGTCGCCGTCATGCGCCCCGACGAGCTCACCGCCTACGCCCGGCTGTGCGGCGTCGCCCTGTCCCGCGCCCACGCCCGCTCCGGCGACCGCATCGCCATCGCCGCCTACCTCGGCAAGACGGACCCCTTCGACCGCGCCGTCGCCGCGTTCGCCCTGCGCTACGCGGACCAGACGGACCGCGACCACGCCGTCCTGCGCCGCGCCGTCTCGGAGGGCGTCCTGACGGCCACCCCCGGCGCCTGACCAGTCCTTCGGCCATCGCATGCGCCGCTCGAAGGCCCGCGCGGGACTACGCTCGTACTGTGCCGTCCAACCTCAGCACCGCCGACAGTTTCGCCGTCATCGCCGTCGCCGCGTCCGCCGGTGGCATCCACGGCCTGGCGACCTTGCTCGGCGGCCTCGGAGCGGACTTCCCGGTGCCCGTGCTGATCGTGCAGCACCTGGACCCGCGCCACCGCACCGTGCTGGCCGAGATCCTCGACCGCCGCACCGATCTGACCGTCAAGCTCGCCGAGCAGGACGAGCCCGCCCACGCCGGCACCGTCTACATCGCGCCGCCCGACCGGCACCTCCTGGCCGGACCCGACGGCACGCTCTCGCTGTCCCGGAGCGAGCTCGTCCACTTCCTGCGGCCCTCCGCCGACCTGCTCTTCGAGTCCGTCGCGGGCGCCTACGGATCCCGCGCGGTGGCCGTCGTGCTCACGGGCACCGGCAACGACGGCGCCATGGGTGTCGACGCGGTGAAGTCGCGGGGCGGTACCGTGATCGCCCAGGATCCGGAGACCGCCGAATTTTCCGGCATGCCGGAGGCGGCCGTGGGTACGGGAGCAGTTGACTTCGTGCTACCTCTGGAGGAGATCCCCACGGTGATCCGGGGACTTGTCGACATCAAGAGGCAGTAGGACGGACCATGGCGGCTGACGCGCAGGACGTAGAGACGGACGAGGAGCTCGAGGGGCTGCTCGAATTCCTGCGGGACGCGCGGGGATTCGACTTCTCCGGCTACAAGCGCTCGTCCCTCGGGCGGCGCATCCGCAAGCGCATGTCGGACGTCGGCATCGACTCGTACGCCGACTACCGCGACCAGCTGGAGACGAACGCGGGCGAGTTCGGCGCCCTGTTCAACACCATCCTGATCAACGTCACCTCCGTCTTCCGCGACGCCGACGCCTGGACGTTCCTGCAGCGCGAGGTGGTGCCCGAGCTCCTCGCGCAGGTCGGCGGCGACGAGGAGATCCGGGTGTGGAGCGCGGGCTGCTCCAGCGGCGAGGAGGCGTACTCGCTGGCCATCATGTTCGCGGAGGCCCTCGGTCTCGAGGAGGCGCTGAACCGGGTCAAGATCTACGGCACCGACGTCGACGACGAGGCGCTGCGCGACGCCCGCTCCGGCCTCTACCCCGCCAAGACCCTCGAACCGCTCGCCCCCGAACTGCGCGACAAGTACTTCGAGCAGAACGGCTCGCAGTTCAGCTTCCGCTCCGACCTGCGCCGCCGGGTCATCTTCGGCCGTCACGACATCACCCGCGACGCCCCGATCTCCCGCCTCGACCTGCTCGTGTGCCGCAACACGCTGATGTACTTCAACGTCGAGGCGCAGACACAGATCATCGACCGGTTCCACTTCGCCCTGCGCGAGGGGGGCTACCTCTTCCTCGGCAAGGCCGAGATGCTGCTCAACGACTCCGACCGGTTCGATGTGATGAGCATGCGCCAGCGTGTCTTCCGGCGGCGGCCCGGCGAGGCGTCGACGCCGTACCAGCCCGTTCCGGTCAAGATGCGGCAGGGCTTCGGGCTGGAGGTCCAGAGCGTGACCCGCAACCGGCAGTTGCGCGACCTCATCCTCGACGCCTCGCCCGGCGCCGCCCTCGCGGTCGACGTCGACGGCATCGTCGTCCTCATCAACAACCACGCCCGCGTCCAGTTCGGACTGACCGCCAACGACATCGGGCGCCCCTTCCAGGACCTGGAGATCTCCTACCGTCCCGTCGAACTGCGCTCCCTGATCGAGCAGGCCACGCACGAGCGCCGCACCCTGCGGGTGAACGGGGCGGAGCGCCGGGTCGGCGAGGACGTCCAGTACTTCGACATCCTCATCCAGCCGCTCGTCGGCTCGGCCGGACTGCCCGCCGCCACCAACATCACCTTCACCGACGTCACGGTCGCCACGCAGCTCAAGGCCGAGGTCAAGCGGGTGCGCGAGGACCTGGAGACCGCCTACGAGGAACTCCAGTCCACGAACGAAGAGTTGGAGACGACGAACGAGGAACTCCAGTCCTCCATCGAGGAGTTGGAGACGACGAACGAAGAACTCCAGTCCACGAACGAGGAGTTGGAGACCACCAACGAGGAACTCCAGTCGGGCAACGAGGAACTGGAGACCATGAACGAGGAGATGCGGATCCGCAGCGAGGAGCTGGACGAGGCCCGCGCCTTCCTGGAGGGCGTCCTCACCTCCATCGCGGCCGCCGTCGTCGTCCTCGACAAGGGGTTCAAGGTCAAGAGCTGGAACCGGGGCGCCACCGACCTGTGGGGACTGCGGCAGGACGAGGTGATCGACGAGCCGTTCTTCGGCCTGGACTTCGGTCTGCCGACCAGCGAACTGCTCGCCACGGTCGAGGAATGCGTCAAGACGCGCAAGCGCGGCGCGACGGCCGTGATCAACGCGGTCAACCGACTCGGCCGTCACATCACGTGCACCGTCCAGTGCAGCCCGTTCGACGGCCACCGTGGCGGTGTCGTTCTGCTGATGGAAGAAGGCCGGAGCGACGGTACGGAGTGACCCCGGCGGCGTAGGCTGAGGACATGACGGCCCGGGACCAAGTGCCCGACGGCGCTGCGGTGACATGGCAGAGGGCGGTCCGCGCACGCGAGCGCGCCGACCGTGAGGAACGGCTGGCCGACCATCACGAGGTCTTCGCCCGGCAGACCCGGACAGAGCTGCACTTCAGGATGGCCCACATCCACCGTACGACCGCCGCGCGGCACCGGGTGGCGGCGGACCTCCTCGAGGCCCACGCCGTCCGTACCACCGAATGGACGCGCAGGGGCGGTCCGCCGCCCCTGTTCATGACCGGAGTCGCGGAGGCGTGCGGCACAGCGAGCGTGGCGGTGACCCTCGTCGACGCGGACAGCAACCAGCTGGCCGCCGCCGCGTCCGACGAACCGGCGCGCCACGCACAGGACTTGGAGTACACGCTCGGCGAGGGCCCGGCGCGGGACGCGGTGGCCGAGCTGATCCCCGTCGCCGCGTCCGGAACCGTGCTGCGGTCCCGCTGGCCGGGATACGGACCGGCCATCGAGTCGCTCGGCATCGGCCGTGTGGTCGCCGTGCCGCTCCAGGTGCCGGGGGACTGCATCGGCGCCCTCGCCGTGTTCGACGCGCGCTCCGCCACCACGGACATCACGCGGTTCATGCGGGTCGCCGACGCTCTGACCCGCAGTTTCATCCTCGGCCGCGAGGCGGGCGACGGCCTGTTCGACGAGATCGACCACCGGCCCGAGGTGCACCAGGCCGCCGGAATGGTCTCCGTCCAGACGGGCTGTCACGTCACGGATGCGCTGGAACTGGTCAAAGCGCGCGCGTTCTCCGACGGCCGGGCCGTCGGCGAGGTGGCCCGGGATATCGTCGCAGGACTACTCAAACTCGGCTGAGAGGTCGCTACCGTGACGCTGCAGGAGCAGGAACTTGCCGCGGTCTTCGCCCGGTTGACGGGGGAGGCCGCCCGCGATCCGCTCGACACGCAGGCCCTGCTCGCCGCCCTCGTGGAGAGCGGCCGGCGGTTGTTCGGCGCGCGTGGCGCGATCGTCCAGTACACCCCGGGCGGCGCCGCCGCGATCCAGACCGACGGCACCGACGGTGCCCTGCAGGCCCTGGCCGCGGACGCGGTCGGCTGGCGGGAGGGGCCCGGTCACGACGCCCGTACGACGGGCTGCGCCCTCATCGACGTGGACGTGACCACCCGCCCCACGCAGGTGCGCTGGCCGCGCTGGTCCCCGCGCGTCCTGGCCCTCGGCCACGGCCGCGTCACGGCGCTGCCGCTGTTCTCCAAGGACGGCCCGGCCGGCTGCCTCGTCCTGTTCACGGCGCCCGGCAGTCTCCTCGACGAGCGGGCCCTGAAGCTGTCCCGCTCCCTCGCCGAGACCGCGGGACACACCCTGTCCCTCCAGCGCGAGGTGAGCGAGAGCCGGGTGCTGGCGGGACAGTTGGAGCACGCCCTGTCCAGCCGGGTCGTCGTCGAGCAGGCGAAGGGCATCCTCGCCGCCCGGTACGACCTCACCCTCGAAGCGGCCTTCGCCCGGTTACGCCGCTACGCGCGATCCCGCCAACGAAAGGTCGCCGACGTGGCCCGGGAGGTCATCGAGGGCCGCATCGAACTCCCCACCGACTGACGGAACCTCAGGCTCCCGCAGGCTGCGCCGTGTCCGGCACCGTCTCCTGCGCACTCGCCTGTGTGTCGTGCTGTGCGCCGTGCTTCTCCTGCGCGGCCTTCAGCATGTCGCGCAGCTGCTCCTCCTCCTCGTTGCTCAGCGAGGTCTGCACCAACTGCCCGCCGAACTGGGCGAGTTCCGGCACGACCTTGTCCTTGGCGGCCTGCTTCACCAGCACGAACAGCGCTGCCGCGCCCGGCCGCAGGTTCTGGCTGAGCTCCTTCATGAAGTTGTCGTTGATCCCGGTGTCCGTCATGGCCCCGCCGGCCGCACCGGCGGCCGCGCCCACGGCGGCCCCCACGAACGGCACGAGGAACAGCAGCCCGATGACCCCACCCCACAGCGCCCCGCCCGCGGCGCCCATCGCGGTGTGGTTCACGGCCTGGTGCAGCTTGATCTTCCCGTCGCTCTCCCGCCGCTCGACCACGACGATGTCCTCGAGCTCGACGAGGTGCTCCTTGGTCATCGCCAGGATCTTGTCCCGGACCTGCTGGGCGGTCGCGAGATCGTTGTAGGCGACGACGAACAGATTGCTCATGGCTGCACTCCTCCGAGGCATTCAGTGCGGTCGATTTCGCCCGAGTTTAGGAGCCTTTGCCCCGCTCCGCACGGGGAGACGACCGAACCGGCCCGGCCCGGCCCGGGAACGCACGAGGGCCGGTGCCCCACGAGGGGACACCGGCCCTTGGCTGTGCTCGGGTCGACTTAGATGTCGAAGTACAGCTCGAACT